>NZ_JAAHHC010000017.1:0-149941 GCF_010672265.1 Moorena sp. SIO3A2
TATCTTCCCGAGTATAGTCCTGATTATAACTTAATTGAATTGGTTTGGCATTCAGCAAAAGAATATATTGCCAATCGAGTTTTCAAATCAATTGAAGAATTAGAATGTTTGTTAAATCATCTTTTAAATGAAGGAGGGTTAATTATAAAATGGGTACGAAAAATAAAAAACAAAGGCAATGCTGTTATCACAGTTTAAATGCGCAACAGCTTAATCGAGGCGCGACCCAAGGGCAGTTTACCTGCCCATTGGAATGCGCGCCTCCAAGTAATTTGATTAATAAATTGCCTATAGGTCAATCACGAAACCCAAAAGTTTTGGGTAGTATACTATCGGATTTATGACCCATAACGGTGAAGTTACCGTAAGAATAGGGTCGCCTTAATCAATGGAGGCGCGCTTTCCTATGGCGAATTAAATTACGGGGTCGCGCCTCAAGTTTTAACCCTTCTATGCATAGCTTGTCAACCATAAAGGCGACCCTATTCTAAGGTTTCGTCTCTAGGATGGTAAGACAAAAATAGAACAGGTTTTGGATAGGCTCCAAAACCTTGTCTATTCTAAGGAGTTGCCATTTAGAACTGTATTGATGGACAGTTGGTATGCCAAAAATAAATTAATGTTATATATCGATGGTTTGGGATAATATTATTATTGTCCTCTCAAACGGAATCGACTTGTGGATGAGACTGGCAATCAAAAAGATTATCAAAGAATTGAATCATTAGTTTGGGATGAAAAAGAGTTAAAATCCGGTAAATTAGTAAAAATTAACAAATTTACCTGCTCCAAAAAAGTGAAACTTTGACCGGTAAGTGTCTCCACCGACAAAACGGATTTTATCGCTGTCTTGATGCAGTCGCTCATGGTTTGAATTTACCGTAAGATAGGGTTGCCTTGTCTTGATGCAATAGCGAGTGGGGGAAACCACGGCAGTCGCTCATGGGGGAGACCCCCAAGACCGCGCTGCCTCCCCAAGACCGCGCTGCATCGCTATTAAAAAATATTTAACCCTTTTCTGCATAACCTGCTAACTATAAAGGCGACCCTATCTAAGGTTTTGTCTCCGGGGGAAACCACGGCAGTCGCTCATGGGGGAGACCCCCAAGACCGCGCTGCCTCCCCAAGACCGCGCTGCATCGCTACAAACGATTTATCTCAGAATTATGAGGCGCGACCCAAGGGCAGTTTACCTGCCCATTGGAATGCGCGCCTCCAGGGACGTTGTACAAAAAGAGTGTAAGGTTCGATGTCAGGTTGAGGAGTTTCATCTTAAATTAAAACAATTGACTGGTATTGAATCATGTCAAGGTCGCAAGGGTCGTATTCAAAGAAACCATATTGCTTGTGCTATTTTAGTTTGGCTCTTTCCTTAAAAATTTGGCTTATAAAAGTGGTCAAACAATTTATCAAATTAAGCATGGGCTCAAATCCAATTACTTAATTAACCAACTAAAACGTCCCGACATTACTATGTCTATAGTTTAGTTATTAGACTCTCGCCGTGGTCTAGCCCCCTGGTTGACTGACAAAACTCAACAAGCATAGTCAAAAGACCTTACTGTAAACTAAGCGCCGATACCTCTTCTGCTCGTCCTGTTTTCGGGAAGCCATCGCTGGTGATGGGTCGGGTTTCCCACTTAAAATTAGGGTTTCAAACAACTCCCAACCAAGAGTAGCGTGCAGTCAATACCCATGCCCAACCAATGCATGAGATAACTGTTACCGCGCGCACCAGTGAGGGTCTACAAAACGGCGTAATCCTCGGGCTACGACCTTAGTTCCTTGGGCAGTGAGATAAAGAGTAGCGTACCCCAAGACGAAACACAATCGCGATCAGGCGCTTTGCATTCCGAATCTCACAGCTTTCCAACTCAAAACCATTGGACTTGTCATCAAGAAAGCTCTCTTCAATATCAAAGCGTAAGCCATATTCCCGAAATGTCAGCAAGGGTGGTCGGTTCGTCCCTGACGATGTACCAAAGTTCTCCGCTAATTCCATCATTTGCCAGACCCAGATTAACTGCACCATGCATATTCGGTTTTGTGAATCCAGACATTTTGGAGTAAAAGAGCTTCACCCCGTAGAACATGAAAATCTCGTACTTGAGACCAACCTAACCCATGTCGCCAGACCCAGAAATCACAGACCAATGCGGATGCGATAATGCGTTCCCCAGTTCAGCCAAGGCATACAACATTCACCTGAGTATTGATGAATCCTCTGTCTGCTAGCAGTACAACTTGAACTCTATCTGGGATTAATCGCGACACTGTCAAGAGCTTTGTCATTATAGCTGCCTATCAAGACGCTGCATTAAGAATGCTCCAGTACTCGCGCTCGCCACTGGCACTGCTCTTCCTCGATATACCACAGCTACCCTAATCAGACAATATTGATTCCACAGCATGGAAGTATCCAAGCGAAGGATACAATAGTTCATTTTCCCATCTATTCTTCGCTTCCTGAATCAGTGGGCTATATAACCGTTGTGGATTAATCCGGGGACCGAAGCAACCATCGACTGAATCGACGTTGCGTGACTGTCGCAAACACAGCACTTGAGTGGATGTACATAGTCCATTTTGTCAGATTTACGCTACCTGAGTGAATTAGTCCAACTACCATCCAGACGCCTTGTATGTAGATGCCTGATATCAGCCCATTGTTTGGATTGACCCAATAACGTAACTTCGGCATTATAGAGACGGGAGGTGTTTTCGCTTGTCATCCTGTCTGAGTTTAGTCACCCAGTCAGAATATGGCATTTGTAGCCAATTTGAGAAGGTAACACCTTCCATCACTGGGAAAGGATGAGTCTTCCGTTGGGTAGCGCGCCGCTACACCGATTGCTGCACCGATCGCGCTATGTGAACTTTTGTCAGTCAACCAGGTCTAGCCCCACCATTAGTTGTGCCAGTTGCGTAAGTCCTATATTAAATTCGCTCAAGGTGCGCGCCTCCTAGGGCGAGTAAATCGCCCTTGGGTCGCACCTTCGGGTCGCACCGCCAGGAACGGGCAAGATGCCCATTCCACCTCACTCTTAAAATCATTCCATTATTAAGCAATGCCATCTAATTGGCACAACTGATCCCCAATCCGGGTGCAATACTCCGGTTTAATTCAGTCCCCAGAGGCTTGTAAAGACCTAGCATGCTAGGTCTTTACATTTGTGTAGCCGCAACAATCACCTCGTCAGGGCAAAGAGGAAATACCAGGCAGAGGTAGTATATAGCGCTACGGGCAAGGCCAGAGGAATCCCCCCTACCTTAATACTATCCATTAGGCAAAAGTAGTCGAAACAGTGATAGAGACGTTTGATGTAGGCAAGGATGGGGAGAGGAGTGGTGAGCGTAATTATTAACTGGAGTATAGACTAACAGGGGTTTCCCAAGACTGTGATCGCTAATCTTGAAGTGCGATCGCTAATCTTGAAGTGCGATCGCTAATCTTGAAGTGCGATCGCGCTTAATTCGGTGCAGCAAAGCTGGAGTGGACAGTGAGGCGGAGGTTGTGAGAGTATGAAAGGAAAAAGCCAATCAGGGGATGAAGAGGAACAAATGAAGGATTGGATAAGCCAGGAGATAAATCCGAAATTTTTCAGGACATACGCCACGCAAAAAGATTGAGAAAGACACTTCTGGTCTTAAGTGAGCATCCAGGAGAAACAGTACCAAAAGCGAGTGGAAATGCCAGCGAGAGTCAAAGTATCTACAGATTTTGGTCAAATAAGACAGTGAAAGGGACCGACTTATTGGCTTCACACAGGGAAGGCGTAGTGAGGAGGTGTGTCGGTCGCCGTGAGTAGTGCTGGCAATACAGGACACGACCGACTTGGAGTATAGGACACATCAAGCCACGAAGGGTTTGGGATATATCAATCAGACCAAGCAACTTCGAATCAAAGTTCATAGCTGTATAGCGGTGAGTGCGCGATTGAGAGCCATTGGGACTGCTACATCAGCAGAGTTGGACAAGAAAGCACAGGAGTGGAAAGAAAAAAGAACGCAAGAAAAAAGCGATTCAAGAAAAAGAAAGCTATCGATGGTTAGAGACTCTTACAGGAGCCGAGGAAGGACTAGCCGAAAAAGCGAAGCTCATACATGTTGCTGATCGCGAGGCCGATATCTTTGAGTTGTTCGCCCAAAAGCGCTCTGCCAAAGCGCGAATTACTGATTCTTCGAGAGCAGTATAACCCCAGGGTGAAAGAGGAGATGGGATATCTTTTGCCGACGATTGAACAAAGGCCAATCTTAGGTAAAATGACCATCAACTTAGAGCGTAATCCCAAACGTCCAGCTCGCCCGCGCACTATTACAAATCCGAGGGATGAGAGTCACTCTGGAAGTGCCTCAACATCACCCCAAACCCCACAATCTCCAGCCAGTGGAAATCAATGTACTACTCGTAGAAGAAACTGAGAAACCTGCTGATGGTAGTCCACCCATTCGTTGGTTATTGCTCACCACTCTACCCATTGACAACTTTACTCAAGCTTGGCAATGGGTGCAGTGGTATAGCTATCGGTTGCTGATCGAACCCTTTCACAAAACCGCTCAAAAGTGGCTGACGCGCGCGAAAAACTTCAACTTCAAACCCGAGAGCGTTTACTCAAAGCACTGGCTACTTATAATATTGTTGCTTGGCGATTAATGTGGTTAACTTATCAAGCTCGACTTAATCCCGATGCTTCTTGCCAAGTTGTTTTCTCTCCACCGGAATGGAAGCTCAAGCGACTTCAATTTCAACCCAAAAACCCCTCGAAAAAACCTCCTACTCTTGCGTTTTGCTCTGACGCGGGATTGCACGCTTGGGTGGATTTTTGGCTCGTACTGGAGATGGCGAACCTGGCTTGAAAACTCTCTGGCGAGGGCTTTCTACCTTCTACCATTTGCTTGAAGGTTCACAACTTGCTTCTACATCAAACGTCTCTATCACTGTTTCGACTACTTTTGCCTAATGGATAGACCTTAATAAGGGGGGCGGACAATAGGCAAAGGTGCGCTTTCCGGAGACGAAACCTTGAAGAGGGTCCCCTTATTACAAAAGTTTTAACCCTTTTACGTATAGCCAGTAACCCATAAAGGCGACCCTCTGAATACGGTAACTTCATTCCTGCATCTAATTATTAAATTAGCCACGAGTCGCACCTAAAAGTTGACTACAACAGCGTAGGTGCGCTTGACCTTGGCGAATTAAATTAGCCACGGGTCGCACCTTTTGCTGCTTGTATCAATGTCAAACACCTTAATGGGTAGTGCTATAACCGTCAACCCTCAACCCTCAACAACCGTGATGGTAAGAGCAAAGAAATCTCAAGCTCCCGATCATTATATAGTGGTTGGAAATTCCTTAGAGTAGACCCAGCCAAGTCAACAAACCTTGACCAGTGAGCAATTCCAGTAACAGGATACAAACTAAGGCAACCATCGCAAACCTGCCGTTGATTTGCTCAGCATAGGGAGTCCAACCAAAAGCTGGTTCAGGTTGGTTAAAAGACTCCTCAGATGATTCACTAGAATTGGGTGTTTCAGAACTCATGGCTGCTCAGATCCTTCAGACTCCAAATTTTTTACCGATTCAATTAGCGATCGCACTTGTGATGTCCCTGCTGATGGAGAAAAGCTCAAGGGAAACTTACCTCGAACTAGCATTCGTAATCCCAGTGGTCCTAGGCTCGCCAAACCTTGGATATCTCGAAATGAGTTACCAACCACCTGCAAGCCAAACTTACGCTCATCAATCCAACCTCCCTCTTTCACTAAATCAATTAGGACTTTGCGGTGGCGGATTGGACGACTATCTTGGTCATCAATACCTTCAAGAATATCCTGTTTAATCTTACCGATTTGATCCATAGGAGCCACACCCATCGGGCAAACGGCATTACACATCATACAGCGGGTACAACCCCAGACTCCTTTTGTTCCTTCGTTATATTTCTCCAAACGATTTTCCGTGGTATTATCACGGGAATCTACCACCAGACGCTGTGCTTTAGCCAAGGCATGAGGACCGACAAAATCTCGATTAACTTCTTTGGCATTACACTCAGAATAACAGGCACCACACATGATACAATTACCTGCCTGAGCCAAATGCGATCGCTCTTCAGGACTCTGTAAAAATTCCCGTTCGGGAATCTTCCTAGCAGCAGTGCTGACGTAGGGATCAACAGCTTCTAAGTTATCCCAGAAGCTGCTCATCTCAACGACTAAATCCTTGATTACTGGCATATTCCCCAGAGGTGCTATAGTAATCTCCGGAATTTTAGATTCATCTGGCAGCTGTTGGTTCCCCAATTCATTGCCCACATTTTCCTTACAGGCCAAAGCCGACCGACCATTAATTCGTATGCCACAGCTACCACAAATCGTGTTGCGACAATTTTTGCGAAAAGCTAAAGTACCATCTTGTTCCCACTTAATACGATTCAAGCATTCGAGAATCGTGTTTCCTTTCTCGACATCCAGCTTATAAGTCTGGAGTAGTGGGGCAGTGTTTTGAGTCTGTCGAATGATTTTGAAATCAACTTGCATAAAACTAAGCTCTTGAATATTCCAACATATACAAGGATAATCGGTAAGGTTAAGGGCTAGGGTCAACAGGACTCCTATTCCGGTGAGTAGTTCCTCTTGATAATTAGGCCATACTTGTTTGAGTAGTCCCTCCCGAAGCAATACCGCTCGCTAGTTGACTTCTGGTGTAAGAGTGCTTTCCTTTTGGTATGTTTCCTGGATTATTTCCATAGTTATCATGTTACTGCCCCTAAAGGCTTAGGCAGGGATTGTCTGATCTGTTATTATTGAAATACGTAAAGATTTAAACAAATGATCCAAAATATCTTGTCAACTGAGATAGATTTAACGATATATTTTTAATAGAGCCAAAGTTTGGCGATTAATGATCTTGACCACTCTGAAGTTTAAAGGATATCTCGTGAGATTATGCCAGAGATTTCAAGTACTCCCCTAACTGGTAAAGCATTACTTCAAAAAGTAAAAGAGCTATCACACTTGCCTCGCCGAGAGACAGCCAAGCGTTGCGGCTATTACACTATAACTAAAACAGACCAGACCCGCGTTAATTTAACAGATTTTTATGATGCGGTTTTAGGAGCCAAGGGTGTTCCCCTGGATCCAGAAGGCACAAAAGATGGTCGGGGGCGTGAACCGACTTATCGTGTGAGTGTCCATAAGAATGGTCAAATTGTTATTGGTTCAACCTACACTCATGCCATGGGATTAGAGCCTGGTGATGAATTTGAAATTAAACTAGGCTACAAACATATCCATCTCAAGCAGGTGGATAACGATTTTGAATCTGAAGAGGTATCTACTCAAAAAGCAAAGAAAGCCACCTCTTAGTGCGTGTTCCCTAGCGCTCTCTTGGTGCGCGTTACCTAGCGCTTTGAAAAAGTGCGGGGTGGCACCGCTTTGAAAAAGCTCGGGGTGGCACCGCTTTGAAGTAATCCTTCTTACAGAAAATCCTGCGAGTTTGAAACCCCCGTCTCTCAGCGAGCGGGGATGAAAAACGACCATGTGGGGCTAGCGTTGCCTCGCCGTGAATATTTTTTGGGCACGTGAGCTTTTAAGAATCTGTTACCGACGTGATGGGTAAAGCCCCCGTGATTTATCCGGGGGATAAAACAGAAATTGACGAATAAATTCGTCAATGGATATTTTTTTATTCTGTTGTCGGTAATCCCTAAACTAGCGCTGTCCTATATAATAGGAAGTGAGACAACCAACTTGCCTGAATATAAATAGACAACGTAAAAACCTGTTCAAAGTAATGATACGTGCACCTCGGTTTCGTCTAAGGATCTGGAAGTCTATGAAACGAATAAGGTAGATATTGTATTAAAGTTGATTGTCTCCCATTCTAAAAAGGTAGGGTGGGGCACACCACAACCTGGATCTTAAATCCAAACCCTGGGTTTGAAGTTACCGTTAGAGAGGGTCGCCTTATTAAAAAAGATTTAACCCTTTTCTGCATAACCTGCCGACGATAAAGGCGACCCTCTCTAAGGTTTCGTCTCCGGGGAGATTTGGCCTCTACTGTGCTTGGTTAAAACCAATCATAGCAAGCCGAATCGTTGAGCCAAGAATCCCCATCTATTAGCGAGCGGGGAGTCTCAAAATAATTGAATCGGTACCATAAGGCACAAGCAAACCGCAGGTAAAAAACCTGAAAAAGCTTGGGCTAAGCTCACTATGAGGGAAAAAGGACAGACCCACATCTACTTGGAAAATGTCAATTTTTTAAGCAAGTGGACTGGTTGATCTGCTGAAAAGCTGATCACCTTGAAGAATCATATGTCTACCCTTCGATAGTGGAGGATGCCCCATAAGAAGACAGTAGAAACAAAAATCTTCTTTCTACTACCTGAGGAGTCGGTAAAGCAGGCTATTACTAACCAGCCCGATGTGCTCTGTCCTTAGGGAACTTGGCATAGGAAAAAAGCAGCCGCTTATGATAGTGTAGTTGAGACCTTATAGTAATTTGATAGTAATTTGCCAATCTCGCCAATGGCTATTCTTGATCAGGCAACTAATGGGTCGTTTGTGTCATTAATGACGTCAACTACTCTTTTGAAGGTAGGAACTTTTTTCCTAGCTTGGGCAGTTTTTTGGCTTCCCCTAGCTTTCCCTATAGCTATGGTTTTAAAGTGGCGTCCAAATCAGCCTTTAGCACCAGACCAAAAGTTACCACTACTGGCAGCACTTTACCTGATTGCTCCCCTAATTTTATGGGGAGCTTCTCAACTAGAGGGGGTGCCTTTCTCCGATTACGGATTGGATTGGAAATTAAGCGTTTTAGGGTCTCTAGGATTGGGACTAGGAGTAGGTATTCTCAGCTTAATCATAGTATTTACTGGGCAATTATTACTAGGCTGGGTGAGGTGGAATTATGAAAATTGGCAGCGTTTGGGACCGATATTACTGCCAGTGATGTTATTAGGGCTGTGGATTGGGCTTACAGAAGAGTTAGTCTTTCGTGGCTTCTTAGTGAATCAACTACAGCAGGATTATTCTATCTGGGTAGGAGCAGCCATCTCTAGTGGGATTTTTGCCCTGTTACACCTAGTTTGGGAACAAAAAGATACTATCCCTCAGTTACCAGGATTATGGCTAATGGGAATGGTATTAGTCCTAGCCCGTTGGGTGGATGGAGGCAGTCTGGGTTTAGCATGGGGACTACATGCTGGTTGGATTTGGGGTTTAACTTGTTTGGACTCAGCTGAGTTAATTGCTTACACAGGCATTGGACCAATTTGGATAACGGGTTTGGGAGGAAAACCGTTAGCTGGGATAGTGGGTCTTCTTTGTTTATTGGAAGTTGGGGCTTTATTATTACTGATGTTGCCAGATCAGCTGGTCAACATTTGATCAACATAATAGACTTCGCGGCAGTTGTCGGGAGGGAACAGCGGATCACCGAAACAGTGGACAATAATTGAGGCAAACACTATCAGAAAACTACTTTTGAGGTCTAATCAATATTTAACCTGTTTTAAATTGGCTTTAAGCCTGTCAACAGACTCCTATATATAGCACTACCCATTCAGATTAGGACATTCCTAAACTCCGAAACGTAAGTAATCGCTTACTTTTAGGTGCGACCCGTGGCGAATTTAATTCGCCTACGGAAAGCGCACCTTTGACTTCTGACTTCTAACTTCTCACGCTAAGCGTAGCGCTATAACACTACCCATTAAGGTTAGGACATTGATAAAAGCTGAAAAAGGTGCGACCCGTGGCGAATTAAATTCGCCACGGGTCGCACCTGTGGATTTACTTCATGTTTAATTTCGCGCCTTTCTTGTCGTGCGCGTTACCTTGGCGAGGGAACCTCGCCGGGGTGTTAATCAGAGAAATCGGTCAACCTTACATGGAAGAACCAACTCCCACATAGGCACCATAGAAGAAAAGACCAACCACTACGAGGACACCAGTACCAGCGATAGTGGCAACTATCCATAAAGGAATTCTTCCCCCTCCAGACACAGCTTATACCTCCAATTTTAAATCAAGTTTTTTTTAGATGCAGTTAACGATAGAAGGCTTAATAACTAGTCTTAATAACTAGTAATTTCCTTGAAAAGCCTCCCTAGTGGTAAGGGTTTTGTGCAACTCCTATCAGGAGTAAAGTAGTAAATTCCCGATTAACCGGAAATTACCAGGGAATTAACTAAGAGTCTTTTCCCGTCTACATCCTAGCCTTCTCTAAGATGGAGATTTAGGCGAATCTGTTAAATCAGTTAATTAAAGAAATAACTGGAAAACAGAATACCAAGCACAAAAATCAGTAATAGACCTAAGTAAAGAGACGTCCGATTGAGTTCAACCGGCTGTCTATTGGGATTGGAATTCCGCTCCATAATTGCTTCTCCTATCGTTGAATAAATTGCATGGCTGCGATCGCGCCTAAGAAAAAGACTGAAGGAACGGCTAGGGTATGAACCGCTAACCATCTAATCGTGAAAATCGGATACGAAACTGGTTGATTGGGATTACTGCTAGTCATGATTGTCTGCCTTTATCTAAAAAACCTTTAGGTGCGCTTGACCCATTAAGAATTAAATTCGCTCAAAGTGCGCTTTCCCATGGGCGAGTAAATCGCCCTTGGGTCGCACTTTCGGGTCACACCTATGGAGCAAATTGTTCAACTTGCTGTTTAGCATTGTAGCGGTCGGAAACGATTGGTAGTTCCATCCGCTCTTGAGTAAAGTATTCATTAGGACGGGGTGTGCCAAACACATCGTAAGCCAGACCAGTGCTAACAAAAAGCCAACCAGCGATAAATAGGGCTGGGATAGTAACACTGTGAATGACCCAGTAACGAACGCTGGTAATAATGTCACCAAACGGACGTTCTCCAGTTGTACCTGCCATCGTAGATTCCTCTTACCAACAACCGTTTAGAATTCCATAACTATAATAGTTCTAAGTGCCGTTTTTTTCTACATCTTCAATGTTGAAACATAAAACGAAACTGACTGGCATCGATCATAGGGATTTCAAAGCCCTAAGCTTCCTGGGTATGCGGCTCATACTTGAGTAAAATCCCTTTCTGACCAATTACAAACCCCTGTTCTGGTGTTACAAAGACGATTTTGTAAAAATTGGAGGGAACATCCTTAAGATCCCGGTCTTTTTGCCAAGTTTTTCCACCATCAAAGCTACAAAGCAAATTACCACTGCCACCTGCTAACCAAATTTCATTGGGTGTGCGATAGGCTAAGTCAAGTAATCCCAAGCTGTTGGAAACTTCCGGATACATCGGTTCTTGCCAATCTTCTAGGTCTTCAGCACTGCTAAATTGTACCTGACCACCCCGGGCAAGAATCCACAGACGACCATCGGGGGTAAACCCCATATTCTGAAGACGCTTGGAACTGTAACGATTATGCTGTAACCAAGCACTCTGACCTGGATCCCAAGTGGAGTAAAAGTTACCTCTAGCAGACACAGCCACGTATTTACCATCTTCAGAGCGGGAAATATTACGGGTGACTCCGACCGCCTGTGCTACCTGTGCTTTCCAGGTTTTCCCAGCATCCTTAGTCTGATAAATTGCGCCAACATCAGTGGTCATCTCTGCTGAGTTGGGTCCGAGAGCGAGCACTCTGTTGGGTGAACCTGGTAACTTTTCACTTAAGAGAATGCGAGACCAAGATTCCCCCCCATCAGTAGTATGGAGCATGATCGAAGGTTGACCAACAATCCACCCCTCATCACCAGCAAAGCTTACAGAGGAGAAGCGATAATTTTCATCTCCGAGATCCAAGCCTTTCTGTTGCCATGTATTACCCCCATCCTTAGTCTCAAAAATTGTGGCATAGCTACCCACAATCCATCCATGACTAAGATCCCCCGTAAAGCCAAGGTCTTGCATGGTCGCTTCTGTAGGTAAGGAAATAACCGCCCAAGGATTGTAGCTTATGGATGAAGGAGATTTGCAGCTGACACAAATTAATGCCACCGCCAGTAATATTAAAATTTGTTTCAGCGTTTTCATCAAATATCTCATTATTTCCAGAACTTTTTGAGTATGGCAGCTTTCTCCGTAGGTTTTCAGAACCCAGCAAGGGCGATGGCTTCTAGATCTAAGCTTTGGTGATGCCAGCAGTTGCTCACGTTCAATAAACTTGCCAACTGCCCTGATTTCAGTTCAAACCGTAAAGGCTCAGAAAAAATAAAAAGCCTAATCCTAAAGCGCTAAAAATTAAAAGGTTTTTTTGTGCTGGTGTCATGCGGTTAACACCTAAGCCATAGGTAAGATTCTCCTGAAATCCAGACGGGGCATTAACAGCACCAATATTAATAAACTGAATTTTCGGAGCGCTGCACACTGGACAGCGCCAATCATCTGGCAAATCCTTATATAATGTCCCTCCTGGAACATTGCGATTGCTATCTCCCTTAGTCGGATCGTAAACATAGCCACAAGCACGGCATTCATAGCTGCTGGGTGCTTGTTCAGCTAGGGTTTGCTCTGGGGCTCGTTCAGTCATTGCTCTGTAAGCTTAAGCAGCAAATCTTAATAACTATGTTAAAAAATATTATCACACACTAAGGGTCAGATTTTCTTAACTTTTGATTTAAGCTCAGGAGTTTCTCCCCAATGCCTGACCGGATTTTTGATCAACCCTTGAAATGGTAGGGTCTTCTAGGCAAAGCGATTACCCTCAACTACGAACAACCTTGAAGTCTATGGTAGTCATTGGCTTTTGAGAACCAACCACTGATCCCTGAGGACCGTTCAAAAGGGCAGAGCACCTATAATAAAGTTTGTAAAGAAGTACTAACGCCAGTTTTTACCTGGCACTGACCAATTGTGTTTGTTCTTAGCGGTTACGAGTATCTCTTAGGCTTCATACTAGCTTGCAGCTTAGTGCCCCTACTAGCCCTGTCGGCTTCCAAGCTTTTGCGACCTAGCCATCGGGAGCCAGAGCGACGCACCACCTATGAATCTGGTATGGAACCAGTGGGGGGTGCTTGGATTCAGTTCAACATTCGTTACTATATGTTCGCCCTGGTGTTCGTGATTTTCGATGTTGAAACTGTATTCCTCTATCCCTGGGCTGTCGCCTTCAATCGCCTGGGATTACTGGCATTTGTGGAAGCCCTAATTTTTATTGCAATTCTTGTGCTTGCTCTGGTTTATGCTTGGCGCAAAGGAGCCTTGGAATGGTCATGAAATCTAATCTTACAAAGGATAGTGCTGCTATAGAACAGCAGCAAACAAACAAAATTCTTAACCCGATTGAGCGAACCCAAGTCACTCAAGACCTATCGGAAAATGTAATTTTGACTACAGTAGACGACCTTTACAACTGGGCGCGGCTTTCCAGCCTCTGGCCGATGTTGTATGGTACGGCTTGCTGCTTCATTGAATTTGCAGCAATGATTGGGTCGCGGTTTGACTTTGACCGTTTTGGTTTGGTTCCTCGTTCTAGCCCCAGGCAAGCGGATTTAATTATCACAGCGGGTACCATAACTATGAAAATGGGACCAGCACTGGTTCGTCTGTATGAGCAGATGCCAGAGCCGAAGTACGTGATTGCCATGGGAGCTTGTACTATCACTGGCGGCATGTTTAGCGTTGATTCTCCAACAGCAGTCCGTGGTGTGGATAAATTGATTCCAGTGGATGTCTATATACCTGGATGCCCCCCTCGTCCAGAAGCAATCATGGATGCTATTGTCAAGCTTCGCAAAAAGGTGGCTAACGAGTCGATTCAGGAGCGTGGTCAGCTCAAGCAAACCCACCGTTACTACAGCACCACTCACAACATGAAAGTGGTACCAGAGATTTTGACGGGTAAGTACCTGCAATCAGAGGAGCGCTATACTGCACCCAAACAGTTGACCGAGGAGATGGGAATAGCAGTACCACCAGCACTCAAATCCTATCAAAAGCAGGAGGTAAAGCGTGGCTGAAGAGTCAAAACCAGTAGAGCAAACCACACAATCCTCTGAGATAGTTGAAGCGGGAAAAGTCTCCGGATGGCTCAAGGAAAACGGTTTTGACCATGAGTTCATGGAGCTGGATCACCTAGGCGTTGAGGTACTCAAAGTTCAACCAGATGTCTGGCTTCCCATTGCTACTGCTCTGTACGCCTATGGGTTTAACTACCTCCAATGTCAAGGAGGCTATGATTTTGGTCCTGGGGCAGACTTGGTGAGCTTTTACCACTTGATTAAAGTGAGTGATAATACTGATCAGCCTGAGGAAGTGCGTGTAAAAGTATTCCTACCGCGAGATAATCCTAAGGTTCCCTCGGTGTACTGGATTTGGAAAGCTGCTGATTGGCAGGAGCGGGAAACCTACGATATGTTCGGTATAGTTTTTGAAGGACACCCTAACCTGAAGCGGATTTTGATGCCAGAAGATTGGGTGGGTTGGCCTTTGCGGAAGGATTACATATCACCGGACTTCTACGAATTACAGGATGCTTATTGATTAGCTATGGGTTTGTGATCGTTTCCCTGATGCGATCGCAAACTCAACATCGCACTTTCCTCACTCCCTAAGAGGGCTGATGGGTTATAGTCAAATCAACTTACTTAGGATTCTCGATGACCTGATCAGCTTTTAGCTTCCAGGAAAAGAAGCCCCAAATCTGCAAGGGTGATCGACCACCCATGGCCTACGGCCAAGTGTGAGTGTGGGATAAATTTTGCACAAAGTCTTTCACACAAAACCGGCACGATGCCTTATATTATATTGACTGACAAGCAAGGTCTAAAATGCTGCTTGTTGGTGAAATGCTTCACGTATTTGGATGCATCAGTTACCTCAAATCTTTGTCGTTGATCGTAACTTTGCTCTAAATCTCTATCCTTCTGATTACTTTTAAAATATAGCTTAGGCACAAAGATGGTGCCAGTTTCGAATAGATAAACAAAGAGCGCATTTTCCGCAATGAAATAGCCCTGGTTAGATATACTTATGCCTTGGTTAAATTAACTAGGTTTTTATTTTTGTCTGATCAGGTGCAAGAGCTGAGTATACTTAGATATTGCACCAAGTTAAAAATTTACCTGTCAAACTAGGGAACAGGGAACGGGGAACAGGGAAAAGTGATAAGATTTGACTATTTAAGTACTGAAATTGATTGTTATCACTGCCGTTATTAAGTTTTTTGTAGTTGTGCAATATTTCATTATATAGTGTTTTTGTAATTCAATAAACACTATATGTGGAAAATCCCTTGTCAACAAGCACAATAAGCCATGGTTAATTAAGAAATATTACCGATTACCTAACAAGATATTAAGATTTGTTTACTCTAAATTCCTGTCCGCGTCAGGAGAATAGTATATTAATCGAGGTGAATTAAATTAATGTACTGCTTGGATTTAAGAGATGGTTTATACATCAGACCAACCGCAACAAAGCTTAAGTACTCAAACAGCGCGTAATTTAGCGACGACGACTAAAACAGCGCCCCAAATGCGGGGGAAGACCCCACGTTTACTCCTCAAGCTTCTACCTTGGGTTGAGGTTTCAGGTGGTACTTACCGGGTGAACCGCCGAGATGTCAGAGTTACAGAAGAGATGGCCACGAACGACCATGGGGAAAAGAACATTGAAATACTAAGTGGTCACGAAGGCGAACCCAGCCTCACCCAAACCTTTGTTGACTACGACGATGAACCTCGGGAGTATCCCATAAGTATTGCCCAGACAATCTTGAAGGTTCATACCCGAGTCGGTGATCTCTACAGCAATGCCACGGATCAGGTGCGAGAGCAGTTGCGCCTCACCGTTGAAGGATTGATGGAACGTAAGGAAAACGACATTATTAACCATGATGGTGATGGTGATCCCGACAAAGCCTATGGCTTACTCCATGCCGCAGATCCATCTATGCGCATCTCCACTCGTACTGGGCCACCCACACCGGATGACTTTGATGAACTATTGGCAAAGGTCTGGAAACAGCCAGCATTTTTCTTAGCTCACCCCCAAGCGATCGCTGCCTTTGGTCGAGAATGTACGCTCCGGGGTGTTCCTCCTGCAAGCGTTCAACTATTTGGTTCACCCTATATCACCTGGCGAGGGGTTCCGGTAGTTCCCAGTAATAAGTTGAAGGTAAACGAGGGCAAAACCAATATTCTGCTGATGCGAGTTGGCGAAGCCGCCCAAGGGGTGGTGGGTCTACAAAAAACTGGCGTGCCTGGAGAACAAGTGCCGGGCGTGTCTGTGCGCTTAATGGGGATCAGTGACCAGGCGATTGCCACTTACCTGCTTACCATCTATTTTTCCGTAGCCTGCCTCGTGCCCGACGCCCTGGGCGTTCTGGAGAACGTAGATATTACGACCTACCATAATTATGACTGAACAACAAGGTTTAAATCTTTCCCCATCGCCTCAGAACAGTCAACCCCTTGAAAGTTCTTTTGGAGGGGATCTATCCGATCCCCAAATGTTAGATCAAATATTGAATCAGCTCTTTGCCCAGCTACCCGAACCGCTAACTTCACCAGAGGCAATGGCTGGCATGATGCCAAAGATGTTGACTGGACAGGGTTTAAGTCAACCGGTAGCGGCTGCTCAATCCCAATCCAGCAGCCAGAGTCCCAAGCAACCGGAGGCTCAACCCCAGCAGACCACTAGTGGGCAAAGTCCAGAGCAATTGCTGTCTGATGCCCAACAGCAGCTGTCCAGCCTACAGGGTCTAGGCCAAATAATAGACCCAATCATGTCTGAGGCTCAACAACTTATGTCTGGTCTGGAGAGCCTAGACCTATTGGGAGCTGAAGCTCAACAGCAGCTGTCCAGCGGTTCAACCCCAGACCAGATGGCTGGAACTAGTCAGCCATCTCCTGATCTCCAGGGAAAAACACCCACATCTGCCCCATTAACGCCAGTGCCTCAGGGGGATACCTCTGGCTCTGCCTTAATGCCTAAGATCTCCTCAGCACAAACCCCCAACTTGTCTCCGACTCAAACCAGTGAGGCAGCAACCAAAAGCACAACTGCACCCAGCACCGCTGCTACCGAAGCCAATCGGCAAGGGCGTCAAGTACCCAGTAAATCTCCAAGCAGTGGCAATGGCATCACAGGGATGGGGGATCTCAGCCTCAGCGAGTTCCTACCCAACTCAGCCGAATTACAGCGTCTGTTTGAGCAACGCATGGGAGCCGTTCTGCCAACCGAACCTGCTCTTCCAGCTTCCCCTCAATCTGGCTCAGACCAGATGGGAGCAGCAGGATCTACCAGTACAGCATTGCAGAACCCTGAACAGGTAGGATCGGAGGTTGAACCAAAAGCTAAAACGGTGCTAAACCCTGAACAAGCTGGTGCAGTGGGCCAACAATCCTCTCCTGATATCCAGGGGAAAACACCGGCTTCTTCCCAACCTGCATCTTTATTTGAGGAAAGTTCCTCCGATTATTACTTTTTGCAGAATCTGTCTCCAACCATAACCTCTGCTGCCTCTACGCTACCTGCTGGTGACCCATCCGGTACCAACACCGTGGCCCCGGAACAACTCGGAGGGGCAATAGAAACCCAGAGCCGTGAGCTACAAGGTCAAGGGGAAGGGGAAATCCGAAACCTCAAACAACTTGGGGGACAGAGCACCAGCGAGGCTCTACCCCAGGTTGAGATGCTACCCGGTGCCGAGTTCCTGAGCATTTTAGAGGAAGGGGCTGGTCACATTCCTCTGAGTGAAGCAGATCTGCATCAGTCTCTAACCGAACCTCCAGCAGCGGTGCCCCTACCCCCTGGAAGCACACCTAAGTTTTACTTTTTGCCAGACTCAAAACCGGCGGAGTCAAGCTCATCCAAGCCTTCCACTGATCAGCAAACCTCGCAACTGCCCCAGGATAGCTTTGATGTGGAAGCGGTACGGCGAGACTTCCCAATTCTGCACCAGCAGGTTCATGGCAAGCCACTGATCTGGATGGATAATGCGGCCACCAGTCAAAAACCCCAGAGCGTGATCGATACTCTATCCCAGTTCTACGAGCAGGATAATTCCAATGTGCACCGAGGGGCTCATACCCTAGCGGCGCGCTCTACCAATGCCTACGAAGACGCTCGGGAGAAAATTCAACGGTTTCTGGGCGCAAGTTTAGCCAAGGAAATTGTCTTTGTACGGGGTACGACCGAAGGCATTAATCTGGTGGCGCAAACCTATGGTCGCAAGCATGTTAAAGCTGGGGATGAGATTGTGCTCACCACTTTAGAGCACCACTCTAACATTGTGCCCTGGCAGATGCTAGCCCAAGAGAAAGGGGCCCTGTTAAAGGTTGCTCCTATTAGTGATCAAGGGGAAATCCTACTGGAGGAATATCAAAAACTGCTCAGCGATCGCACCCGTATCGTTGCCCTGAGTCATGTTTCCAATGTGTTGGGAACGGTGCTGCCCATCAAAACCATGGCAGCTATGGCTCATCGCCATGGTGCTACGGTGGTGGTCGATGGAGCTCAATCGGTTCCCCATTTCCGAACCAATGTTCAAGATCTGGGGGCTGACTTTTATGTTTTCTCCGGTCACAAGCTCTTTGGCCCCACTGGCATTGGTGCCCTCTATGGCAAGGCAGCTTTACTCAAAGAGATGCCCCCCTGGCAAGGTGGTGGCAACATGATTGAGTCTGTTTCCTTTGAAAAAACCACCTTTAACGACATTCCGGCTAAATTTGAAGCAGGTACCGGCAACCTGGCGGCAGCCGTAGGTTTAGGGGCAGCCATTGACTATCTCAATCAAATTGCTTTTGAAGCGGCGGCTAAACATGAAGAAGCATTGATGGCCTATGCTACAGCGGCAATGGCTACTATTGCAGGATTGCGCCAGATTGGCACAGCAGCGGGTAAGGTCAGTACGTTGTCCTTTACTCTGAAGAATATTTCTTCAGAGGATATGGGGAAATTCTTGGATAGTGAAGGCATTGCCGTACGTGCTGGACATCATTGCGCCCAACCCACCCTGAAACGGTTTGGGTTGACTAGCACTGTGCGCCCCTCCTTAGCGTTTTACAACACCTTTGGAGAAGTAGATAAGCTGATTGCAGCAATTAAAAAGGCCAAACACCAGCTATCCTAAAACTCAATCTAAATATCATAATCAGGGTAAACGCATCTTGTCAATAAACTGGGAGTATTTTTCAATAAACCAGGCTTTATTGCGCTTGTTGACAAGGAATTTTATACATAAAATAGTGTTTATTTAATTTTAAAAACACTATATATAGGAATCGTGCCAATTAGATGCGTTTACCCTTAGACCCTAATCGTTTAAGAGAACCCATCCCATGGTTTACACATCGGAGCAGCCACAACAGAGTTTAAGTGTTCGTGCAGCCAAGAAACTAGCCTGCACCATGAAATCCCCACCGCAAATGCGGGCCATTTCACCACGCTGGTTGCTCCAGCTATTGCCTTGGGTTGAAGTGTCAGGGGGGACTTACCGTGTCAACCGACGGGATGTCAGGATTTTAGAGAACGTTGCCGCAAACGAGGACGGAGAAAAGAACATTGACATCTTAAGTTGTCACGAAGGGGAACCCACCCTCACCCAAACCTTTGTTGACTACGACGATGATCCGCCGGAATATCCCTTAAGGGTGGCTCAAACGATTGTGCGGGTGCATACCCGGGTCAGTGACCTCTACAGCAATGCCAGAGATCAGTTGCAAGAGCAGTTGCGCTTGACTATTGAAGCGCTAAGGGAGCGCAAGGAATGGGAAATTGTCAATAACGATGGCAATGGTGATCCAGACCGAGCCTTTGGGTTACTCCACAGGGCGGATCCTTCCATGCGACTCTCAACACGCACAGGTCCCCCCACCCCGGATGATTTCGATGAACTCCTGGCTAAGGTGTGGAAACAACCTGCTTTTTTCCTGGCCCACCCCAAGGCGATCGCTGCCTTTGGTCGGGAATGCACTCGTCGTGGGGTTCCCCCAGCCACGGTGAACCTGTTTGGATCGCCCTTTATCACCTGGCGTGGAGTTCCCATTATTGCCAGTAACAAACTTGCCGTAGACGCCAAAGGCAAATCCAATATTCTGCTGATGCGCGTGGGTGAAGCGCAGCAAGGGGTGGTAGGGCTGCGTAAAACGGGTTTGATTGGCGAACATGAAGAGATTCCAGGTGTGTCCGTGCGGTTGATGGGCATTGACCAGAAGGCGATCGCCTCCTACCTCGTCACCCTTTACTTTTCCGCCGCAGTGCTGGTTCCCGATGCTTTGGGAGTACTACAAAATGTAGATATTGGTCGCTATTATGATGAAGATGCAAATAGTAGGAAAAGACCCTCGGCATCTTCTGTGTCTTCCAAACAGGCCGTTCTCACGTTTGATGGTGAGGATGATTATATCGATTTGGGAAATCAGCCTGAATTTAAAATTGCCAAAGAGATCACCCTAGAAGCTTGGGTTTATTGTGAAGCCCAAGTTAGAGAGGCTGGTATTATTTCCAATGTTTTTGATACAGGTTCTGCTAAGAGTGGATACGGTCTCTTACTCAATGGGAAAAGCGGGATATTTTTTGCTTTGAAAACCTCATCTCAAAAAATTCTGTATTTGAATAGTAAAAGCAATAGCCTTACATTAAATCAATGGCATCATATTGCTGGAACTTACGATGGTAAAGAAATGAAGGTCTATGTGGATGGAGTAGAAAAAGCAACTCGAGCTATAGAATCTTCTGGTATTGATTACGAGCCCGAAAATGATTTAGCAATTGGCAGATATAACGATAACAATGAAACCCATCTTTTTAAGGGTAAGATTGCTGAAGTCAGGCTTTGGGGAGTGACTCGTACTCAGGCAGAAATCCAACAGGATATATCCCGCCGTTTGATCGGCAATGAACCAGGACTAGAGGGATATTGGCCTTTGGACGAAGGTAGTGGCAATACCGTTTCTGATCGTACAAGTCATGGTAACAATGGCACAATTAATGGTGCAACTTGGGGGACTTCTGATTTGCAGCTTTGACCAAAATCTGCAAAAGTCAAATCAGCAACTCCAAGGTCTAATATTGTTTTTCCCTCAGATGCTTCTAAGACCGTTTGGTAAAATAAAATAGGGACAATATAATTGTTCTAAGGGTTGTCCTGTAGACAACCCTATTTATTTTTTTCACAATCAGTATTTACCTGCAATATGCTGTAGTTTTCTCTTTAGCCAATATTCAGGGTAATTGGCATAGTTTCCGGAGCAGGAATAACCCTACCAATCAAGCAGCTTTGCTTGTGGCCAAATGTTGTTAACTTCTTGATACATTCATCAACGTTTTCAGCTGGAATAGCAGCCAGGAGTCCACCAGAGGTTTGAGGGTCAAATAACAACTGGTATTTGGCTAAATCACTAGCCTGGGTAGCATTATTGATGTAGATGGCTAGTCGTAAATTTTGAGGGTGTAGGGAACTGGTAATTCCTGCTTGCACGGTTTCTATGGCTCCTGGCAAAATCGGTATGGTATCTAAGTCTAATTCAACGCCCACTTGGGAGGCTTTTACCATCTCGAACAGGTGTCCGAACAGCCCAAATCCAGTAATGTCAGTGCAGGCTGTTGCACCGGATTTAAGCAGGACTTGGGCAGCGGTTTGATTGGAGAGCAACATGGATTCAAGGGCTTGCTCAATCCAGCGACCTTTAGCTTGGTAGCGCATATCAGCTGCAAACAGTGTTCCTGTACCAATAGCTTTGGTTAGAATCAACACTTGCCCCGGTTTCATCCCGCTTTTGCGCAAAAGTTGGTCGGGATGAACTAGTCCGTTGCAGGACAGACCAAAGGCTAATTCCGCGCCTTCAGTGGTATGACCACCAATTAAGGGACTCTGACAGTCTTGGAGGATTTTATTGGCTCCCGACATCAATTGATAGAGGGTTTCCTCGATCTTTTCGTCTGTCCCGTAGGGAATGGTGACGATGGCTAAGGCACTTTGAGGGGTTGCTCCCATGGCAAAAATGTCACTCAAACAGTGATTGCTGGCAATTTGACCGAAGATATAGGGGTCATCGATCAAGCTACGAAAATAATCGACTGTCTGTACCAGCAGTTGACCGGCTGGCACTTGCAAAACAGCTGCGTCATCTGGGTCCCCCAATCCAATCATAATATCGGCTCCTCCCATGATCGGCAGCCGTTTGATCACCTTTTCTAGGGTTGTACTACCGACCTTTGAACCACAGCCTGCACAGTGCATTTTGGGTTTGCTAATCGGTGATGGCAACAGGGAACTGGAGAGATTGTCTTCTTGTCTTTGGAGCTGTTGATCTCCCCTACTGCTTGGTTCTTCGGCTTCCATTGACGGTAAATCGTCAAACTTATCCATGAATTTGCGGTCAATTTGGTCTTTCCATAGCCACAGCAGCGGTGAGCGCCACTCCAAAAATGACCAAGAAGCGATCGCTTGTTTGTCCCCGGTGCCAATTAAACTTAAATATCGAGCCTGGGGATGGTAAGGGAGCAGTTTTTGCCCTAAGACAATCCGTCGCAGGTTTTCAAATAATGGCTTTCCCTGACGAACAGCAAATACCCCAGCTTTGGGCCGCTGGTAGTTTTGCATGGTGGCAATATCTCCAGTAGCAAAGACATGGGGATGGGAAATCGACTGTAAGGTATCGGCAACGAGAATGAACCCTCGCTCATCGGTGGCAAGTCCTGAGGCTTTAATCCAACTGGGAGCCGAGGCTTGAGTCACCC
Organism: Moorena sp. SIO3A2; assembly: GCF_010672265.1. Lineage (NCBI taxonomy): Bacteria > Bacillati > Cyanobacteriota > Cyanophyceae > Coleofasciculales > Coleofasciculaceae > Moorena > Moorena sp. SIO3A2. The sequence continues at coordinate 22,679 of NZ_JAAHHC010000017.1, forward strand.
AAAAGACATGGTGGCATTCGATTTTTAAGCCAGAGTCGCAGATAACCCATTTTTGTAAATTTGTAGTGGGAGCATCTTGCTCGTTTTCCGTATTTCCAGGGAGCAAGATGCTCTCACTACTATTGTTTGTGTAACTTTGGCATGCTCCGAGTGGATGGTCATCGCCATTAGCGGCTATTTCACTGACCCTTTCCCCTAAATGAAGCCCAATGCCTCGCTGCAAGAGAATTTTTTCTAAGTGACGGCTGACCGACCTATTGTGATAAGGTAACAGTTGATTACCCCGATGGAATAAATGAATTTGTAACTTCTCCGTCGGTTGACCAGCATCGGTTAAAATTCGATGCAATTTTGCTTGCATGTTGAGGGCGAGTTCTACTCCACCAGCTCCACCCCCAACAATACCCAAGGTGAGAGGGCCCATGGGATTTTGTTCCACCTGGGCAGCGATTTGCTCCCAGGCTGCCAAAAACAGGGGAACCGGTTTAGCATGAATCGCATACTTAGCCGCACCAGGTGTTCCAACCGTTGCTGGCGTACTGCCAATATCAATGGATAAATAATCAAAGGCAACAGGGGGATGATTGGCACAAATTACTTTCTTTTCAGTTAACTCCAGAGCAATCGCTTGGTCTAAATATAACTGGGCTTTGGAAAACACCGCCAGACGACGCAAGTCGATGTGAGCTTCATCGTAGCTGTAAAAACCGGCAACATGACCTGGTAGCATTCCCGAATAGGGAGTGTGGGCATTGTCGGTAATCAGGGTTAGACGGACACCAGGCAGAGGTTTCATGGCAAACTTTTTGAGAGCGATCGCATGGCTGTGACCGCCGCCAACTAAGACTAAATCTGTGGTGATCGGTTGAGGAGCTGGCTGCATGAGACCCGTTGAAAAAATTGAAAAAGCTGTCTTCAGTTTATCTAATTTTGGTTCAATAAAACCCACATGCCAGACTTTACAGTGTAATACGTAATAATCACGCTTTATCTGTGGCTTATAAAACACCGATAGCGCCAAATTCAATAGGGTCCATCTCATATTTGAAAAGGTGCGCTTTCCGCATCTAATTATTAAATTCGCGTCGCACCTAAATGTTGCGTAGGGTGCGTTAGGGGGCTTGCCCTCATTTTCCGCCTCGTAGACAGCGTTGGGACAGCCCGCCCCGGATGCTGTTGGCGAAACATTTTTTAACACGCTGAAAGCCTTGATATTCCGTTTAATGGTCGAAAAATATTTTATAGTTTTGTAACGTAATCAACGGCAGAATAAGTGTTTTGGATGTTAACTTATATTTCGCCAGCAGCATCCGCCCCGTAACGCACCACCGGGCCAAACAGCAAAAGCGATGCAGCGCGGTCTTGGGGGTTTCCCCCACTCGCGCTTTGCATCAAGACAATGAGATGCACCCAATTCAATATTTATAGGTAAAAAAAATCGCCAAGCTACACAGGATTAGCGTATTACTTTAATACTACAACTTAATCGGCGGAATCTGGGATAAAAAAAATCAAAGTTTAACCTTATCCAAAGTATAATTTTCACAGTTTGATGATCAAGAAAAAAAACAATGAACAAAAAAATCTTACTAGGTTTTCTTTTACTCCTATTACTACCGGTTACTGCCTGTTCCCCTAGCTCCAATTCTACATCCTCGTCTGGAAATGGAGCTCAGGTGCAATCTTTTACCACTGGAGCAATCCCCGACCAAGATCCTGAAAAGTTACAGCGACTCTACGGCAAGCTTGCAGCTTACCTAGAAGCAGAGTTAAAGGTTCCGGTAGAATACAAGCCTGTGATTGACTATGCAGCAGCGGTAACAGCTTTTCGGGTGGGGGACTTGGATCTGGTCTGGTTTGGTGGACTGACTGGGGTTCAAGCACGGTTACAGGTAGAAGAGGCTGAAGCGATCGCTCAACGCGATATTGATGCTGAATTTCACACCGTTTTTATCGCCAATAAAAGCAGTGGGATCAAACCCATTAAGGACATTAAAGATTTAAAAGTTTTGAAAGGTCATACCTTAACCTTTGGGAGTGAGTCATCTACCTCTGGACGCTTGATGCCCCAGTATTTTCTCGAACAAGCAGGGGTAACCTTAGACGATTTTCAAGGTGAAGTTGGGTTTTCCAAATCCCACGATGCCACAATTCAATTGGTTGAGGCAGGGAGCTACAAGGTAGGAGCCTTAAACGAACAGGTCTGGAAGAGTCGCGTTGCAGCTGGAAATGTGGACTTAAAAAAAGTAGAGTTGATTTGGCGAACTCCAGCTTACTATGATTATCACTGGGTGATTAATCCTAAAGTCAAAGAACGCTACGGGGATGATTTTGTCGAGCGGGTTCAAGCCGCCTTGTTAAAGCTAGATCCTAATGTTCCCGAGCAAAAAGAAATTCTTGACTTATTTGGAGCTACTAAATTTATTTCTACAAAAAATGACAACTATGCCCAAATTGAGGCAATTGGACGGAAAATTGGCAAGATTAAGTAAATAAGCTGATGTGGATTTAAATTGGCTATTCCCCGTTCCTTTATCCGCTGTTCCCTGTTCTCTTTGAGCAATTTAGGTGGCGTTGCTGAATCTTCGAATGAATAGGAGTAGGGTGGGCATCCTGCCAGCCAGAAAAGATCCGGTGCGCTTACAGTCGTCGAATTAAATTCGCCACCGGTCGCACCGCCAGGAACAGGCAAGATGCCCATTCCACAAAACTATTCAAATCATTCCATTATTAAGCAACGCCAAATGCTGAAGAGCTTATCACTAATCACCAATGACTAAAATTCCTATCTTTGAACTCAAACAGGTATCCCAGCAATTTGGCCAGTTTCGGGCATTGACTAACCTTAACCTCAAGATTTATCCTGGGGAACGAGTTGCCCTAGTCGGGGCGAGTGGTGCAGGTAAAAGTACCTTGATCCGCTTGCTCAATGGCATCTTACTCCCCAGTAAAGGAGAAGTCTGGGTCTTAGGTCGTAATCTAGCTAGAATCTCCCCGCGCCAATTGCGTCAGGTACAGCGTCGCCTTGGCACCGTTTACCAACAGTTCAATCTAGTCAATAACCTCCGGGTGATTCATAACGTTAATGCGGGTCATTTAGGACGCTGGTCATTGATGAAAGCCCTTGTTTCTTTATTGTTTCCCCAAGAGGTAGACACTGCTCTCAAGGCTTTAGCTCAGGTAGGAATTCCCGAAAAGCTTTATGCACCCACCGAGGAACTGTCTGGAGGACAGCAACAACGGGTTGCCTTAGCTAGAGTGCTGGTGCAAAATCCTGACGTGATTCTTGCTGATGAACCGATTTCTAACCTGGACAGGCAAATGAGTCGGGAAATTATGGATTTGCTCAAGGAGATAAGTGAAACCGGGGGAAAGACATTAGTAACTAGTCTCCATTCTCTCGAATTCGCCTGCAGTCATTGCGATCGCTTGGTGGGATTGCAACGGGGACAGATTGTCTTTGATGTTCCTCCAGGGGTTTTGTCTCAGAGCATGATCGACAAATTATATGCTACAGAGACTGATCTGATGAATGTATAGTTTGGAATTTTTAGGAACCGTTCCGTCTCCAATTATATAGCAGTCGAAGTAAAGTTTAAGACACATTAGACATCTCTAAATAATCTTTAATCGAGTCACAGCAATCAAACTAAGCGGGTCAACAATTGATTTAAAATTGAACCTTAGGAACGATGGTAGCGGTACGAAAGTAGTGATTTTAACTCCCGAAATATTGACTACACCCTAGCCAAATCATTACATCTTTACTAGTACCATTTTTCCCGCAAATCTATGGCTAATTCCGTCCATAAAACTCTATTTTTATGGTGTTATGGTATTCTGTAAATCTCTATTTGTGTTCCATGTTCCCTGTTTTATGTTCCCTGTTTTTTTTATCCACTGTTCCCTTGAAAACAAAATACTATTCAACTAATATACTTCCGTTGCAATAACTTAGATGACTCAAAGTTTATCTCGTCCACCATTACTGAATCGCAGCCTGCTGTGGGCAATTTGTTTTGTCATTTTTATCGGGATGGCGGTTGTTAAAGCTGGTATCTTTGAGCAAGATCTTGTTAATCTGGGAGGATTTTCCCAACTCTTGCGATTCTTGCGGGCGAGTTGGCACCCCGAAGTGAGTCCTGAGTTTCTGCACCTGACCCTGAAGGCTACCCTCACGACCCTAGCTTATGCCGCCTGCGGCACTTTCCTGAGTATCTTGCTCGGCGTGGTGGCAGGAGTGATCACCTCCCAGGTTTGGTGGTTGACAGTCTTGCCTCACTGGACTCTGCGACAACCCATCTGGCTGGGAATTCGGGGACTGCTGGCCTTCCCCAGAGCGATTCATGAGATGATCTGGGGGGTTTTTTTTGTCAGTATCTGGGGTTTAGATCCTCTGGCGGCCATTATGGCCATCGCCATTCCCTATGGGGCAATTGTCGCGAAGGTCTTCTCAGAAATTCTGGATGAAACGCCCCGAGGTGCTTTGATGGCATTACTCAGTAGTGGCGTGTCCCCCTTGATAGCCTTTCTTTACAGTATCATTCCGCAAGCCTTTTCAAATCTCCTGTCCTACACCCTCTATCGCTTTGAGTGTTCCATTCGTTCAGCTACTGTACTGGGGCTGGTTGGGGCTGGTGGGTTGGGCTATGAGATCTTGCTGAGTTTACAGTCTCTGCGTTACGAACAACTATGGACATTTTTCTATGCCCTAGTTTTATTAAGCGCTGTGATTGACATCAGTAGTGTCATCTTGCGCCGCCGAATTAATTTAACAGTAGTTTTAATTTTAGTGGCCTTGTGCTGTTTGGGGTTTTTGTATGTCAGTCCTGATGTGAGCAAGTTTTGGTCTCCCCGAACTCAAAAACTCTTGGGTGAGATTGCCCAAGCATCATTTCCCCTCGATTTTAAGGCTGTGCCCTTGTCGCAGCTGTGGAAGTTATCACTACAAACTCTAGTTATGTCTGTCCTGGCGAGTGCTGGTTCTGGTCTTGGAGGGATTGTTCTGTCTTTTCCGGCAGCCCATAATTTTTTGCTACCAGGGGGATTGCTCAATCCCAGTCCAAAAGCTTCCCGATTAGCTGCCTTACAAGGCTGGTCTATCCTAGTATTCACCAGGATCATACTACTGTTTGGCAGAGCTATTCCTGCCCCAATTTGGGCATTAGTGGTGATGTTTGTCATGTTTCCGGGAGTTTTACCTGGTGCGATCGCCCTAGGATTGCATAATCTCGGCATCCTTGGCAGGTTGATGGCAGAAATAAATGAAAATTTGGAAAAGCCTCCCTTAGAAGCCTTAAAAGCACAAGGAACTCCAGGAGCACTCTTGTTTCTCTATGGGATATTCCCGATGAATTTACCTCGTTTTCTGGCTTATATTTTCTATCGCTGGGAGGTGTGTATGCGGGAGACGGTCATTGTAGGATTAGTTGGGGCTGGAGGATTAGGGGTGTTGTTGACCGAACAACTGAGCAGCTTTGATTATCGCAGTGTGGGGATGACGCTGCTTTGTTTTGTCTTTTTGACTTTTTTCGTTGATTGGGTGAGTGCTGCCGCTAGAGAATCGATAACTCCTCATAAATCTCTAAAGTAGTAATGCGATTACGCTTCTGCCTTACTGGCGTTGCACAATAACGGGATGATGTACCTATTTACTGAAGTTTGAACTGTAGACTATAAGCCACTTTCAGTTATGTGCAAAAAATGGTATCATCCCACAAATGTGCAACGCCCCCTCACTAACCTAAAGCTTGGGCAAGATCTTCTAGCAAATCATCAGTATGTTCAAGACCCACAGACATCCGTAACAGATTGTCTGGGGTTCGGGTACCAGGAAATTCCATGGAAGCACGATGTTCGACTAAACTCTCAACACCACCCAAGCTAGTGGCTCGTGTAAATACCTTCACCTTGCCAGTAAAGGCAAAGGCATCTTCGATGTTTCCTTTCACCTGGAAAGAAATCATACCCCCAAACAGGTTCATCTGAGCAGCAGCAATTCCATGTCCTGGATGGTTTGGCAATCCCGGATAATGAACAGCTTCTACTTTGGAGTGTTCCTCTAAAAACTGTGCCACCTTCAAGGCATTTTCTGCATGAGCTCTCATGCGGTAGGGTAAGGTCTGAATGCTCCGCAGGAGTAACCAACAGTCGAAAGGGGCGGCTACTGAACCGCCAGCCATCTGAATTGTTTTAATTTTGTGAAAAAATTCATCCTCAACCTTAGTAATCACGGCACCTCCTAAGACATCACTGTGTCCACCGAGATACTTGGTTGTGGAGTGGATAACCAAATCTGCACCCAACTCCAAAGGACGTTGGCTAATCGGTGTTGCCCAAGTGTTATCGCAAACACAACAAACATTATGCTGATTGGCAATGTGGGCAATCTTGCTGATATCGGTAATCCTTAACATCGGATTGGAAGGCGTTTCTATCCAAATCAGCTTGGTGTTGGGTTGAACTGCCTCCATCACTGTGGTAGGATTAGCCATATCTACAAAAGTAACCTCCAAATTCCAAGGGCCGAAAATTTCTCGCAAGAGAAACCCAGTTCCTGTGTAACTATCTAGAGGTGCAACTACATGATCTCCAGGAGACAAAGCCTGGAAGATACTCAAGGTAGCTGCTGAACCAGAAGAAAAAGCGGCGGCGGCGGCTCCCCCCTCCAATGTAGATAGGCATTTTTCCAGACTGTCCCGATTCGGGTTATTGTCTCGACTGTAGTTATAACCCTGAGGGTAGCTGCCGTCTGGCTGACGTTCAAATGTAGTAGATAGATAAATTGGGGACACTACTGCCCCTGTGGCTGAGTCAATATTATGGCCAGCATGCACTGCCAGTGTCTCAATTTTCATGCAACCTTTTGCTCAAATCACTGATAATACCTTTTCATAGGGAAGACGCCACATCATATATATCTATATATATAGAATATAGCGTTCCTCATACTTATGAGGTAAAGTCAATTTTCTTCCGCCCTTATTAAGGGTGGCAAGGGGGGATTCGTACTCCGTACTCCCTACTCCGTACTCCCTACTCCCTAGTCCCTATTCCCTAAAACCCAGGACTTTGTACCTCACCCAATTGAAAACTACTATATATAAATGTTGGCCATATCATTCCGCATTAATCCGGTCTACGTTGTGTGATTGACTACATAAGACTTGCTGATCACTCACAATAGGGGTAAAACTTAATCAAAACCGATATTCACTAAGGTTTGTTGCCAAATTGCCAATACGATCAGAAAAATTTACCAATCGTTTTAATTAGGTTGAGTTACTTATAGGCTTCCCATTGCCCCGGTATGATAGGGGAGTTGTTGGTAATTATAAAAAAATTGTGAAAAAAATTACACTCTTAGGTTCCACTGGCTCAATAGGTACCCAAACTCTCGATATTGTTAATCAATACCCCGAGCAATTCCAGTTAGTGGGATTGGCAGCTGGGCGCAATGTGGAAATGTTAGCCGCTCAAATTCGGCAATTTCGACCGATGATTGCCGCAATTCGTGATCAAGAGAGATTGCCAGAACTCAAAGCAGCAATTGCTGACCTTGACCCCCAACCTATTCTTTTAGGGGGCGAAGCTGGAGTGGTAGAAGTGGCACGCTATGGTGATGCGGAAGCTGTAGTTACTGGCATTGTCGGCTGTGCGGGTTTGTTGCCTACTATTGCTGCTATTGAAGCGGGTAAAGACATTGCTTTAGCGAATAAAGAAACTCTAATTGCAGGTGGTCCAGTAGTACTACCCTTAGTTGAAAAGCATGGTATTAAGCTGCTACCAGCTGACTCAGAACATTCGGCCATTTTTCAGTGTCTTCAGGGAGTGCCAGCAGGGGGATTGCGGCGGATTATCCTAACTGCATCTGGGGGGGCTTTCCGAGATTGGTCCGTAGACAAGTTAGCTTCAGTGAAGGTGGCTGATGCCCTGAAGCATCCCAACTGGTCAATGGGACGTAAAATTACTGTAGACTCTGCCACCCTGATGAATAAGGGATTGGAAGTGATTGAGGCTCACTTCCTGTTTGGCATGGATTATGACCACATCGACATTGTGATCCATCCCCAGAGTATTATTCACTCCCTGATTGAACTGCAAGATACCTCAGTATTAGCTCAGTTAGGTTGGCCAGATATGCGCTTACCTTTACTCTATGCCCTCTCATGGCCGCAACGGATCTATACCGATTGGGAACCACTAGATTTGGTGAAAGCTGGTAATTTGACTTTTAGGGAACCGGATCATCAGAAATATCCCTGTATGGGCATCGCTGATGCGGCTGGTCGGGCTGGGGGGTCGATGCCAGCGGTATTGAATGCAGCTAATGAACAGGCAGTTGCCCTATTCCTAGAGGAGAAAATTGGTTATTTGGATATTCCTCGTTGTATTGAATCTGTATGCGATCGCCACCAAGCTGATAACTGTTCCAATCCTTCCTTAGACGATATATTGGCAGCAGATCAATGGGCAAGACAGGAAACTATAGCTGCTAGTAAGTTGCTCAGGGATTCGATCACTTTGCCACAGCCTGTCGCTTCAACAAGCCCTTGAGTGGGTCTAATCCCTGCTTAAAAATCCAAAAAAGTTTTGGGAACAGTCGCGCATAGCCCCGACGTTAAGGGCTAGTTCAGTCGGGGTAGTTTAGGCTATCAATATGGAGCAATTCACCTCACGTTATACCCATCGGGTTAGCGTGAGGTGAATTGCGGTCAGAAGCTTAGTTCTACTCAAGTGGCATTCCTGGATAGAATTATGTTATAATTTAAATATGCTGACACTAACCTACGAGTACAAACTGATTCCTTCCCAAAAACAAATCGCCGTCATTGAAGATATATTGGCGGTTTGCCGAAAAGTGTGGAATTACGCTTTAAGGGAACGAAAAGATTGGTACAAAAGTCGAAAGTGTGCAGTTAATTATTGTTCATTACAGCATGAATATATAATTCCAGTAGATCAGCCATATCCTAAATACAAAATACAAGCTGCTAATTTAACTAAAGCCAAAAAAGCCAATCCTGAACTCAAAAGAATAAATGCTCAGGTCTTACAACAAGTTTTAAAGACTTTAGATCGAGCATTTAAAAACATGAAAGAACAAGGATATGGTTTTCCTAGATTTAAAAATCCAGATCGGATGCGATCGTTTGTATTTCCTCAATTTAAAACAAATCCAATTAAAAATGAGTGGATTAAGCTACCTCAAATTGGAATAGTTAAAATGAGATTATCACGGCCAATTCCAGATGGATTCAAGATAAAGCAAGTTAGGATAGTTAAACGAGCTAGTGGTTATTTGGCAATGCTGTCTTTACAAAGTGAAGTCAGTGTTCCTGATCTACCAGGATGGGGTCACCCGCTGGGGATTGATATTGGACTAAATAAGTTTTTAGCAACTTCTGATAATGAGTTAATAGAGCGCCCTAGATTTTTAAGCGAGCTGCACGGTAAGCTTAAATTGACGAGCGACCCCGCGCCGTCGCACGGCGCTAGGGAACGCGCGAGTTGCTACAACGCAGATTGAAGCTAAAGAAAAAAGGGTCGGCAAATAGACATAAACTTAATCATAAAATTGCAAGACTTCATCAAAAAATCTCAGATACTCGAAAAGATTTTCAATTCAAGTTAGCACATCATCTGTGGTGAGCATTCAGCTATCAGCTATCAGCTATCAGCTATCAGCTATCAGCTCAAAGCTTTGAGCTTTTAAATAAAACAAGTAAGCATTCGTTTAATCTTTGTTACGTCAGCTGTTCGCTTAGGGTGGGCCTTTAGCCCACAGCTGACGGCTGACGGCTGACGGCTGAATGCTTACCATCTGTGTGACCAAGCTGGGAACGAAGTTACCGTAAGAATAGGGTCGCCAAAATGGTTAGCAGGCTATGCATAGAAGAGTTAAAACTTGTTGATTAAGGCTCCACTATTCTAAGGTTTCGTCTCCGGAATGATATTTGTTGAGAACTTAGACTTGAGAACTTGGGCAAAAGGAATGTTAAGTAAACATACCCGTATTGGCTGGTTTTGGTCAGTTATTTAATATCTTAGCTTGGGTTTGTTGGAAACGAGGGGTATATTTTGGCAAAGTTGACTACAGATTTACCAGTCAAATTTGTCCAAATTGTGGTAAACATACAGGGAAAAAGGATTTGTCTGAACGTATACACAAATGTCCTGAATGCCATTACGAAATTAACAGAGATGTTTCAGCTGCTCAAGTAATTTGTCAACGTGGTATCACTGCGGTCGGGCAGATCTTGAAGTTACCGTAAGGATAGGGTCGCCTTATCACAAAAGACTTGAACCTTTTACGCATAACCTACCAACTATAAAGGCGACCCTATCTATCGGTTTCGTCTCGTGGGAAAAAATGACTGTGTAGGCGGGCTGTCGGGGGTTGACAACAACCTAGATAAGTGCTTTGGAAGCAGTAAACCCAAATTGTGAAGTTTGGGAATCCCCCGTTATAATCTCTGATTTAACGGGGGAGGATGTCAAGTGCTTGCCTTAAACTTGTGAGTGGACAATAACAGAAGTTGGAGAGCTACTTATGGACGCCGCTGCACTCTGGCAACGCTATCAGGATTGGCTTTATTACCACGAAGGGTTAGAGCTTTACCTTGATATCAGCCGTATGGGGTTTGATGATGCCTTTGTGGAGGCGATGCTGCCTAAGTTGGAAAAGGCATTTAAGGATATGGATGCCCTAGTCAACGGTGCGATCGCAAACCCTGATGAAAACCGCATGGTCGGTCACTACTGGCTAAGAGACCCGGACTTAGCCCCAACTCCAGAACTCCAACAAGACATTGTCAACACTCTCGACAAAATTGAAACCTTTACCCAAAATGTCCACACGGGTGCCATCCATCCCCCTAGGGCACCAAAATTTACTGATGTTCTTTCCATTGGTATTGGGGGTTCTGCCCTTGGTCCTGAGTTTGTCGCTGAAGCCCTCGGGCTAGACTCTCCTCCTTTAGCCATTCACTTTATTGACAATACTGACCCAGCTGGCATTGATGCTGTGCTAGCCCAACTCCAAGACCGATTGTCTAGCACTCTGGTATTAGTCATCTCCAAATCTGGGGGAACACCAGAAACTCGTAACGGCATGGTGGAAGTTAAAACAGCCTACGAGTCTCAGAATCTAGACTTTGCTGCCCAGGCTGTTGCCATTACAGGTGTTGGCAGCAAACTAGATCAATTGGCAAAATCCGAAGGTTGGCTGGCCACCTTTCCCATGTACGATTGGGTAGGAGGACGTACCTCTGAAATGTCAGCCGTAGGACTACTTCCAGCTTCACTACAAGGGATTGATATCCGTCAGATGCTGGCTGGTGCTAAAGAGATTGATAGCGCTACCGGTAGCCCCCAGCTCAAAAGCAATCCAGCCGCCTTACTTGCCCTATGCTGGTACTTTGCTGGCAATGGCAAGGGGGAGAAAGATATGGTCATGTTGCCTTACAAAGACAGTCTATTGCTATTCTCCCGCTACTTACAGCAGCTGGTAATGGAATCTCTAGGTAAGGAAAAAGACCTAGATGGCAATACGGTTTATCAGGGCATTGCGGTTTATGGTAACAAAGGCTCAACGGATCAACATGCCTACGTACAACAACTTCGGGAAGGTGTTCCCAATTTCTTTGTCACGTTCATTGAAGTCTTAGAAGACCGACAAGGGAAGTCTCCAGAAGTAGAAGCCGGTGTAACTGCGGGAGACTATCTATCAGGTTTATTACAAGGTACTCGGCAAGCGTTGTATGAAAATCAACGGGATTCCATTACCGTAAGCATTCGTCAGGTCAATGCTAGAACGGTGGGTGCATTAATTGCCCTGTATGAACGTGCTGTTGGTCTTTATGCATCCTTGGTGAATATCAATGCTTATCACCAACCTGGGGTAGAAGCGGGTAAAAAAGCCGCCGCTGCCATTCTGGATTTACAGAAACAGGTGATGGAGGTACTACACCAGGAAAGTGCTGCCATATCTATTTCGGAGTTAGCTGAGAAAGCGGGAGCCCCTGACCAAATTGAAGGGATTTACAAATTGCTGCGTCATCTGGCTTATAACCAGCGGGGTATTGTCTTAGAAGGGAATCTGGGGCAACCAAGTAGTCTGAAAGTTTCTGCTGTATAAGCTAATAGACATTTGACCTTTTTTGTTGACAGTTGACTGTTAATCCTTGACAGCCAACTGTCAAATTTAAGGCTAGTTAACAAAAAAGACCTTGGGCTTCCCTTGTCAACCCAAGAAACTTGCTAGAATAAAAAGCATAAAAGGTTAGATTATATCTAAAATGTAACGTTTTTTACAAAAAATTAACGTTTTTTCAAATTTTGGTTAAAATGCTGGGCATAAAGGTAGCTTCATTAAAGAGGTCAGAGGTGCAATGGCTCAGTCTGATGTAGTAACTGTCGGTCAATACCTTACTCAACGCCTGCAAGCCGCTGGTGTCAAGCATATTTTTGGCGTAGTAGGAGATTACGTCCTGGGTCTGATGGATGTCTTGCTAGAGAGTTCTGTAGAGTTAATCTACACCTGTAACGAACTCAATGCCGGATATGCAGCTGATGCCTATGCCCGCCTTAATGGTGTTGGTGGGTTGTGCGTTACCTATAATGTCGGTGGACTCAGTCTAGTGAATGCTGTGGCTGGTGCCTACGCTGAGCTAGTCCCCTTGATCGTGATTAGTGGAGCGCCTAACAGTTCCCAGCGGCAGCAAAAGTTACTCCTACATCACACTGCCGGTAATTACAATCTACAGCTGGAAATTTTTGAAAAAATTACAGTGGCAGCCGTGAGGCTTACCAGCCCTAGTCAAGCGGCAAGGCAAATCGACCAGACCATTGCTGCTTGTTTGCGCCACCGGAGACCTGTATACATTGAAATTCCCTCAGACTTAGTCAATCAACCTTGTCCTGTTACTGGGGAGCGTGACCTGCCAGAAGCCCCAATTATAGATATCAACGCTTTATCAGAGGCAGTTGAAGAGGCGGTAAGTTTGCTAGAGCAATCCCAGCATCCCGTTATTATAGCTGGGGTTGAACTCCACCGCTACGGTATAGCAGACCAACTTACCAACCTGCTGGAGCAGACGGGATATCCCTTCGCTACCACTCTGTTAGGCAAGTCAATTCTCTCGGAAGGCCACCGACAATTCATTGGTAGTTATGCAGGAGCGTTCAGTCAGGAGTATGTACGCCAACGAGTTGAAACAGCCGACTGTATTTTATGCCTGGGTGCCTTCATGTCAGACATTAATCTGGGTGGTTTCACTGCCCAACTGCCGGAAGACCGATTAATTAACGCTAATTCTGACAAAGTTAAAATCAAACACCACTTCTATTCTCCAGTGTATCTACCGGATTTCATGGCTGGTCTAACTGCCAAACTTCAGAAGAAAAAGTCTGATGTCTTGGATATCAAGCCAGCTATAGAGTCTTTGTCTAAACGCTTTGAGTCACAACCTGAGCAAAAGCTAACCAACGCCAGGTTCTATGAGCGGATGACTCACTTTATTGATGATGAGTCAATCGTGATTGCTGAAACTGGTGATGCTTTAATTGCTACCGTTGATTTGGTACTCCAAGGAGACAGCGACTACATTGGACAGGCCCTTTACACATCTATAGGCTTCTCAGTTCCTGCCTGTCTAGGAGTCGGTTTGGCTGTTCCTAACCGTAGACCGGTTGTGTTTGTCGGTGATGGTGCCTTCCAGATGACCTGTCAGGAACTTTCTACGATTATTAGGCATCAACTTAACCCGATTATCTTCTTAATTAATAATGACGGGTACACTATTGAGCGAGCTATACATGAAGGCTCGTACAACAATATTCAACCTTGGAAATATCATCAGTTACCCCAGGTTTTTGGAAATAGCTGGAGTTGCCAAGTGCGTACTGAAGGTGAGCTAGAACAAGCCTTAGAACAAGCAAAAGTTAACCACAATAGTATCTCCTTTATCGAAGTTCATTTAGATCGCCTCGATTGCTCTGATGGTGTCAAGCGCTTGGGGAAAGCGTTAAGTGCTATGCAAGGATTATCAGAGTAGTAGCTGCTCTAGGCAAGAGGGGGGGCTGACTGACTAATTAATCACTTAGTGCTTCTTTGTGAACCCTAAGCTATGTTGTTGTCTAGGTATCTATATTTATTTTACCAGGCAACTCCTATCTCCAGACAGTTCTGGCGGAGCTGGCGTCGAAGTATTTTTGGTCACCAATTGAGCACCAGATGACCTAGCTTAGGAGTAGGTTTGTTCTAAATGTCAGTACTATAGTTATCCCATGCCATTGATTATTCTGGTTGCAGATGACGACCTGGGCACTCGTCTGTCTGTAAGCGATTATCTGGAAATGTCAGGTTATTCAGTTATTACTGCTGAAAATGGTCAGCAAGCGCTGTCTATGATTGAGACTTATCACCCTCACCTTCTGGTTACAGATATTAATATGCCCCGAATAGATGGCTATGAACTGGTGAGAAAAGTGCGTCAGAAGCCCCCATTGCGGTTGTTACCTGTGGTATTTTTAACCGAACTCAATAGCACCAATCAACGCATCAAGGGTTATCAGTCGGGGTGTGATGTCTACCTACCTAAGCCCTTTGAGATGCAAGAATTGGGTGCAGTCATTAACAGTTTACTAGAGCGATCGCAAGTGATTCATATGGAGTTACGATACTCATCACCAGAGATTAATCATCAATCAGGGAATAATACCCAAGCTCATGCTCTACACCTGACCGAGCGGGAACAGCAAGTATTGAATTTACTGGCTACTGGTTTATCCAATGTCGAAATCGGTAACCAACTATACCTGAGTCCGAGGACAATCGAGAAGTACGTTAGTAGTCTGTTCAGAAAAACTGATACCAGTAACCGAGCCGAACTATTACGATTCGCCTTAGAACAGCATTTAATCAAATGAATTAATCGAGTTAACCACCAATGGCACCAAAGGTGAGTTCACCATTGGCAATTAGTAGTTGGGAGTTTTTAGTTTTGCCTAGTCTTGGTGTAATTGTCAACAACGTGTTCCAGCAGACCTTCGCAAGCGTCTAGCAGTAAATCAATCACCTTATTAAAACCCTCTGGTCCACCGTAGTATGGATCGGGGACTGATCGCTCGGTGTGATGACTGGCAAAATCACACATTAGCCTTACTTTATCTTTATACTTCCCAGCTGGATCAAGAGAGATAATATCTTCGTAGTTTTGCTGATCCATAGCCAAAATCAGGTCAAATTCTTCCAAGTCAGACCGATTAAACTGCCGTGCTTTCCCCTGGAGTATAATCCCCCGACGTTTGGCAGCTGCTGTCATACGCCGATCCGGGGGAGAACCAATATGATAACTGGAAGTACCAGCGGAATCGCAGACAATTTGGTCAGAAAGATTTGCTTGTGCTATCAAGTGATTCATGATGTTCTCAGCTGAGGGAGAACGGCAGATATTACCAAGGCAGACAAAGAGTAAGGAGGGCATGAGTATATTAATTGGTCAACTACGAGCTGCGCCGTGTTAAGTTTAGCAACGAAATTGCTCTTAGGGATAGTTGAACCTATGTGGTGCGATGTCGCTTCATGCTTCAATGTCTAGCAACGCAGTGATTTAAACACACCAACTTATAAAGGGATACCTCCTAATTTAACGGTTATGCAAGGAAGAGATTTAATATTTAAGTCGCGCCGTAGCCTTTACCGCAAGCGCCGCCGACGGTTTAACCTACTGACGATGCTCGCAGGGATAGTTCTAAGTTTGATGATTGTGGAATTGTTGGCTCGTTTGTTACTGGCTGCGGTCGGCAAAATTAATGAGATAGCTACCTACAAGGGGGCACCCAGAGATTTAACTGTTTACCGTCCCAAGTTCGTTGACCAGACACAGCAGCTTTATGATGGATTACCAGACCTTGGTGATCTAGCTGTCCAACGGGATTTAGCTGTAGGTTACAGTTTATTGGGGAAGCAACAGAGTGATTTCTGGCGCATTAATGAGCAGGGTTTCCGGGACGACGACCCCGTTCCCTTGGTCAAACCCAAAAATGAAATTCGGATTTTTTTGTTAGGTGGCTCGACAGCCTTCGGTCAAGGGAATGCCAATAATCAAGTTACCATAGCCAACTACTTAGAAGCTCGTCTCAATGAACGGATAACACAGCAAAGGCGTTCCCCACAGAAATACCGACCGATGACCTTACCCCCTTCTGAACCGGAATTAAAGCAAGCACTTGCTCTGCCGCCAAAGATCCGAGATGGTAAGTATCGTGTAATCAATGCCGCCGTACCAGGGTATACATCTGGCAATGCACTAGCTCAGTTAGCTCTAAAGATTTTACCTTACAGTCCAGACGCAGTAATAGTGTTGGGTGGATACACAGACTTGATCACCCCCAGTGACCAAAATTTAACAGATATTCCTAACACAGAAGCCTTCTTGCAAAATGCGACTGGGCATTTTTGGACTCATCTCACCCAGCAGTTGAAGCATTTAGTTACAAAAACTTATCTTGCTAAAGCAATCACATATTGGGTCTTGCAGCCTCAGCCATCAGTGAGTCAGCGGTCTCTAGTGATGAGGGGGGACGTTATGCCACTGAAGAAGTATCTTCCTCAGAAATCCGATGAACTCGAACGTCGATTGACGCGCTATCGAAATAACCTCAGACATATGCTGCGTTTAACCGCAGGACAGGGAATTCCTTTACTAGTTGCTGTCCAACCAGAAATCACTGGTCGTGGCAACAACAAGATCAAACCAGCAGAGAAGGAAATTTTGCAGCAGTTAGGAAAAGTTTACCAAAAACAAGTGCAAGCCAATTATCCCAAATTGGTGGTAGCGGGTCAGCAACTGGAGAAAGGCTTTCCCAAAAATATCAAGGTTCTCAACTTGTACACAATTTATCAAAACTTTCCCGAACTCGCCTTTCATGATGCCATTCACTTGACAGAAGCAGCCAATATACACGTGGCTAAGAGCTTATATTATGGACTTACTTCACTGCCAAAGCTACAGGTAGCTTCGTTTTACTCAAATCTTGATCAATAGTCAGGTATTAATGGGATATTCGGCATGAGGTTTGGAACCATTTAAAATGATTAATTTCCTCATGCCTATAGTTTTTTCCTACGGAATCCCGAGTGGGGATTGACCGATGAAGTTATAAACCTGGTAAATTTAACCCACTGGTAAGTTCTTCCATGCGCTCCCGCATAGTGGCTGTGGAGGTCTCATAGGCATTTTTCATGGCTGCTAACACCAGTTCAGATAAAGCCTCAGCTCCTTGATTGATAGCATCCTCAGAAATCTCTACACGTAGGGGTTCCTGATTGCCACTGAGAAACACCTTCACCTTACCGTCTTCCCCTGATGTTCCCTCAATTTCCATTTGCTCCAACTGATCCTGGAGCTCTTTGGCACCCTTTTGAACTTCTTGAGCTTTTTTGAACGCTTCGGCTAGTTCTTTCATCTTGCCGAGACCGAGACCAAATCCTTTTCCTTTGTCTTGTGTCATAAAAAATCCCAGTTAAGTTTAGAAATCCCCTGTCTAATGACCGGGCAGGAAAAACAAACGTCAAGCGCGGTTTTAACCGCTGCCCAGGTTGGCACTAAGCCCAGTCTATGGGCAAGGGGTGCGCTGACATTAGAAATCCTGTGGTGATTAACCTTTATCTATTGTGTATCTATCGTGTATCTATTGTGATGCTATTTGACTGTCCACTAACCTTTCCTGGCCTTAAAAGCAATAGGAAATAGGGGAATAAATTCCCGGTCTCCTTATTCATACATGGGCTGAAGTCATATAGTTAACTTCCTCCCGTTCTTTTCTAGTTTAGCCAAGCACAACTATAAACTAAAAATTGATCATGTTGGTCATCAGCTTTGAACTGAGATTCCAACATGATCGGTTTTGGTATATCTACTGGAACCATAGGAGGGGATTTATCCCCTCGCTGGTTTTTATGCCTGCTCTAAAGAGATAGGGCTTTCAACTGCTATTGAGTTCTCCACGCATTGAAATACGTGGATTCTAAACGGATGTCGTTACTCGGGTTGAAACCACGCTCAACGACACTGCTTACAGTAAGATTTAGACGAAAATCCAAACTATACTGTTGTGGCGCACTCAAAAACGCCTTACTTCCCTGGCCGTAGGCCACGCTACGCGAACGGATCAACAAAGAGTCAACCTGTGGAGCTACTTTTAACTTAAAAACCTTTCAGAGTGGTTGTACCCACAAATTAGGGCGATAAATTGCTACTTTTTGCTGCTATCACTTGCCTGTGTCTTGAGGAGTAGGATTTCCCCGTCCCTTAAGTGGCCGGAATTTAACCGAAAAGCGCAAAAAATCAAAGCAACCAACCTTGTCCTTACTCGTACTTTCATTATAGCACGATGGCCGGGATAAATCCCGGTAAGCTTCTTGGCCGTAGGCCACGCTACGCGAACACCGCCCACGTATGGGAATTAAGTGGCTAACTCTGGCTTGATGTTTTTCTGTTTTTTGGTAAAATCACCTAAAATCCTCACTTCTGGCTCTAAACACAGTGACCAGTGCTTTTCTACTTGCTCCTGTATATGGTGGATCATGCGGAAGATATCGCTAGCCTTAGCATCACCACAGTTAAGTATAAAGTTGGCATGGCGTTCGGCTATTCTAGCACCACCAATTTGGTAGCCTTTTAGACCAATTTGTTCAATTAGCCAACCAGCAGCATAGGGGTCAGGGTTGCGGAAGACACTGCCACAACTAGGTAGGTGGTAAGGTTGGGTAGTATGTCGTTTTGACAAATGCTGCGATGTCAGTGAGCGCACCTGTTTTGGTTCAGCACCCGGTTTTAACTGAAATGTGGCCTGGGTGACTATGCGATCGCTACCTTGAAGGATTGAGGTGCGATAGCTAAAGCCTAGGTCTTGGCTAGTGAGTTGCGCCATTGAGCCATCAGGGGATAGAACATCTGTATGAAACAGAAGATCAGCTGTGGAACTTTTGTGGGCACCAGCATTCATGACCACAGCACCACCAACGGTTCCAGGTATGCCCACAGCCCACTCTAGCCCTTCCCAGCCTCGTTTGGCAGCCTGCCATGCCAGACGGGCAATCGGTACACCAGCACTGGCGGTAATTCTCCCTGTATCTGCATCAAAGTGAGTATGGCGCAGATAGCGAGTACAAATTACCAAACCCGGCAAACCGATATCGCTGACTAGAAGGTTGGAACCCGCCCCTAACAGGGTTAGGGGTAATTTTTGGTAGTGAGCCCACTGGAAACTAGCTTGTAGGTCTTCTAGGCTCCGAGGGGCGACGTACCACTGAGCGGGACCTCCCACACGAAATGAGGTGAGTTTGGCTAAGGATACCTGGGACTGAAGTGGACAATTGGTTCCTGGAATATACAACTGTAACTGGGAAGGAGTTTTTTTCTGGGTTAGCACGCTAGTTATCATCAGGAAAATCAGGGTAGAGAGTCGGATCTACACACAATGAAAATAATGCCGATCGGTTTTTGGCAGTCACATTGGCTAGAATTGCTAGGGGGTAGAGTACCCAGAGGAGTTCGTGGAAAGTTGATTCACGAGTATAGTAGAGGCTTGAGATCATACTGACCTTCTGAGGTAGGTCTATAGTTACGATTCCCTAGCTTGATTGACAATTATTGATGCTTTGGGGCTAAATCTTGCTTAACTAAGCCATTGTCAGGCTGTTGGTAAAACCCCATAACCTTAGGAATAATCTGATTCAGATTACCGGCTCCCAAGAATAGGGCTAAGTCCCCAGGATAGAGAATTTGGTTGAGAAACTCTACCACTGATTCGAGAGTTGGTTGGTAATGCACATCCTTATGGTTAGATGCGATCGCCTGATAAAGGTTTTCCCCACTAATTTCTCCTAAATCTGGTTCCCCAGCACTGTAGATATCACTGATAACCACCAAGTCAGCGTTACTAAAGGAAACACTAAACTCGGGGAGAAACCTCAGGGTACGACTATATCGGTGAGGTTGGAAAATTGCAATTATTCGCTGGTCAGCGTTGACCTGAATTCTTGCGGCAGCTAGGGTTGCCTGAATTTCACTGGGGTGGTGAGCATAGTCATCCACAAAACTAATATCATTGCACTTGCCCCGCAGCTCAAATCGGCGTTTTGCTCCCTCAAAGCTAGCGATCCCGGAGGCAATTGCCTCAAACTCTAACCCCAAATTTCGTGCTACTGCTACTGCGGCTAGGGCATTGCTGAGATTATGTTTGCCCAGCAATTTCAGCTCCAACCGACCTAAAACCTGATTGCCCTCCCAAACTCTGGCGGTAGTGCCATTAGCTTCATAAGTTACATCATCAACGCTATAGTCTGCCCCCATATCCCGCCGTAGACTATAGCTGATATTCGGTTTTAGTTGCGATCGCACTGTCTCGCAATCAATACATCCCACTAAATTTTTACAGCGCTTCGCGAACGTCTGGAATATTTCAACAACCTCCTCTAACTTCTGGTAATGGTCTGGATGATCCAGCTCAATATTGGTTACTACACCAATCTCGGCGGAGAGCTTAACCAATGAACCATCGGATTCATCAGCCTCAGCAACCAGTAATGGTCCATTTCCCAGCCTGGCATTACCACCGATAGCATCCACCTCACCACCGATAATCATGGTGGGGTCACAACCCGCTTGCCACAGTAGATAACCGATCAAACTACTGGTTGTAGTTTTCCCATGAGTCCCAGCGACTGCTATACTGTAATAGTCTTCAATCAACGCCGCTAGTAAATCTGAGCGATGGAAAATCGGGCAACCTAGCTTTAAAGCTGCCTGATACTCAGAGTTTAATGGGTTAATTGCTGTGGAACAGATAACTTGAGGCAATCCTAAACAGGGGTCAGCTACAGATATAGTCGGACTTGATTGTGATATTTCTGTGAGCGCCTTTGGGTTCAAACTCGTGCTAACCGTTTTAGCTGCTACGTCCTCACAAGCTGGTGCGTTCCTGGATTGGAAAAATTCTAAGTTGGCAGCACACTGCTGTCTGAAGATCTGAGCACCTACTGCTTGCAAACGTTGCGTGATATGGGTTGTCCGAGTATCTGAGCCAGATACTCGGAATTGGCGTTTGGCTAGGATGTAGGCAAGAGCTGACATCCCAATTCCGCCAATACCAATGAAATGAAATGGTTTATTACTGAAATCAACAGTCTTTGGCATTTTAACTCCTTACACACCACACCGCACACGCCTAATTTGCCAATAACACGCGCTATCATATCAGGAAAAATACATATCCAGGAATAATTTTTGGTAAATAAGTACATCTGTACTGTCAAACCGGGGAATAATACCTTAAGTTTGATAACGTAACTGTTACATAACTGATTTTTGAGTACCTAGATTGTCGTATATATTACACGTCAACAAGAGTTCTCAATCCGGAAAAACGTCCCAAGACCCATAAACACCCATAAAATAGCACTAGAACAGAGCTAGTGGTGATTTTTGGGTTTATCCGTATGACTCCCAACCATGAGGGTTAGGACTTACATACCAAACTAATCGGTTGAGACTGGTTAGGGGAGAGGGGCTTTGGGAGCGACTGCATTCAGACATGGCGTGAGTAAAATCAGGTTGCCGAGGCAATATTGAGATCTGTCAGATCTGTGCCATCCCCAGAGGAGACTCTGCTCCCAAAACCTCCAGCTTTGGAGATAAGTATACCCATCTGGCTTCAAAACGAGTACATCACACCACATTAATTCAGTAAAAGTTTCAAATTGTTTCAACCTTTGCGATATTATTAGAATCATTAAGAAAATATTTACTTTGAATTACAGAGGGCAAGAAGCAGTGATTAGAGTAGCGATCAATGGTTTTGGACGCATCGGACGCAACTTTATGAGATGCTGGCTGACTCGGGAGAATAGCCAGTTAGAGATAGTGGGAATCAATGATACCTCTGATCCCAAGACAAATGCCCATCTGCTCAAATACGACTCAATGCTGGGCAAACTTGATGCAGATATCAGTTGTGATCAAAATTCCATCACAGCTAATGGAAAAACTGTCAAGTGTGTATCCGACCGGAACCCCTTGAACTTGCCCTGGGACTCTTGGGGTGTTGACCTAGTTATCGAAGCCACTGGTGTCTTCCGAGATCAGGATGGAGCTGGCAAGCATATAGCTGCTGGTGCTAAGAAAGTGCTAATCACTGCTCCTGGCCAAGGCGACGTCCCCACCTATGTCATGGGTGTTAATCACGAAGACTACACCGACGAAGGAAATAACGTGATTAGCAATGCTAGCTGTACTACCAACTGTCTAGCTCCCTTTGCCAAAGTACTGCATGAGCAGTTTGGCATTATCAAAGGGACAATGACCACAACCCACAGCTACACGGGGGACCAGCGGCTTCTTGATGCGAGCCACCGGGATGTACGTCGGGCTCGGGCAGCAGCGCTCAACATTGTCCCTACCTCTACTGGTGCGGCCAAAGCGGTAGCCCTAGTGATTCCTGAACTGAAAGGGAAACTCAATGGTATTGCTCTGCGGGTGCCAACTCCTAATGTGTCTATCGTTGACTTGGTGGTTCAAGTGGAGAAAAGTACCATTGCTGAGCAGGTCAATCAAGTGCTCAAAGAAGCAGCTGAAGGCCCACTCAAGGGAATTTTGGCTTACGGCGACGAACCTCTTGTTTCCTGTGATTACAGGGGTCATGATGCTTCCTCAATTGTGGATTCTAGCTTAACTATGGTCATGGGTGGCGATATGGTTAAGGTTGTTGCCTGGTATGACAATGAGTGGGGTTACTCTCAGCGGGTTGTAGATTTGGCTGAGTTAGTTGCCCAAAAATGGTCGAATTAGTTGTGAGAGCCTAGTTCGTAAAGCAAGAGTCTGGGGAAGAGTGTTTATTCGTTAGGGTTCATAGTTTATTGAACCAATGCGTTTAACCTATTCCCCTCTCTCGCTCTAATTTATTGAATTTTGAAACAGCCCTGCTCCCTTAACCGTTTCAATCACCTTCTTTTAAGGAGGGGAGCGGTAAATAATCCCTTAATAAGCATCATCTAGATTCCTTGTCCAGCTCGACGAGCTAAAGCCATAATTTTTGGTCTGCCAACATTTTGGGAAAACCCTAATCCTAAACGAAAGATTTCTGAAACGTAATACTTATCGCCGTCAGCGATAATGACTCCATTTTCTTTAAGGAGGCTAATGTCTTCTGGAGATAAGCCAATATTTTCTAGTTGAAAAGGGTTTTTTTTATTATCTGCTGATAATTGACGTAATTTATTAAATACTCTTTTTAACGGTTCATTTTCTAGCTCTATTTCTGTAATTTTTTCTTGGCTGCATTCATCCAAACAACCTCGAATTGCTTTGGGAACTAGAATTCGGTCTTGCCAATAATCATCATCAATGGATTGTCCTGCCGCAATTTTAAGAAAACGCACGACATCCCTAGACTGAATTTGTCCATTGTAGTCAGATAATGCGGCAATGACAAACGGAGCAGAACGTGCTTGTCTAGAGCGATCGTTTCCTAGGTTTTTGCCCCACAAGGGTCTTAGACTTTCCGTAAGTTCTGCTTCATTCATATCTTGAAGCTCGTCTGGATTTAAGTTTAACCAAATCTTAGCTTTATTGGCAACCCAAGCAACTAATCTCAATACGCTTTCTTCATTCCACCTTAACCCATAAGGCTGATAGCGATACATCATTTGACCGGAATTTTGACGGACAGAAGCCTTGAAAATATCTTGTCTGACAAAAATAATAATTCCTAAACCACGAAAGGGTTGTTGTTCCAGCCATTGAGGGACATCTTGCAATAACGCTCGTAAAGCAGTTTGTTGAGCTTTATCCTGAGCAAATTCTTGAAATAAGTCCTCCAAGCCGTCAATTACAGCTACTATTTTTTGTTTATTATCAGCTAGATACTTAGGTAAATCGCGACCTTTACCTGTCATACCTAGACTCTTGGCAATGACATCCAACCAGCGATCGCGCCATTGACCTTCATGTAAATTCTGTTGACATCCTTCTCGAATATAGTCTTTAATCTCACTGTCATTGACGGGAGGTGTCAACCCTATCTGTTCAGCACAATATTTCCGGACGTCATCTACTATTTCTTTTGCTTTATTATTGAGATTAGTTGAAGCGATAATTGGTGCTATAAAGGCTGTGCTATCTACATTACTTACTCCTACATCTTCTCCAAATTTTTGCCATTCTTTTCTGCGTATAATTTGCATAAACGTATAAGTTTTACCCGAACCCTTGGCTCCAATAACGACAGTGATTGGAATCTGGTTTCGATAATTATTAGCTAAATTTGCCAAAGATTCAGTAACTAGAAAATCTTCAGTTTCAGCATGCTCTGCATAAATCATTTTTTCGGCTATATCTCTCAAGCTTTCTCTTTGAGACTTTAATAAACTTAAAGGTTCATCTGGTGGATTGGATTTATTTAAATTATCAGGCAGCCATTCTAATAAAGGATGTAGTAAATCAATCAATTGAGAAGTTCCCAAGTGCTGCCAAACCTCTTGCCAAGAATTAGACAAAATTTGTAACCTTTCAGTAAATGGGGTGGTAATTCTAATTGGTTCACTATCTTCCCCTAGCAAGGTTTGAATGGCTTCTAAAAGTGTTTGTTCTGATTCGATAATTAAATTTTCAGCTGTTTCATCTTGAGGAACTTTAGTCAAAATAAAAGCAGGGTAAGGGTCTTTATCTCGTGTCGAGGGTGCTAGTTTAGCAATTAATTCTAAAAGCCTTACAGTTCCGTTGATGGATTGTCCGCTTAACGTAGAGACAAAGATCCGATAGACTCGCGGATCTAAAATTAATCCTGCTGCTAATTCCGAGAGTCCTGCTCGCAAATCCACTAAAACAACATTAACTCCTAAGGCTTTGCCGAGACGAGCTAAACTATCCGTCAAGATAAAAGGATTTTTATGGCCTTTAATTAGATGTTCTGGCTTAATGGCTAAACCAGTCAATCGGCTATTAACACGAAAGGAAGGTAATATATAGATTCCGTCTACTAAAGCATTTTGAAGTTTTTGGGTTGCTAAGTCAATGGTTTGCTCTGCGTCTGGAGAAGGGTCTCCATGAATTAAGGCAATAATATCGGCGAAACAAATAGGAGGATAAGGCAGCCTAGATTCTAATAACCAACTAATTCCAG
This sequence comes from Moorena sp. SIO3A2, assembly GCF_010672265.1. NCBI lineage: Bacteria > Bacillati > Cyanobacteriota > Cyanophyceae > Coleofasciculales > Coleofasciculaceae > Moorena > Moorena sp. SIO3A2. The sequence goes on from NZ_JAAHHC010000017.1 coordinate 47,867, forward strand.
GAGCCTCTAAATCGCCATCAATCAAAAGAACTTTTTGCTTGGCGTTGATTAAAGCTTGTGCTAGGGCCAGAGCATGAGTCGTTCGACCCACACCACCTTTAAAAGAATGAAAGGCAAGCACTGGAGGTAAATCATCTGGGAAGATATCCGGTGCTTGAAGCTTCTCAGTTCGTTGCCAAATAACAGTAGGTCTAGCTAGATTGGGGATAAGTTTAGGAGTTGGGGGTTCTTCCTCTGTTTCTTCTAAAATAATCGGTAAGGTGCGCTGATTGCCCTCGGCACTTTCGAGGATAATACAATCATTACCCTGTTGGCCATTATCTTGGAATCGAGGTTCGTAGACTTCCTGAAGCCATGTTTTGATTGAGCTTTGAGTACCAGGACGAATACCGAGAACTAATTCATCCCAATACCCTCTAGCCCAAACTAAGTCTTTTGGCCATTGCTCTTGCTCTTGCGATCGCAACAATACTTCTTCTACATCTACCCAGGTGTACAGTCGAATATCTGATGGAATCATCGTTATATATTCTCTTTAATCCAATTACAAAGCTGATGGAGCCACTCGATTACGTGTTCTTCATCTTCTTTCTTTATGGTAATGCCATATCGCCAAACTTGATGAGCTTTTCCGATATCTTGAATAGAATCATCACAGGCAATACGAAAGGAAGGAGTTGACTTATTTTTAGTTTGGGTTTTAAACGTAAGTTGATTAGCAGAAATTCTCAGCTCTTTACACCAGCTATCTAAATTATGACCATATTTTTTTATCGGATCTTGAAAGTATTTTGTGGTTCGTAAGTTGTTTCTTCTCAACCGAATACTCTTGAGTCCACATTCAGCGGCATAAAAAAGCAAAAGATAGGAAGAAGGACCAGTGAGAGAGCGATGAGCTGCAAGATGCTGATGAAAAGCTTGTTTTAATTCACTTACACCAGCATGTATCATACTCGGATTTTATCTAATAGCTTACGGTAGAACAGGAACTTTAATAGTTTAACTCGTCTAGTAAGTTCGAAACAAGGGAATTGATTGACTGTGAGATAATCCTTGGCAGGGTTGATGGCAATAAGCCCTCTCTCCCTTATTACTGGGGTAAAGTTTAAGGTGAGCTAAGGCGCACAGGCTTGCGCGAAGGTCAAAATTATCGGTCGGTATAGCGCTACGCGCAAGGCAAGAGGCAACAGGCAAGAGGCAAAAGTTGACGTGCATTAGCTTAGGTGCGCTTTCCGCATTAAGAATTTAATTCGCCACGGGTCGCACTTTGTCAGCTTTTATCAATGTCAAACACCTTAATGCGTAGTGCTATACTATCCGAGCAGCACTGTTTTACCCCTCTTAGAAACGATTAGGACAGATTTATTGACCAGAAATTAGCCTTCGCTTCGCAGCTCCTACAGAGCATCCCAAAATTCCTGTTCACCGTTGATAACAGGGTCAAAGGGAAAAAGTAAAAGTTTTTAATTATAACTAATTATCGACCAAACAGCCAGCTAAACTAGAAACTATTCCCGGTTTGGCTTCAACCTAATGAGTAATATCATGTCCCGATAATTCCCCTTAATAACAATCGCCCCATCTCCCCATCTATCTTGGACGAGCAATGTCACAGCCCTACTATCAGTTAAGGAGTTGAGAGTAGTTTTCAGCAGCTCACCCTTGATTTATCTCTGATTATCGTTTAAGGTATCTAGTGTTTGAAAAACTTGGGATTGTGTAATGGTTACAGGGACAACGATTGAACCAAAAATCAATCTAACCGAACAAAGAACCTACTGGCAGCAAAGGCTCTCAGGGGGTTTAGCAGTGTTAGAAATCCCAATAGATTATCCACGTTTATCGGTGTCATCGGTAAAGGTAGCAACAGAAGTCACCAAGCTGGATAGAGAGTTTTACCAAGACCTAAAAACCCTAAGCGATCGCTTCAAGGTCAGCCCATTTACCGTCCTCCTGGCCGCCTTGAAAATTATGTGGTTCCGTTATACGGGCATCGCAGATATCATCATCGGGTCTGTGGCAACTAGTGTAAAAGAAACCAGGGGGTTGAAGACCTCCCAGCAAGGGGAACACAAGGGTGGAGTTAGGATTAATCCGATTGCCTTGCGCACAGATCTAAGCAGTGATGAAAGCAGTGATATCAGTGGGAAAGAACTATTAAAGCGGGTTAGCCAAACAGTTGAAGAAGCTGCCTTATATCGAGATTACCCATTTGAAGAACTCCTCAAGGGGATTAACAGCAATCAAGAATTAGCAGAAGAATTAGCAAAAGCCCCGATTTTTCAAGTGATGTTGGTGTGGTGCGATCAACCATTCCCTCTGTCACAGACAGGAATTAGTGAAGCAGAACTCAAAGAAATCTCAGCCTACACCAGCCAGTGCGATCTAGTGGTGGTAGCTAAAGAAACAGAAGGAAAATTAACCATTAGGTGGGAGTACAACAGGGAGTTATTTAAATCCGACTCAATTAGGCGAATGTTGGGGCATTGGCTTTCCTTGCTAGAGGGAATGATGGCCAATCCGGAGCAGTCAATTTCTACCTTGCCCCTATTAACTGAAGCCGAACGGCAGCAACTGCTGGTGGAGTGGAACGATACCTCAGCAGACTATCCCCAGGACAAGTGTATCCATCAGTTGTTTGAAGAGCAAGCTGAACGCACCCCAGATGCAGTAGCTGTAGTATTTGAACAAGAACAACTAAGTTACCGAGAACTTAACCAACGAGCCAATCAACTGGCCCACTATTTGCAAGAACTGGGTGTAGGGCCAGAAGTATTAGTGGGTATTTGTGTAGAGCGAAGCTCCTTCAGAGCCGCTTCGCGAACGCATTTAATGCTGGTGGGACTATTGGCAATCCTTAAAGCAGGTGGGGCTTATGTGCCCTTAGATCCAGCCTATCCCCAAGAGCGCTTGGCCTATATGTTAGAAGATGCCCAAGCACCAGTATTATTGACTCATTCGTCCTTAGTTACCAATCAAGAGTCATTAGTTGCCGACAAAGAAAAATTAACAATAGTTTGCTTAGATACTGATTGGGAACTAATTTCTCAACAAAGCCAGGGAAACACCGATAGTGGCGTAAAGCCGGAAAACTTAGCTTATACGATCTACACCTCTGGTTCCACAGGCAAACCTAAGGGAGTGCAAATTCCTCATCAATCCGTAGTCAACTTTTTAACTTCGATGGCCCAACGGCCTGGATTAAGGTCACAGGATACTCTGGTAGCAGTTACCACCATATCCTTTGATATTGCCGGACTAGAACTTTACCTGCCCCTTAGTGTTGGAGCCAAGATCGTTTTGGTCAGCCGTGAAGTAGCTTCTTCCGGGCAGTTGTTGGGGAAACTGATCAAAGATAGTGACGCTACGGTGATGCAAGCCACTCCAGCCACCTGGTATTTGCTTTTAGCATCCGGTTGGGAAGGTATCCCAGGGTTAAAAATCCTTTGTGGTGGCGAAGCGTTACCCTCAGAACTGGCGGATCAGCTCTTAGAGAGGAAAGCTTCCCTGTGGAATATGTACGGTCCGACAGAAGCCACTATCTGGTCAACTGTCCATGAAGTAGCTAAAGGCAGGCAATCCCAACCAGGATTAGATGCTCCAGAATCAATCGGCCAACCCATTGCCAATACGCAAATCTATATCCTCGATGCCCATCTGCAGCCAGTCCCCATTGGAGTCGCTGGCGAACTACACATTGGTGGAGCCGGGCTGGCTAGAGGTTATCGTAATCGTCCAGATTTAACCAAAGAAAAATTTATTACCAATCCCTTTGATCAATCAAAATCAGAACGCCTCTACAAAACTGGAGATTTAGCCCGTTACTTGCCCGATGGCAAGATCGAGTTTCTCGGTCGTATCGATCATCAAGTAAAAGTTCGCGGCTTCCGCATTGAACTTGGAGAAATCGAATCAGTGCTGAACCGACATGCTGGGGTAAATCAAAGTGTCGTTGTTGCCCAGGAAAACCAAGGCAATGGTGTTTCAGGAGGGGATAAACGCCTGGTAGCTTATATTGTTCCCAATCCCAACTACCAAGGTAGTGAAGAGAAAGACGAAAGCGAAGCCCAAGCTATCCAAGAGCAATGGCAAGAGTTGTGGAACCTGGCTTATAGCCAAGAAGCAACTGAAGCCGATCCCACCTTCAACATCAGTGGTTGGAACGACAGCTATACCGGTGCGCCTATCCCAGCCGCCCACATGCGCGAATGGGTAGAGGGGACAGTTGAGAGGATTCTCTCCTGTAAACCCAACCGCGTACTAGAAATTGGTTGCGGTACTGGGATGTTGTTATTTCGTGTTGCTCCCCACTGTTCCTCTTACTGCGGTGTAGATATTGCTCCCCAAGCCCTGCGCTATATCCAGGAACAGATGGATAAATTGGAGGGCAGTTGGTCTCATGTAGAGCTGCGCCAGGGTTATGCTGACAAAGCGTTTGAGGAAATTGAGGCAGGAGCATTTGACACCTTAATCATTAACTCAGTGGTGCAACTTTTCCCCGGTATAGATTACCTAGTAGAGGTTATCGAAATCGCAGCGAAGTTGCTAAAACCTGGGGGAAGCATTTTCATCGGAGATGTACGTAGTTTGCCCTTGTTAGAAGCTTTCCATGCCTCTGTGCAACTCCAACAAGCTCCCACCTCCTTGACCAAAAAGCAATTGCTGCAGCGAGTGCGCAAAGCCATAGTCCAAGAGGGGCAAATGGCCATCGACCCGGGCTTTTTCACCGCCTTGGGGGCACATCTTCCCCAAATTAGTGACGTCCAAATACAGCTCAGGCGGGGGCGTTACCAGAATGAAATGAGCAAATTCCGCTATGATGCGATTCTTCATGTCGGTAAAGATATTTCTCCTACAGCAGAGCCGAGCTGGTTAAACTGGGAAGAGGCGAAAGGGAATGGTAATGATAACCAATTAAGTGGGATCCAGGAACTACTGGTGGCAGAACAGCCAGAGGTCTTAGGTATTAAAGGAGTACCTAATGGCCGTTTGTCTGAAGAAAATCAGCTTCTGGAACTGCTGCACAATGGAGAAACTGCCACAGTAGGTGAACTAAGGGAAAACCTCCAAAAGTTAAAGGTTGATGGCATAGAACCAGAGGATTGGTGGGAATTGAGCGATCAACTGCCTTATACCATTGCTATTAACTGGTCTGACTCCCAAACTAAGGGTTGCTATGATGTTTTATTTCAAAAAGGCACATCTGCGCCCAAGTTCCCCATGACCCGATCTCCTGGTCTGCCCTGGACAGCCTATGCTAATAATCCCTTACAAGGACAAGTAGCCAGCCAATTGGAACCAGAATTACGCCGTTATTTGCACAAAAATCTACCAGACTACATGGTTCCGGCTGGCTTTGTGACCCTAGAGGAAATGCCTCTGACCCCGAATGGCAAGGTAAATCGCCGGGCACTGCCTGCCCCAGACCGGTCTCGTCCCGATTTGGCAACAGCTCTAGTGAGACCCCAGTCAGAAACAGAGCAAGTTATCGCTAAGGTATGGCAGGAAGTTCTGCAGTTAGAGGTAGTGGGGATTAAGGATAATTTCTTTGAACTAGGTGGTAATTCTTTACTTCTGACCCAGGTTTATAACAAATTAACAGGAACTTTTGGCTCCCAACTATCCATTGTCAAGCTGTTTCAATACCCAACCATACAGCGTTTGGCTCAAAATTTAAGTAAGGTACAAAAAGAAGAACTAGGTCTGAGTGACCGTAAACCAAAGAAAAGGCGTACCATTACTGGAACGGAAATAGCCATCATTGGCATGTCTGGTCGTTTCCCAGGTGCTAAGAATATTGATGAATTTTGGCAAAATCTGCGAGATGGTATTGAATCCATTTCCTTTTTTGGTGAGCAGGAATTGGAATTAAACGACACCACCTTATTCAACGATCCTAACTACGTCAAGGCGGGAGCCGTTTTACCTGGTGTTGAGGAGTTTGATGCTTCTTTCTTTGGCTACAGCGCCAAGGAAGCAGAAATTATGGATCCCCAACAGCGAATTTTCTTAGAATGCGCTTGGGAAGCTCTAGAAACGTCTGGCTACAATCCTCAAACCTATTCCGGATCAGTAGGGGTTTATGCTGGTTCTGGCATGAACACTTACTTAATCAACAATGTTCATCCTAACCGTAGTTTTTCCCCCCAACGCACATTTCTGGGTTCAGCCTTCGATCTTCAGGTAAGGTTAGCTAATGGTAAGGATTTTCTGCCCACAAGGGTTTCTTACAAGTTGAATTTAACTGGGCCGAGCGTTAATGTACAAACCGCTTGTTCTACTTCCCTAGTGGCAGTACATATGGCTTGCCAAAGTCTGCAAAGCGGCGAATGTGACATAGCTTTGGCAGGAGGTGTTGCGGTTACAGTTCCCCAGAAGACGGGCTATCTCTATCAAGAGGATATGATTTTTTCTCCCGATGGTCACTGCCGAGCTTTTGATGCTGAAGCGAAGGGAACTGTGTTTGGGAGTGGAGTTGGCATTGTTATCCTCAAATTACTCAGCAAAGCCATTGAAGATGGGGATAATATCCAAGCAGTGATTAAAGGTTCTGCAGTTAATAATGATGGAGCCTTGAAGGTGGGCTATACAGCTCCCAGCGTGGAAGGTCAACTAGAGGTAATATCATCGGCTATGGCAGAAGCTGAGGTCGATGCTAGTACGGTTACTTATGTAGAAACCCACGGCACAGGAACAGCTTTGGGAGACCCGATTGAAATAGGAGCCCTAAGCCAAGCATTTGCCAAGAGTAGTGATAAAAAAGGCGGTCTTGCCGAGGGTTCCCTTGCGCCTTACTCCGCTGAGGCGGAGAGCTTCGCTAACGGCGGCGCGGGGTCTCGGCCCTTTTGTGCCATTGGCTCAGTAAAAACTAACATTGGACATTTGATTGAAGCAGCAGGAATTGCCGGACTGATTAAAACAGTATTGGCCTTAAAACACAAGCAAATACCGCCAACGCTCCACTTTAAACAAGCTAATCCCAACATTGATTTTGAAAATAGCCCTTTCTACGTTAATACAAAACTTTCTGAATGGGAAAGAAATGGAACTCCCCGCCGGGCTGGAGTGAGTTCTTTTGGTATGGGAGGAACCAATGCCCATGTGGTTTTGGAAGAAGCACCGGAACAATTCAAAATTAAAAATGCAAAATTAAAAAATGAGCGCCCGTGGCATGTTTTGACACTATCGGCGAAAACAGATCAGGCTTTACGAGAGTTGGCAGAGCGTTATGTGAATTATCTTGATGGTGATCAAGATGCAGAGTTGGGTGATATTTGTTTTACAGCTAATACAGGACGCAAAGACTTTAACCATCGTTTAGCGGTTGTGGCTGAATCTAAACAGCAGCTACAGGAACAATTGGCAGCTTTCCCACCACCGATGGTTGGTGTAGTAAATAGTCAGCAAAAACCAAACGCGATCGCTTTTCTGTTTACTGGGCAAGGTTCCCAGTATGTGGGTATGGGTCGTCAACTCTACGAAACCCAACCGACTTTCCGAGAAGCCCTAGATCGCTGCGACGAAATCCTGCACTCTTATCTAGACCAATCTTTACTAGAAGTACTTTATCCCGACTCTGACCAGTCACTAGCCACTGATAACTGGTCACTGAATCAGACGGCTTATACCCAACCGGCTTTATTTGCCATCGAATATGCCCTGTTCCAGTTGTGGAAATCTTGGGGCATAGAACCTGATGTAGTGATGGGTCATAGTGTCGGGGAATATGTCGCTGCTTGTGTGGCTGGAGTGTTTAGTCTAGAAGATGGCCTGAAACTGATTGCCCAACGGGGAAGGCTTATGCAGGCTTTACCTCAAGATGGGGAGATGGTATCTTTATTGGCTTCATTAGAACAAGCGATCGCAGCCATTAAACCCTATGAAAAAGATGTTTCTATTGCTGCGATTAATGGGCCATTAAGTATAGTCATTTCTGGAAAGCGAGAAGCGATTAATGCAGTTATTACCACTTTGGAAGCTGATGGCATCAAGACCAAAAAGTTAACGGTTTCCCATGCTTTCCACTCACCATTGATGGAGCCAATGCTGGAAGAGTTTGAGCAAGTGGCCCGACAAATCAGCTTTTCTTCACCACAGATTAAGTTGATTTCCAATGTTACTGGTAAAGTAGCAACGGAAGAGATAGCAACCCCAGGTTATTGGTGTCGTCATATTCTCCAGCCAGTCCAATTTGCTGCTAGTATGAATAGTTTGGAACAGCAGGGTGTGGAAGTATTGCTAGAGATTGGTCCCAAACCAATCCTCTTGGGAATGGGTCAGGACTGTTTACCGGAACATCAGGGATTGTGGCTGCCTAGTTTGCGTCCTCAACAAGATGATTGGCAACAGCTCCTGACCAGTTTGGGTCAACTCTATGTCCAGGGAATATCGGTAGATTGGTTTGGTTTTGATGAAGACTATGGGCGCTGTCGGGAACAACTACCCACTTATCCCTTCCAGCGACAGCACTATTGGATAGAAGCTCCGGATTGGTATCGCCAGGGAGTACTTACTCACCCGAATAGTAATGGTAATGGTAATGGTAACGGTAACGGTAAAACAAGCCACCACGAAGCATTGACCAAAACCCCCGAGAAGTCTCTAGAGAATTGCCTTTATCAGGTAGAGTGGCGTATCAAAGAGCGTCAGAGTTCTGCACTACTCAAGCCGAAGAACTGGCTGATATTTACTGATGCTCAAGGAGTTGGCCAGCAGTTAGTTGCCCTACTCCAGTCCCAAGACCAGGGATGTACAGTTGTCTTCCCTGGTAAGGAGTACGAACAGATAGCTGAGCACAAGTTCAGGATAGACCCTGCTAACCCTCAACACTATCAGCAGCTCTGGGAGAAAATCTCCAACATTGATGGGGTAGTACATCTATGGAGCTTAGATTCCTCCCTTGACCTAGAGTTAGCCTCAAGGATTAGCTGTGGCAGTACTTTATATCTAATCCAAACTCTCCTGAAGCAAGATGGTAAACCTCCTCGTTTGTGGTTTGCTACCCGAGGAGCGCAAGCAGTGGGAGCAAATCCTGCTGTACCTGGAGTGGCTCAATCTCCCTTATGGGGCATGGGAAAAGTTATTGGTTTAGAATACCCAGAATTCAATTCCGTCCTGGTGGATTTAGACCCTAACCCAGCAGTGGATGAGATACAAACCCTATGGGCAGAAATTCAGTCAGAGGATAAAGAAGACCAAGTAGCATTTCGCAACCAAGCTCGTTATGTAGCTAGGCTAGTATCTCGCTCCCCTGTTGTTGAAACAAACAAGCCTCTGGTGTTTGACAACGATCGCAGCTATCTAATTACTGGTGGCTTAGGAGATTTAGGTTTACTGGTAGCCCAGTGGATGGTAGAACAAGGGGCAAAAAACCTGGTGCTAGTAGGGCGAAGTAGCCCTAAACCAGCGATCGAGGATAAGTTAAGAAAGCTAGAACACTCAGGTGCTCGGGTGGTAGTAGCCCAAGCAGATGTGTCTAATGCAGGGCAAGTTACCGAGTTACTAACTAAGATAGAGCAATCCTCGCTTCCTCTAGGGGGTATAGTTCACTGCGCTGGAGTTATTGACTTCAGCGGACTGTCGCAGCAAGATTGGCAGCGCTTTGCCCAAGTTCTGGTTGCCAAAGTGCAGGGAACGTGGAATCTACATGCTCTTACCCAAAACCAGCCTTTGGATTTCTTTGTCTGTTTCTCCTCCATTTCCTCCTTATTAGGTTCTCACGGTCTAGGAAGCTATGGGGCAGCTAATGCCTTTCTCGATGCAATAGCAGCTCATCGTCAAGCCTTGGGATTACCTGCTTTAACCGTTAATTGGGGACCTTGGGGTGAGATAGGAATGGGGGCAAAACTGAGTACTGACCATCAGGGGCGCATAGCTGCTTGGGGGCTGGCAAACGTAGCTCCAAAGCAGGGATTGTTTGCACTGGAACAACTGCTTCAACAAGATCTAGCACAAGTAGGTGTAATGTCAGTGGATTGGGACAAGTGGCTACAGCAATTCCACAGTCTGCCACCTTTCTATGAAGATGTTGCGCCAAATATTACTGTAAATACTACTGTCAGGGAAACAAATCTTGATTTTAAGACAGAATTAGAGGCAGTTCCTGCTAACCAACGTCGGGATTTGTTAGTAGAGCGCGTTCGTACCCAAATTGCTAAAACCTTAGGATTAAGTTCTCCAGATCAAATAGAACTGGGGCAAAGGTTAATTGATTTGGGTCTAGATTCTTTAATGGCAGTGGAGTTGAGGAATCATCTCCAATCTAGCGTGGGCTGCTCTCTACGTTCAACTCTAGTATTTGACTATCCAACCATAGAGGCAATGGTTGATTATTTATCCCAAGAAGTTTTTGCTGTTCAGGATTCACCAAGCCTAGCAACCCAAAATAACTCCACTGGTAACGACTCCTTCCTTTCTACCTTAGTGCCCATTCAGCCCGAGGGGTCAAAGCCTCCTTTATTCTTGGTTTCTGGAATTCTTGGCAATGTCTTTGACTTCCAGCAGTTGGCACGTGATCTAGGTTCAGAACAACCGTTATATGGTTTGCGTACCCTCGGTCTTGAGGAAGACTTCCAACCTTATACTCGTATGGCAGATATAGCTGCCCACCATATTAAAGCTATACAAGCACTCCAACCCAACGGACCCTATCTACTAGGTGGTCATTCTTTCGGGGGGAAAGTCGCATTTGAGATGGCTCAACAATTACGGAATCAAGGACAGGAAGTGTCAATGCTGACCATTGTCGATGTCCAAGTAGAAATTCCTGAACCAGAGAAAGACGTAGTTAATTGGGATAATGCCAAATTCATAGCTGAGTTAGCGACTATCTATGGAGGCCTTTTAGGTCAAAACCTGGATATTTCCCGCGAAGCACTCCAGTTTCTTAGTTCGGAAGAACAGCTAAACTACTTTCTGGAACGATTGAAAAAGACTGGTCAGATGTTGAGTAAAACTGACCTCAGTCGAATGTTTGAGGTTTACAAAGCTAATACTAAAGCCAGTGCTAGCTATCTACCCCAGAAGATTGATTCAATTCCGATTAACTTCTTCCGAGCCAGTGAGGTTGGTGCTTTAGGGGATTATTTACCTAATCAGGCAATGACTCTAGAAGATCCAACCTGGGGCTGGGATCAACTTTCTGCTCAACCCTTAGAATTTCATGTTGTCCCAGGGAACCATTTCTCTATGGTAACCGAACCCCATATTTCAGTTTTAGCTCAACAGCTACAATACTGCCTAGATAAAGCACAAGCAAGATTAGGTTAGTGTTTGGGTGCATCTCCTCAAAGCTGTTTGACACGGTGGTGCGTTACGGGGCGGTTCCTCCAAACCCTGGCTACGAGGCGGAAAATGAGGCTCCCCTAACGCACCCTACGCAACTTTTTTACAAAAATGAGATGCACCCGTTAGTGTTTTCTATTGCCCTGCCTCAGCTAGGGAAAGCCTAGCTGAAGATTTCACCTCAAATTGGGAGCTTAAGCAAGATGCTTGTTAACAAAGATAGTATCGGAAAAAACATGAGTAAAATAGATACAGTTCAGTGGGTCTATAGTTCCCAGAATAATCAGGAATTAATTGAACGCTATGACATCTGGGCTAAAGACTACGAGCAAGACCTAGATGATGCATTTGGCTATGTGGGGCCAGAGCCTGCAGCGGAGGTATTGGTCAATTATGTTTCCAAAGATGCCAAGATTTTAGATGCCGGAGCAGGTACAGGCTTGGTTGGGCAATTTCTGCACCAGCGTGGTTACCATCACCTAGAGGCGATGGACATATCCTCAGGCATGCTAGAGGAAGCTCGGAAAAAGAATGTTTACACCAGTTTCCACCAACAAGTTTTGGGTGAACCCTTGGATTTTCCCTCAGCCACCTTTGATGCCATCATTAGTGTTGGGGTTTTTACCTATGGACATGTCAAAAGTAACGCATTTGACGAACTGATTCGTATTACCAAGCCAGGGGGATACATTGTTGTTAGTATGCCTACCGATCTGTCTGAGAGTAACGAGTTCAAACCAAAGCTAACTGCCCTAGAGGGGTCTGGTCAATGGGAAATGGTTACAGCGACAGAGAAATTTATTACCCATCAAAAGAAAGACACTGGTGTTTATTTAAAAGTTTGGGTGTACAAGGTTTGTTAGGAGCGTGATATCAACAATAAATCATCTAAAAATAGTAGGGAAAGCGTTTTTTTTTTTGATGAACTATCAAAACCTTAACAATTTGGTAAATAAACCCAAAATTGTGGTATTATGGGCTACACCTAGATCTGTATCAACCGCCTTCGAGAGAACTTTTTCACAACGCCCAGATACAGCAATCATTGATGAACCATTCCTTGATGTTTATTACTTCAGCAAATGGCGGCGTTCCAATCGCTTTGGCGATTGTGAACAGCGCCAAGATTACCAACCTACTCAGGTACTTGAAGAAATAAAATCAAAGGCGGAGGCAGCTCCTCTAGTTTTTATGAAAGAGATGGCTTACCAAGGACTGCCATACATCCCTCAGGATTTTCTCGCTTCTGCGATCAATACTTTCATTGTGCGTCATCCTCAGCAGGTAATGGCTTCCTGGTATCGGGTAAATGAGTCTCCTACAAATGAAGAGTTTGGTTTTGATGCCTTGAAACAAATGTGGCAAATAGTAACTAAGCAATTAAAACAGAAACCAATCCTTGTTGAAGCTAATTCCTTCCGTCGCCATACCCAAAAAGTTTTGACCGAATATTGCCAACGCATAGGAGTTAAGTTTGACCCCCAAATGTTGAGTTTTAATGAGGATAAATGGAGGGAATGTCAGCCTGATGAAATGGAGAGTCGAGCTAAATGGTATAAAACTCTAGACGGTAGCAGTTGGATTGTGCCACCAACTCAAAAAAAAGTGCAAATTCGTCCTGAAGATTTCGGGATGCTTGAGGGAGCGCAGAAAGTTTATGAAGAGCTTTATCATTTCGCAATTTAATGGGATAGCAATATGAATAAAGAAAAATTTTTACAAGGTCGCGTAGCAATAGTAACCGGCGGTACATCGGGTATAGGTAAAGCCGTCGCTCTTGCTTTAGCAGAAATTGGGGCTAACGTAGCCATTGGCTCCCGCTCCGCTGAGAAAAGTTCTTGCCAAACAGAAATTGAGGCAAAGGGGGTTAAGGCTTTAGCAATGACCCTAGATGTCTCTTCTAGTGATTCAGTTGAGACTTTTTGCAATAATGTATTCAAAACTTTTGGTCAAGTCGATATCCTGGTTAATGCTGCTGGAATAACCTACCTGCATAAAATCTCCGAGCATCCCGATCAAGACTGGTATCGTGTTATTGATGTTAATCTCAATGGTATTTATCGTACGATCAAGTTTTGTTTGCCAGGAATGATCGAACGCAAGTGGGGTCGCATTATCAACATTGCTTCTACTGCTGCCTCAGTTGGTAATCCTAATGTTCCTGCCTATTGTGCTTCTAAAGCAGCAGTGGTTGGGCTAACTCGTTGTGTGGCTTTAGAAGGAGCGCCTCATGGGGTATCCTGCAATGCCATTAGTCCGGGTTGGGTAGAAACGGAGCTTGGCAAAAACGCGATGAGAGAGTTTGCTGAATCTGAAGGTCGAAGTTTTGCGGAATATTTTGAAGAAGTTAAGCAGAGCTACCCCCAGAAAAGGATCATACAGCCTCAAGAAATTGGCGAACTAGCTGCTTTCCTCTGCCGCGATGAGGCAGTTGGTATGACAATGCAGGAGCTAACTGTATCTGCGGGGTCTCTATGGTAATAAAAAGAATTGGTCATTGCTGCCCACCATATTAAAGCCCTACAAGCAGTTCAACCCAACGAACCCTATCTACTAGGTGGTCATTCTTTCGGGGGAAAAGTGGCTTTCGAGATGACTCAACAATTACGGAATCAAGAACAGGAAGTATCTTTGCTGGCCATTATGGATATTCATATCAAATCCGGATAATTAATCATCACAAAAGTCTAAGGTGTTAGGTGGCAGGTGGTAGGTGGTAGGTGGCAGGTGGCAGGTGGCACGGAACTGAAAAATACTGTTCAATCAGGTTTTTTGCGATTAGATGAATAATCAGCCCTTTTACCTAATCCCTAAAACCTAAAACCATTACCCCGATGTATTGAATCTTCAACCGGACATGATATCAGGTAGAGGTTCCAGCTCCAGAAAAAGATGCAGCTCAATGGGATAATATAGCAGTCGCCAGGGCAGTTAGGACATGACAAAAGTCTCAAACCCTTTGTAAGCGCAAGAGTTTGACTTCTGACTTCTGACTTCTGACTTCTGACTTCTGCTATACCAAGTCCATAAGCAACCTAGCCAGTATTTATGAAAGTATTTTGGGTCAAAACCTCAAGATTTCGCCAAAAATACTCCAGTCTCTAGATGGGGATGAACAACTGAGCTATCTCCTCGAACAATTGCAAAAGTCTCGACAGATGTTGAGCCAAACTGAGTTGAAGCGAATTCTGGAAGTTTACAAGGCTAATACTGAAGCCAGTGCTGGCTATCTACCCCAGAAGATTGATTCAATTCCGATTAACTTCTTCCGAGCCAGTGACGTTGGTGCTTTAGGGAATTATTTACCTAATCAGGCAATGACTCTAGAAGATCCAACTTGGGGGTGGAGCCAGATTGCGACCCAATCCTTAGAGTGTCATATTCCGGAAACCATTTCACTATGATTATGGAGCCTCACGTTCGGATTTTAGCTCAACAGCTCAAAGCTGAGCGGGATAAGTAAACTAAGAACGGAAGTTCCCCCAAGCAGAATGAATATTATCCCAATGTAGCCGGAATTGATATAATTTGTGATCACGTTCGGTCAAAAAAACAGGAGAAAAAGAATGTCAAAAGCACAGGATATATTTGGCTATCAAAGCTTAAGCCAAGAAAAACCTCATAAAAAAGAGTTATCTAGGGTAGATCGGTTTGCGAGTATTGAGATTCGCCAAGAGCGCGGGGATATTCCCACACCAGTTTGGGAAACTCTCCTCAAAAGCAGCTACAAACAGCATTGGAAAGATTTACATATTCAGAAAAGCGCCATGGAAATGGTTATTTATCCGATGCTAATGTACGAACTACGACCAAAAACAATTATCGAAATTGGTGCATTTAACGGTGGAAGTGCAGTTTGGCTAGCAGACAATTTGCAGTTGTTTGGGATTGAAGGTCAGATCTACTCGGTTGATATAAATCTATCTTTTTTAGATGAAAAAGCTAAAAAAGACGAGCGCATTCATTTTTTAGAAGGAGATTCCTACAAAATTGATGAAGTATTTCCTGCCGAGATGCTTTCTGGACTTCCCCACCCTTGGTTGGTAATAGAAGATGCTCACTTCAATATAGTTGGAATCCTTGAATATTTTCACCAAAAAGGTTTACAGACAGGAGATTACTTGATCGTTGAGGATACTAACTTATACTGTTGGGAATATTGGAATGAAAGTTTTAATGATGAAGATAATGGAGAGGCAAAACAAGAAAAAAATAATTGTGTTAAAGATTTTTTGCTAAAGTATACAAACGATTATCGAATTGATACTTACTATCAAGATTTATTTGGTTACAATGGTTCAAAGTGTTGGAATTCAATTATGAAAAGAGTCTAAACAGCATGATAAAAAGCCAGAGCTATCCTGGTTTTATGAGGGGGGATAGTATAACTAATTCATGACTAAAAACACAAGTTGCTAGTTATATACCTAATCTTTTGAGATCCCCCGTTGGTCCCCCTATAGCCCTTCGGGCATACGCCAAGGGCGTAGAACAAGGGGACTTAGGTGTGTGTTAACACTTAACCTTTGTATAACGTTTATAGGGCTCATGAGGTACACATTATTTTTTATCTCTTCCCTCTTCCCTGCTCCCTGCTCCCTGCTCCCTGCTCCCTGCTCCCTAAAAACCAGAAATTTGTACCTCACAAGTCGTAGAATTGCTATAACTAGCAACTTACGTTAAAACCTCTCTTAAGAATGTAGAAAATAGTGTTCAGTAAAAGTATGAGCAAAAAAACAGATACGGTACATTGGGTATACAGTTCTCAAAACAATCAAGAATTAGCCGAAAGGTATGATGTATGGGCTAAGGAGTATGAGCAAGATTTGTTGCCTGAAAACTATACCGGACCCGAACCCGCCGTCGAGGTTTTGGTCAAGTATCTTTCTAAAGAAGCCAAGATATTAGATGCTGGGGCGGGAACTGGGCTAGTCGGGCAAGTTCTTCATCAGCGCGGATATGGCAATCTAGAGGCAATGGATATTTCAGCAGGGATGCTGGAAGAAGCGAGAAAAAAGAACGTTTACATCGCACTTCACCAAGGAATATTGGGCGAACCTTTAGCCTTGGCAACGGACACCTTTGATGGGATTATTAGCGTCGGAACGTTCACATTAGGCCATGCTCCCAGCAGTGGTTTTGATGAACTAATTCGTATTACTAAGCCAGGGGGATATATCATTTTTACTATTCGTCCCGATTATTACCAGAATAGTGATTTTAAAGACAAGCAAGCAGCCCTAGAAGCTTCTGGTAAGTGGAAGTTAGTTGAAAAAGGAGAGCCATTTGCCAACCTACCGGAAGCTGAACCAGATATTTATTTACAAGTCTGGGCATATAAAGTTTGCTAGTTCTTGGTATCAAACTAGAAGGAACAGAAAAACAAATGTTGAAATTAGACTATAAAGAGTTAATTCAAAGCGATCGCTTCCTAACCCTTGGCGGGAAGCGGTTTCATTACATCTGGTTATATGACCATTGTTTGTGTCCTCGGTGTTATCATCCTAGTTCGTTTCAGAAAATTAACGATCTCAGCGATCGCCTAGAACTGCCAAAACCCAAATCCGTGCAGTTCCAAGATGAAAAACTCATCATTGACTGGGATGAAGACCCTCCCCACCGCAGTATTTTTCCCCGATCTTGGCTCCTGAGTCGTGCCTACGACCCCAAACCGGAACCCAGTTTATCTCCTAGGGAAAAGCAACTTTGGGACAAAGCTTGGTTAGATGCCAATCCACCAGAGTGGTGTGAATATGGTAATTGTTCTTTTGAATTCTGGATGAATCAACTTTCTACCCTAGGGTTTACCCTATTGCGAAAAATGCCTTGGGAGAAGTTAGAGACTTTCGTCTCTTCCATTGGACCAATTTACTATCTAGCTCAATACGGACGCTACTCCACAGTTAAGGCTATCCCAAATGGTCAAGACTTGTCTCTCTCAGCAGCGGGTAATGCCTTATCACCCCATACCGATATCACCTTCTTGCCTACCCCACCCATTGTCCAACTACTCTATTGTGTAGAAAATCAAGCTTCTGGAGGTGAATCAACCGTAGTAGACGGTTTTCGTGTGGCTCACGATTTTCGTCAAGATCATCCCCAGTACTTTGAAATTTTAACTCAAACCCCTGTCACGTTTTGGCAACTGTACCAGGACTGGGATTATTATGTTTCCCAGACAAAGCCAATTATCAAACTAAACGACAGTGAGGAAGTAACTAACATCTTCTTCAGCCACAAAAATTTGGGATTAGATTTACCATTCGAGCAGATGGAAAGCTTTTATGAAGCTTACTATGGATTCTTTCGCTACCTAAAAAAACCGGCTTACGAATACTGTTTTCGGATGCAAGCTGGAGACTGCTTGTTAGTGCATAATTTCCGAATTATGCACGGACGTAAAGCTTTTGACGCCAGTTCTGGCTCTAGACACCTGGAAACAGCATATATGGATTGGAACTACTTTGCAGGACGACAGGATTTTTACCAGGTTAAGGAAATGTTTTAAAAATCCAAAAGCCACCCAAATTAAATGAGAGACAAAAAACATCATTTTGTTAAGTAAAATGAACTACCAAACCATTATCCAACAAGCCCAGCACCAGCAAGAACCGTTAAAAGCTGATCGGTTTGTCAAAATTAGCGATCGCAAAGATGAATGCGATATTCCCACCGATGCTTGGAAACCTCTGTTAGAAAATAGCTATTTACAGACCTGGAAGGGAATCGTACTGCCCAAAGGGATAACGGAAATGGCACTTTATCCAATGCTGCTGTACGAACTGCAACCGAAAACAATTATCGAAATTGGTGCATTCAATGGTGGAGGGGCTATTTGGCTGGCCGATTGTTTGGATGTATTCGGGATAGAAGGTCGGGTTCACTCTGTGGATATAGATTTATCCCTGCTCGACGAAAAAGCTAAAGCTGACTCTCGGATTAATTTTATCCAGGGAGATTGTAACAATATTAGTGCAGCTTTTCCTTCGGAATTACTCTGTGCACTCCCTCATCCTTGGTTGATTATAGAAGATGCCCATATTAATCTAGCGGGAATTTTGGAATATTTTCACGCCTCAGGTCTCAGGAGCGGAGATTACCTGATTGTTGAAGATACCAACAAAGTCCACTGGGGATTATGGCAGGATAGTTGGGATGACCGCGACGAGATGGAGCAAGGAGCTAACAAAATGGATGACTTGAGGGATTGGTTAAAAAACCACGAAGACGAGTATATGATAGATACCTACTATCAGGATATGTACGGCTACAACGGGTCAAAAAACTGGAATTCTATTCTCAAGAGAGTTTGAATTGAAAGGTGTTAGTCCAGTAAAGTGCATTAATAACGCATCCTATTAGTTATAACGTTTTCAGTCCAGTTTTCCGGAAGTCCTGCCAGTAAATCTAGCAGCTGATCTGCCCCCAGACCGATCACCCGATTATCCCTTACTCCCCTTAATCGACCACTCCCTTCACTCCTGACAACCAACCGTCACCGGTCAAGTCAATCCCTAAAATCAAAGTTTTATTGCGCAGAAGAATTTTTGAAACCAAAATGCTTGATAATGAACCTCACGAATTTAACAGACTTAACTCAAGTTCACATCTACTACCGGATTCACTATGTCCTTACCCAACTTGATCGACAAGTCAATAGCTTCTGACCAACTCCAATTAACCCATCGGCCTCGACGTCTGCGCCGTACAGCAGCCTTTCGTCGGATGGTCCAAGAGACTCAACTGACGGTTAATGACCTGATTTATCCAGTATTTGTGATGGAAGGTCAGGGTCTAAAACCAGAGGTTAAGTCCATGCCAGGGTGTTACCGCTATTCTCTGGACTTATTGCTCAAAGAAGTAACCGAGGCATTTGAACTGGGGATTAATGCGATCGCACTTTTCCCCCTCATTCCCCAGGACTTGAAAGATGCTACCGGTACTGAAAGCTACAACCCTGATGGATTAATCCAACGCACCATCAGAGCAATTAAGCAAGAAGTTCCAGAGCTGATGGTAATTACCGATGTTGCCCTTGATCCCTTTTCCAGTGATGGTCATGATGGCATTGTCACCGAAGATGGCACTATCCTAAATGACGCCACCGTGGAAGTATTGATAAAAATGGCCCTATCTCAAGCTGCAGCTGGGGCAGATATGGTTGCGCCTTCCGACATGATGGATGGACGCATTGGTGCAATTCGTAAAGCTCTAGATGGTGAAGGCTACACTGATGTCGGAATTCTGGCCTATTCCGCTAAATACGCCTCCGCTTATTATGGTCCATTCCGGGATGCCCTAGATTCAGCTCCTAAATTTGGTGACAAGAAGACTTACCAAATGGATCCCGCTAACGCCCTTGAAGCCCTCAAAGAAATTGACTTGGATATCTCAGAAGGGGCAGATATGGTCATGGTTAAGCCAGCGTTAGCCTATATGGATGTTATCCACCGGGTTAGACAGCATACTAATTTACCCGTTGCTGCATACAATGTTAGTGGTGAGTACGCCATGATTAAAGCAGCCGGTCAGAATGGTTGGATTGATGAGAAAAAAGTCATGATGGAAACCCTGACTAGCATGAAGCGGGCTGGTGCTGACTTAATTTTGACCTATTTTGCCAAAGAAGTAGCTACAATCCTGCAGTAAGGCATTGAACCGTAGTTAGCGGTCAGCGGTCAGTTATCAGCGGTCAGTTATCAGCGGTCAGTTATCAGCAGTCAGCAGTCAGCAGTCAGCGGTCAGCCGTTGGCCTTTGGTTGATAGCTGATAGCTGTTCGCACCTCAAGCAGCGTGGCCTTTGGCCAAGCGTGCGCGTAGCGCATTAGCTGATGGCTGATAGCTTGTAACTGAATGCTGATAGCTGAATGCTGATAGCTGAATGCTGATAGCTGAATGCTGATAGCTGAATGCTTACCTAGGCTGTAGTCTTTAGACTATAGGGAACAACACAAGCAAGCCTATAGTTGATAGTCTAGAGTCGAGAAAGGAAAAGTCGCTAGGTTACACATAATATGGTGGTGAAGCAAAATGAGCTAGAGCAATGCTATAGAGTTCTTGAACTGGAGCCTGGAGCATCACCGGAAGAAGTGAACCAGGCTTACAAGGATTTGGCATTTATTTGGCATCCCGATCGTGTGCCTGAGGATAATCCTCGCCTCAAGCAAAAAGCTGAAGAAAAACTTAAGTTACTCAATCAGGCACGAGAAAAATTGCGATCGCATCAGACCTTACCCACTGCTTCACAAACACAAGCTAGGGGCAGAACACCGTATCGGAATTATCGTAATCCAAATCCAAGACCAAAACCACCACCATCACCCCAGCCAAACCCACCAAACTATTACAAATACAAACAACCAGAACGATCTAGAGCCCAACCATCCACGACCGCTCAACCTCGGACTCCCAAGCCCCCTGGTAACTCTAGAGCCCAACCATCCACGACCGCTCAACCTCGGACTGCCCAGCCCCCCAGTAACTCTAGAGCTCAACCATCCACGACCGCTCAATCTCGGACTACTCCAGCCCAAGCTCGGACTGCCCAGCCCCCTGCTGACTCTAGAGCCCAACCATCCACGACGGCTCAATCTCGGACTACTCCAGCCCAAGCTCGGACTGCCCAGCCCCCTGGTAACTCTAGAACCCAGCCATCCACGACCGCTCAATCTCGGGCTCCCAAAGCCCCTCCTGACTTGAGTGGTGCTGATTTTAGGGGAGCAGACCTCAAAGAAAGAGACTTCTCAAATCGGAATCTCCAATCCGCTAACTTAAGTCAAGCTAACCTAAAAGATGCCTTTCTCCATCGGGTTAATCTTGCCGGGGCTAACCTCGAAGGTGCTAATCTCTTTAGAGCCAATTTATTTCAAGCTAACCTCAGTAATGCTAACTTACGAGAGGCTAATCTGATTGGAGCTGACATGAGTGGAGCTGATTTGAGTGGAGCTGATTTGAGTGGAGCTAAAGTGGGTTCTAATGGTAAGCTTTTGGTGAAACTGACAGGGGCAAACCTAAGGGGGGCAGTTTTGCCCGATGGCAGTATCCACGACTAGGAGCAACTTTGTAGTACATCCATAGCAAAAACAACAGCAAATTTGAAGTCAATTTAAACTATTGATCATCTTGATCATCCCTTTCCAAATCTGGGAAAGGGAGAACAGGCAATCTCTGCCCTCGAAACACTTCCTCACTACTAATACCTGTAGCTTCTAACCATGAACCCATAGCTTGTATTGAGAGTATACCTAAAAGCATTGGAGCAGTCCCTAGACTTACGAAGAATTTTGTGGGCATTTCTAAATTAAACAGGTCTGCTGACCTGATTTCTGGTATTTCTGGTTGAGAAGAAGACATCTGGGTTATTTTTAGTACAAATGAACTAAACAAAGCCAAAAATTTCACATCGGGGCACAAGAGCCAGACTTCCACAGTAACTCGATTTTTATCTATTTGTAGGGTCTCCCTCCTGAGACTACTAGATAAGGGCGTTTCCCAGTTTGGCGTAAGTCCTGTTGACTCCAATATTACCTGGGATTTACCTACTGAGTCTCAAAGCTGCTTTTGTCAGCGTTCATTTGTGTAGCCCCCCTGTTTTAGAGTCTGGGCTGCTGAGGATTTCAACCTCTATTGTCAGCTAAATGAATTTTATTTGCCCAACAAATAAGTAGTCTTCAGAAAATTGTGCTTAAATCAAGGCGAGCATCTAAGATATGAAGAAATCATTCCTCCGTTACCAGTCCAGTTAATCAATTTGTGATGTTGGATGTCGATCAGAGTCTCCCAAAAGCTCCTCCGCCCTCCCTTGCCAAGTGGGCTTATTGTGCCATTAGGCAACCTGGGTTATCCATACGAATCCGTTTGCGAGGGAACAATTTGCACATTCTGTGTGAACACCCTCAGGGAGTAGAAGCCAATAAGTTAGTCAACCGCCTTATCAAAGCCCTGAAACTGCAACAGGGAGAAGTTCAGTTTCCCCTAGACTTAGCAAACCCGATCTATCAAATAATTGTTTATGGGCGTCGAGTGGGGCAGAAGCGTCCAGACTGGATTAAGCAAATCGCTATCAAACTACCGACCGATGATGCCACTAATGCTTCTAACCAATCTTCCCAGACGTCTTTCGACGCCATAACCACTGATACTGATGCGGACTTAACTGTCTCAAACGAAAGTCTTGCCCGTTCTGGTTCTCCAGATGCGATCGCTCGTTATCTCAGTGAATCCCTCAGTTACCTAGGTGTCAGTGTTAAAGTCCGGATCCAACACCAAGATTCCAAAGCTAGAAGATTTTCCGGGGCAAGTTCTAACCTTAAACAAACTAACCTTCACCCTTCACCCCCTAACCGACGGCTCTGGATAATTTGTAATTCTAACTACAGCCCCGATCCCTCCTTACTATCTGAGCCCATCATCGACCGGTTACATTCCTTGCAACTCAAAGGGTTTCGAGATGCCCTGATTTGCTTTCAGGTAAGTGGCGAAGCCACTCCTGATTGGAAGCTGCGAGTAGATTTGACCCCTCCAGAAGAAGTCCTCAAGGAATGGGCTCGTTGGGGAGATGTAGAAGCAATCCAGCGGTTATTAAATCAGGGGTTAGCAGCGGTAGGAATAACCGTTAGAGCCATTCTTAAAGAAACCACCCTACATGTATTTTCTAGCTTCATCCACCGCCGAAAAACTATTGCCCCAGAAAAAGAAACCTTAGTCAGTACCATTGCCTCAATACTCGATTTAATCGCTCCTCAAGGTATCCAGGGTGCCACTATTTATGGTGTAGAGTCAAGTCAGTTCCCTAGTCAAACCTTACTGTCTCAGGAAGCTGACTCTCTCCAACCCCCCTTGGGAAAGAATGGTCAAGCTGCCAACAATTCCTTACTGCCAGAAACCGAATCCCCAGCCTGGATTCACTGGCTCAACTTACCAGCAGCAGACCACCAGAGTTTAGGAGAATCCACCTATTCCTTAGCCCAAACAGGGCATCACGATGCCTTGACCTTTTTGTTGGAACGCTTACTTAATCCCGACATTGACCAACGATTGGTAACAGGTGGAGTAAGGGTAAAAATTCGCCGTAAACAAGACTTGTTGCACATCATGAGCGAGGCAACGGTCTGTCCTCGAAAATCTAAGGTCACTCGAAAAATTACCCGCTTCCTAGAGCAGCTGGCTATGTCGGAAATTACTGGGTTGCGGCTCTATGGACGTCGCGCTGGTGCTACCTCCCCCTCCTGGAACTATGGAGTTGATTTTGTTCATCGACAGCGTCTAGTCCCAGAAGCTACCCCAGAGTTTGCTGCCTCAGATGCCTACCTGAGTGATTTGGTAACTCCCAGTGGGGAACCAGTACTGCGTCGTGATCTAACCCACGACGATCTCAACCAGGGTTTCAAAGGAGCAGTTGATGGTTTAGTTTACATACTCCAGCGTTTGCTATGCTACTCTCAGCTATTTGTACCAACTGTAGAAAACCAAGACATGGCAGCCTTCTCAGACAAGAGACAGGCTAGGGGAAAATTGTCTATCCAAGGCGTAGCAGTAGGCATGGTATGGGGCGTAGCAGGATTACTACTAACACTGATCACAGATTGGCGCTTTAGTGAGCTGCTACAGTCTCAAGCCTCACCATCAGCAGAAGTAAAGGCAGTGACGAACTCATCACCCAAACCCATTGCTTTGCCCCAAATATCTTTGCAAAAAGGGGCGGGTCTCGGGACTGAAAACTTCAACACCTCTGGGTTTACTGCTCCTGGGGATACCATGGTGATTGTGAATGAAAACGGCAATGCCACCATGGCAGCCATGCTGGCTGCAGCGCGATCGCCCAATCCTTCATTCAATAACCAGATGTTAGATGAAAAGCTAGCTCTGTACCAACAACGCCTGCTTCAGAGTGGTATCCCTGATGTACTGATTATGGGCAGTTCCAGAGCCATGCGGGGAATCGATCCCATTGCCCTCCAAAATGCCTTGGAAGAACAGGGCTATCCTGGCATTGACGTGTTTAACTTTGGGGTTAATGGTGCCACAGCTCAGGTAGTAGACTTCATGGTTCGGCGCGTCTTAACTCCGGAGCAACTGCCTAAATTGATTATTTGGGCTGATGGGGTCAGAGCCTTTAACAATGGTCGAGTTGATGCTACCTACAACTCGATTATCGCATCACCAGGCTACCAAGCTCTAATGGCAGGAGTTTTTCCGAACCGCACTAAACAACCACTATTACCGACAGATGCCACAGACCAACCTCTAGAGGTTTTTAATGATAGTTATCAGTTAATCAGTGACTGGCTAAATCAGTCAATAGCCAAAATTTCCTTAACTTATCCTCACCGAAGCCAGCTCAAATCTCTGTTACGGGAAAAGTTGGTTGACCTAGAAAAGTTCCTCCAACTAGACACAACCGAGACTGCCAAAAAGCCTCAAAAGACATTATCCCCAACCTGGAAAATTGACTTTGATGGCTTCCTTCCCCTGTCAACTCGTTTTAACACCGCTACCTACTACCAGAAACATCCTAAAGTTCCCGGTATTTATGATGGTGATTACCGGTATTTTCAGCTAGGAGGTCAGCAAGACAAAGCCCTAAGAAATTTGCTGGAATTTGCCCAGAAGCATGACCTTAGTATCGTTATGGTCAACCTACCCCTGACTAAAGAATATTTAGATCCAGTGCGGAGCAAATATGATAAACAATTTCAGCGATACATGTACAACTTTGATCTAGAAGGGGGATTGATTTTCCGAGATTTCAATAAGATGTTGCTAACTAAACATGACTACTTTTCCGACCCCAGCCATCTCAACCGCTATGGTGCTTACCAAGTTTCTAAGCAGTTGGCTAAAGATCCAATGATGCCTTGGTCATTAGTCATTAGTGATTAATAATTAATTATTAATCAGTTTTAAATTAACGAACAACCAATAATTATATAGCGGTTTGCAACCCGCGCTAATTACAATAACAACAAGTAGTCAGTAGTCAGTAGTCAGTAGTCAGTAGTCAGTAGTCAGTAGTCAAGATTCGTAATTATACTTAACCTACACGCAAACCGCTATAACTATTCAAACGGAAACGATATGTAAGCATATGCGCTACGGGCATATGCTGATGGCTGATAGCTGAATGCTTACACACTATCAGGCAAACATCCTTCACCCTTGATCTTTAAAAAATGTCATTTATTTCGATTACCTACAGCTGTTTCTTGCTAGCAGTTTTGGGAATCTACTGGTTGGTGCAATCTTCTACAGCTGCCACAGGTTCTCCCAAACTAAAACTTTTGGTTTTATTAAGTAGCAGTCTAATATTTTATGCTTCACTACAAATCCAATACATTCCCCTGTTGGTGTTGATTACCCTAATTAATTTTTACTTTGGACAAGCACTTGGAACGAATACAGTTTCTGGTTCCCATGCTACGAATTATCATCTCTCCAATGAAGAATGGCTATTGGCTGATAGTTTTTGGAATAACCGACGGTCAAGACTACTGTGGCTAGGTATTTTCCTAAATGTTATCTTTTTGCTCGGCTTCAAGTATATTCCTTTTCTGTTGTCAAATTTGGCAGTAATCATCAACTTTACCATTGCCCAAGATGGGGCGAATTGGATTAGGGATAACTTAATTGTTCCTCTAGGAATATCGTTTTTTATATTTGAGGGCATTGCTTATCTCATTGATGTCTATCGTGGGGCTCCAGCAACTCGTAATCTCCTCCAGTTTGCTGCTTATAAGTTGTTTTTTCCTAAACTTATTTCTGGTCCAATTACTCGTTATCATCCGTTTGCCCTTGAACTTAAAACCTTACAATTTCCAAGTCTTGATCGAGCAACAGAAGGACTTTGGTTGATTACATCTGGTGCGATTAAAAAGGCACTGTTAGCCGACCACATTGGGATTTTTGTTGATTTGTGTTTTGGCAATATAGAACGGGCTGGTAGTGGAGATTTATGGTTAGCTATCTTTGCCTACGGTTTACAACTCTATTTCGATTTCAGCGGCTATGTAGACATTGCCCGTGGTAGTGCAGTGTTACTGGGCATTAATCTTCCAGAAAACTTTGATTTTCCCTATTTCAGTATCAGCATTGCGGATTTCTGGCGTCGCTGGCACATCACTCTAGGGGATTGGATCCGTAACTATCTCTACTTTCCCTTGGGCGGTTCCCGTAAAGGGGTTGCTCGTACCTGCGTTAACCTATTCATCGTAATGGTCATTATTGGTATCTGGCATGGAGCAGCTTGGGGATTTGTAGCCTGGGGTGGCTTGCATGGTCTAGCCTTAGTCCTTCATCGCTTGACCGAAGCTTTCTGTGAAAATAGAGATGGGATAAAACGTTGGTGGCAAAGTTGGTCAGGGGTCTTGGTAAGCTGGTTTTTGACCCAATTTATGGTGTTTACTGCCTGGATTTTTTTCCGCATCCCCAATCTCAAACAAGCCAGTTTAGTCATCCAGAATCTCTGGGGTCACCCAGCTGACATCCAATTTGGTCAAAAAGTCTACTTAACCGCTATTGGTATGGAACGCTTCTGGGTGCTTCTCCTGTTAGTTAGCTTAGCAGCCTCAATGGCTGGGGTTTACAGTATCCGAAGGGGTCTGAAATTACAACTCAACTGGCCGGTGAAGTTGTTGTTGGTACCAGTAGGTCTCTACGTAGTTTGGTTGTTTGCTCCTCAGAGTGGTCTGCCTTACATTTATTTCGATTTTTGAACTTAAACTATTTCTGCCCTAAAGACGAACTCACACACTAACCCACTAGCACTCTATCAAAAGGGGCACATCGAACCGATAGGATAGTAGTAATGCTGCAATAATATAAGCTTTATACAAGACTTGAGAGAGAACGCTTTATGGATCTGGTTACACTCCAGAACAAATTAGATAATATTTCCTTTTTCGTCCTGTTTGTGACGATGTTAATTTACTGGGTAGGAGCCGCTTTTCCTAAAATTCCTTATTTGTCACCCTTAGGAATATCAGGGATGGCAACCGCCAACCTTTGCACTGCTACCTTACTCGGAGCAAGATGGCTAGAGGCAGGCTACTTCCCGATCAGTAATCTCTATGAATCCCTGTTTTTCCTGACCTGGGGAATTACCACAGTTCACCTAATTGCTGAAAACATGAGTCGCAGCCGATTGGTAGGGGTGGCTACTGCACCAGTCGCCATGGGAATTACCGCGTTTGCCGCTCTATCCCTACCACCAGACATGCAGGAAAGCGCTCCATTGGTACCTGCTCTGAAATCCAATTGGTTAATGATGCATGTTAGTATCATGATGCTTAGTTACGCTACCCTGATGGTAGGTGCCCTGGTAGCGATCGCATTTTTAGTGATTACCCGTGGTCAGAACGTGGAACTGCGAGGAAGTTCTGTCGGTACTGGTGGCTATCGCAGCAAGAATAACTTACCGAATAACTTACCAGGGAATTCCAATTTTAAACTACAGCGCAACGGTAATGATCCAATTTCTCAGGCTGTAGTTACCTCTGATACCTCATCCCCTTTAGCTGAACTGGGACAGAGTAATGCAGCTAGTACTACAGCAGTGCTCGATTTAGTAACTACCCCCGACTCACCCCTACCATCGGTATCCACAGCACCCACCCTCTCACCCCAGAGGCTTAGTATTGCCGACACTCTCGATAATATCAGCTATCGTATTATTGGGCTGGGGTTTCCTCTGCTCACCATTGGGATTATTGCCGGTGCCGTTTGGGCAAACGAGGCTTGGGGTTCATACTGGAGTTGGGACCCAAAAGAAACCTGGGCATTAATTACCTGGCTAGTGTTTGCTGCCTATCTCCATGCCCGCATTACCCGTGGCTGGCAAGGACGCCGACCAGCAATTTTGGCAGGGACAGGACTTCTAGTTGTTTGGGTTTGCTATCTGGGAGTCAATCTATTGGGTAAAGGCTTACATTCCTACGGCTGGTTCTTCTAAGAACTATATATTTCCGTGATTGAGTGCATGCCCTAAATTGCTTCTACTGAAAACCCGCTTTAATGCCTAGAGGCATCGGGGAATTAACCCTAGGAAACCGACCTTTGCCTCAAAGGAATAGTTAGTTCAATGGTTGGGCAATGAAACTCCTGCCCTCTAGGCATGGAAGCTTATCGAAAAGTTTGATCGGGGAAAATAGTCGTGGATAATCAGTTCAAGCCACTCGCTGTTGGTGAAGTACTATCAGTGGATGAATCTGCTCAAATCTTTATTGGTAACCGTACCTTTAGGGTCGGTGAATTCTTAGTTGCTATCAAAAAGAAATTGGTAGAAGTCTTAGGGGATGAATGGACTCCAGAACAGGAAAGTTGGTTTAGCGAATCGGGTATTCCTTGTGAAGTGTTGCAATTTGCTGCTAATGACTGGCAGCAAGGCAAGGTAAGACTTAATCTAGAATTTTGCCTTGTCGAGACTCAGGATAAAGTTGATGATATATCAGCTATTGGTGGTGAAACATTGCAAAGCACATCAACCCAGGTAGCAGAACAGCCAGACCTCCCAGAGCCACAAACTAGCAATGATTCTGGATTGGAGCTTGGAGTTGGAGCAGCCACAGCCGCTGTGACTGCTACTGGAATATCAGTAGCTGAAGCACTGGAGGAAGATGCCTCAACTGCTATCTCCGATGAGATGAAACTTCAACCAACACTTGATGCAGATGAAGACATTGCTATCGATCAAACCCCAACCAGTACTGAAGATGACTTTGATTTAGGAGACTTTTCCGATAGTCAGGAAGATATTGCTATCGAAGAAACCCCAAGCAGTACTGAAGATGACTTTGATTTAGGAGACTTTTCCGATAGTGAGTCGGAAAGTGAGGAAGATATTGGTTTTGAACAAACCCCAACTAGTCAAGAAGATGATTTTGATTTAGGAGACTTTTCCGATAGTGTTGACGAAGATATAGAGTTCGTAGAATCACCGACAGCAGCGGAAGAAGATTTGCTGGATTTGTCAGCAGTATCAACAGACAGTAGTAATGATTTTGATCTCGGTGAAATGTCTGATGATAGTGATGAAGATATGTTTCAACTGGACGATATTTCCTTTGATGAGGAATCAGAAAACGGTGATGATAATTCCCTAATGGATGATGTCTGGCAAGAAATGAATGAGCTTAAATAAGCTGAACTAATAGTCTATTGGTAAATGTTGACATGGGAGCATCGTAGTGAACAGGCCGATTTCAAAGCTTTTAACAACCTTGAGCGTTTAGAATTTATAGGATTCTAGGCTATCCATGACCTACAAAATTCAAAATTTGACACTCCCCGGCCTAAAAGGACGGGGATTCTTTGCTCAACGACCCGTCTTGCTCAACCAGACCGGAGTCAGGAAGAGTAGAGGACAGATCTCCCAAAGCGTATCGGCTTTCGCCGACGCTACGCGAACAGATCATGGATCCGAGTTCCGGTGTGCCCCACCGTACTGAAGGCTCTCTTAAGAATGTTGATGGCTGCATTGTGGTCTCTGTCTAATTGACAACCACATTTGCAGGTATGAGTTCGAGTTGACAAATATTTTTTGACAACTTCACCACACTGGGAACAATTCTGGCTGGTTAAAGCCGGATTAACTGCAACAGTTATCCGACCAAACTTAGTACCAAAATGTTCCAACCATTTTCTGAATTGATACCAACCTGCATCATTAATAGACTTGGCGAGACAGTGATTTTTAACCAAATTCCTAACTCTTAGATCTTCGTAGGCGACAAGGTCGTTAGACCTGATTACGCAACGTGCCGGAGACGAAACCTTAGAAGAGTGCAGCCTTACAACAAAACCTGCCACCTTTGATGCATAGCCTACCAACTATAAAGGCTGCACTCTTCTTGCGGTAACTTCTAACCAGTCTTTTGGCATGTTCTTCACGTTGTCTACTTATTCTAAGATGCTGCCTACCTAGTCTATCAATGGCTTTCTTTCGGTTAGCAGAGCCTTTATTTTTACGAGAAACTCGGCGTTGATAAAATTTCAACCGTTTCTCGCCCTTACGATAAAATCTTGGATTTGGTTCTGTGTTTCCCTTTGAATCAGTGTAGAATTCTTTTAAACCCACATCAAGTCCCACATTGGTATGGGACAGATCTAGAGATTCTTTAATCTCAACTTTTACACAAAATTGAACATAATAGCCATCTGCGCGACGAACCAATCTAACTCGTTTAATCAAATTTTGGTCGTAACGCCATAACTCCCAGGTTCCCTTAAGCTTTAGTTTCCCGATACCTTTTTTGTCTAAGAATTTTATATACTTGGTATCAGCTGAAAGTTTCCAGCCTGATGTTTTATACTCAACTGACCGAGAAAACTTTTTAAACTTGGGATAACCCTTTTTGCCAGGGACTTGTTTTTTACACTTATCGTAAAACCTAGAAATTGAACTATAAGCTCTTTCCACCGAAGCTTGACAGGCATGAGAGTTTAAGTCTGTGACAAAAGGATATTCAGATCTCAGCCACGTGTTATAGCGATACAGGTCTTTTTGTCCTATCCCTTTGTTGTCCATCCAGTAACGGATGCACTTATTTCGTACAAACTGACCAGTGCGTATCGCCTCATCAATGGCAGCATATTGAGTTTTATTCCCTTTGACCTTAAATTCTAAGACGATCATTTTGACGTGGGATAACCCTACGTAATATTATAGCACAAAAGCCGTCGGACGAAGGACGGGGCTTGAGACCCAAATTTTTGGTCAAAGTTTTGGATAACTATTCATAACCACTCTAATGTCTGAGATACCGAGTTGGACACCTCTTCATGCACGGCTACATAGAACCCTGCGGCAAAAGAAGCTACTACCAAAGAATCAGCAGGTTTTAGTAGCCGTATCCGGTGGGCAAGATTCCCTTTGCCTAAGCAAACTACTGCTAGATTTACAGCCCAAGTGGAAATGGCAGCTAGGAATCGCCCACTGTGACCACCGTTGGACCTATGATGAGGGAATTTCCCTTCATGTACAGCAAATTGCTCAAAGTTGGGGGCTTCCATTTCATCTACGAATTGCCCCTGAAGTGAAAAAGAGCGAATCAGCAGCGCGGCAGTGGCGTTATCAAGCCCTGATTGACATTGCCCAAACTCAAGGTTACGCCACTGTTGTCACTGGTCACACAAAAAGCGATCGCGCTGAAACAGTCCTCTATAACCTGATCAGAGGTTCAGGGACTGATGGCTTGCAAGCTTTGACCTGGGAACGACCTCTTGCTCCTGGAGTACGTCTGGTGCGTCCCCTACTTGACACATCCCGTAGCGAAACTCTCCAGTTTTGCGAGCAGCAGCAACTGTCCATTTGGGTGGATGCTTACAATCAAGACCTTAACTATGCCCGTAACCGCATCCGCCAAGAGCTAATCCCCTATTTAAAAACCCATTTCAACCCACAAGTTGAGACAGCCTTGTCCCAAATTGCTGAAATCTTGCGAGCAGACGTGGAATATCTGGAAAACACTGCTGAGCAAATCCAGAAGCAAGCCATGGCAGTACCTACGGTCGAGGAAGATCCTGCTAGCAATAGCCCTCCACGATTGAATCGTCTGGTATTACAGCAAGCTCCCCTAGCTCTGCAACGTCGTGTGATTCGGAAGTTCCTTCAGGAAAACCAAACCAAAGCCCTCAGCTTTGAGCAAATCGAAGCCGTGACTGGTTTAATTGCTGCTCCCAACTGCTCTCGAACGTCATCCTTTCCTGGTGGAGTAACAGCCTTGGTAGAAGAAGAATGGATTATTCTTAATACTGAAGTATGAAGTATGAAGTATTAACTATAAAGATTAACTATAAAGTATGAACTATGAAACAGTTCTATCTCTTAGTTTCTGATAAATTTTTCTTCTTCAACCTACCCTACAACGAATCGCCTTGGGGGAGCAACATTCTAACATTCAACATTCAATATTAAACCTTAAACCTAAGAAGCTGCCAACTCTGGAGATTGGCTTAAGCTACTGATGATTTGGGATATTTGAGCGATCGCTTGTTGTTGAGAATCACCTGTTTCCTGGATTTGATTCAGAGCATTTGCGATCGCCTCCAGCTTCTGTCGAAGTTCATTGAGAGCATCTTGCAATGGCTGTAGGGTTTCTTCATAGATATCGACTTTCCCCCAAAGTTGAGCTACCTTCACCTGATTGGATAGCCAACTTTCCTCCCAATTTTTTACCTGAGCCAGCTTAGCATCCTTTTCTTGGGTTTGTTGATTCATCAATTCTTCAGCTTCGCTAACCCTAAGGCGCATCTGTTCAATTTCTCGTTCTAGTTGTTGCAATTGATCTGAGTGTTGTTTGCACTGTGCTTCTAGTTCGAGCAAAATTGGTCCTAAGTCAATTTTCTGGTTTTGTTGACCATTACTATCCACAATTCCTTGCCGCAGTCGCAACACTCGTAGGTGCTGATTTAGAATTTCTTCTCGTTCCCATAGAGTCCGGCGTTGACCCACCAAGGTTCTGTCCAGCATCTGGTAACGGTCTTGCTCATCTGCTAACTGGGTTTCTAGACTAATACGATCATACTCACTAGCGACCCTAATCTGTTCTTGTAGTTCTTCAATCCCTTGGTGTTGGAGTGTTAGTTCTTCTTCTTGGTCATTGACGAAGCGTACAACTTTTTCCAAATCCTGCTGCAAATTCTGAACTATATCCTGTAACTCACCCAAGGGCATTTTTTCTAGTGCTGCAATATCCACCATTTGGCTAATCTTGACATCCCCTGATGTTGCTGCCATTCGAGCCAGTTCTTGGTATAACTCTTGCTGAGTTTGGAGTTGCAGACTCACCATCCTAGCTGATTCGAGCTTGATCTCTAGATTGGTTTGCTGCACTTGCATTTCGCGGTTTGCCTGTTCACAGGATGCTTGTAATTGTTGTAACTTTTGGGTTTGATGTTGGACTTCCTCCCCGTGACCCTCAACGTCTGCTTCCAATTTTTGAGCTAATAGACGCTGTTCATTTAACTGCTGCCAGTGAGTATCCAACACCGAATGCTGATGCTTGACTACTTCCAAGGCTTGATTCAGTGGTTCCCAGACAGATTGTGTTGATTCTAATCCTCCTGATAAGCGATTGAGCAATTGCTGAATCACACCAGCCTGCTGAGCATCTAAACCAACAGAGTATTGACCCTCTGAAACTTGCTCTTCTAAGCGTAGCTGCTGTCCCCGGAGTTGTTCCCAAGCACCTTCAAGCTCCTTACTTTTACGCTCCAATTCTTGTCTGAGTTTAGCAGTTTCTGCCTGAGTACTTTCCAGTTCTTGGCGTTGTTGCTCTATTCTGGAAAAATCCTCCTCCATCGTTTGCATCTGCTCAAGCCGCGCTTCCATTTCCATCTCGCGACGGTTGAGTTCTTGACTTTGATAGGTCAAAGATTGCTTCCACTGCTCAATTTCTTCTTCCTGGTTTTTTGACTTTTCTAGCAAGCGAGAGAAATTTTGCAACAGATTGACTAACCTTCCCCCCGCTGCCTCGATTGTTCCCTGTATTTGTCGATTCCCACTCAGGTTAACAATCACCAACGCACCATCACCAAAGTTATTGGCTTGTTCTGTCGGAAGCACTTCCTCCCCAGACACCTTATTCCAACTCTGGTCAGTCCGCTGAAAAGCCAGCAGTTTAAGTTCGGCCTGAGCTCTACCCATAAACCCAGTTTTCTGCTTTCTTACCTCTGCGAGATACAGCACACTGATCGTCCTCTTTTACTTTTATTGTGCCCAATTCTTGATTAACACATTTGAACGCTTAACCCCTTTGGGGTTGCAGGATGGTAATTTTCGGAGATTATTGGTCAACCGACCTAGTTTTGATCCTTAAGGCTATTAATCCTTTAAAGGATGACGGCAGTCAGTATATTTAGACACTTAACCTATTTTAAGGTATTGCCCAGACCTGATTTACCAGTCAATAAAGGTGAGCAGAATAGAAATAGATTGATGAGGATAGTCTTAGGAATCTTCCCACAGGGGGAGTCTAGTTTCCCCAACCGGTCTAGTTTCCCCAACCATAGATTTTATCCACCCAGAGGGTCGAATTTTCTAGATTGAACATAACATCTTACCCCATCACTTTTTTCCCTTGTGCCTAATCCCTACTGAATGCTTCCCCCACCTGCGTTCGCGAGGTGGGGGTATCCGTCTTGATTACAAGGTTTTATCCCTCGCGACAGGCGGCATCCTCGCCGAACATCCAGGACTTTTGCTGGCATGTTCCCCCTCGTTTCCGCTATGGGGCTTAGTTAGAGTCGATGCCTCCGATTAAGGAGGGCACCTCTCCTGTCATACCATACGTGAAAGTTTCCCCTCATATGGCTCCTAGATCTTCTCTCCCTTAGGAGTGCTCCAGTGAATTTGCTGGTGACAGCTATTGTGTACTGCTATTAGATTCTTTGATTTCCAGTTGTCGTGGTTTCCATCTATGTGATGAAGGTGTACATCCTCGTCTTCTAGGAATCTTAGTCCACAAAATCCACAGGAATGGTTTTGCCTTTTCAAAGCTGCTGAGGTAGTATCTGAGTAGAGGTTCGAGTTCCTTCTGCTCCAATAAACTAGGTCACCATCATAAGGTGACTTAGTCCCCTTAACGTTAACGTGTTCATTTTGGCTGTATCCTACTTTCGGGAATGCTTTCTTACATAGTTCAGTAGCTTTATAGCGACTTACCTTTTTTTCTTTGCGGAATTTCTGGTGAGCCGTATTTCTCATGAACCATAGAGAATCCCTGGAACTACTCATATAGCAGTTCTTATGGTAGTTTCTCCATCCACGTACGATCGGGGCTACTTTTTGTGCTTTTATTTCGGCACCATAGTTCGAGTTATTGACTACGTGCTTGATTTTTTCACGTATTTTTCGATGATTATCCTCTGAGGGAATGCATCGAAATTTTCCGTTTTTCTGGACACGGAAGTACCACCCCAGAAAATCAAACCCGTCTGTCGTCTTAGTTAGCTTGGTTTTTTCCTCGCTGACTTCCATTCCGCGTTTTGCTAAGAAAGCTTTGATTTTATTTAAAACTTTCTCAGCGTTATCTTTTGGCTTTAGAATTATTACCATGTCATCGGCATATCTAATGCTTCTGACTTTGGGGTCTAATTCTTCTATTCCGTTCAGTGCTATGTTTGCTAGTAGCGGGCTAACTACACCGCCTTGAGGAGTTCCTTGCTCAGGGAATTCGGGATGTGTTCCTGCTTTTAGGCATCTAAATATCCCGTATTTTAAGCCTGAAGGTGCAATTAATTCCTTCATTATGGTGGTGTGAGCTATTCGGTCGAAGCACTTCTTGATATCTAGTTCTAAGACTCTTTTTTGTATGCCGTTTTTAGTCGAACACAGGTTTAGGAATAGCATTTTCTGAGAATCTTGTGCGCTTCTTCCCGGCCTGAATCCATAACTATAGGCACTGAACGTTGCCTCATGGGCAGGTTCCAGAGCGTATTTGGCTAGACATTGCCATGCTCTATCAGCGATGGTAGGTATCTTCAACACCCTTACTTTCCCGTTCTTTTTAGGGATGGGGATTTCGCGGAGTCGGCTATGCTTCCAGTCCGAAGCAAAGTCGTTCAATGTTTCTACCAGTTCCCATCTCTGCCGGTAGTTGAGGCTTGACTTACCGTCAACTCCCGCCGTTTTTTTCCCTTTATTTAGCTGTGTCACTTGACGGACTGCCAAAAGTTGTGCTGCACGGGATTTCATAATCAGTTTTTGGAGTGACCGCGCCTTCTTTAGGTCGCCATCTCGAACTGCTTTAAACACTCGCTTTTGTAGGCGGAATAGATTTTGGCGGAGTTTCTTCCACTTTTGTCCTTTCCAAAGGTCGCTATATCTGTTTGACATGGGTCTACCTATGCTCTCCTAGAGTTCGTGTTTTCTGAATACCCGTAGCCAGTTTCCGGCTACATCCTACCCGACAGTGAGGATTAGGTTTGGCATAACTTACTAAGGATTCGACCTTTCCTTAGACTCATTTGTTGCTGTCGTTTTTACTCGTTCCGACTGTTAGATTGTTATGAGGTTTTAGGGCAGTCCGGAGATGAAACCTTAGAATAGTGGAGCCTTACTACAAAATTTTTAACCCTTTTACCCATAGCCGACTAACTATAAAGGCTCCACTATTCTTGCGGTAACTTCTAACCAATTTGCCTATCCTCTTCTCGGAGTTTACGGTTGTCATTCAAAATACACCGTGAGAATAAAAGGATGAAGTCTCGCTTTGGCTCGATCAGATTGCGGCTTAGCTTTTAGACACTTTTTAAGGACTTTCGTTAATCTACCCATGACATCTTCCCATTAGCGCCAGTGTCATACATCTGAAATATGTCTGATTGCGCCCTGTCGCCAGCGTCACTCTGACAGAATGCCGTCTGTCTCGGTGTGGCCAGATCGGGTGTCACTTCACTCCTGAAGGGGTCGGGTTTTCACCGCCATCCAAACAGTCAGTTAGGTTTGAAGGTTTTTTAGTCCTTCTTTCCCCCAGCTCATACCCCTTATGTAATAAGGCTCTTAGCTGGAACGAGCCGCACTTCAATGAAGCTTTTACCTGAGAGTCTGACGTTTATGAACCGACTACAAAGGATTTATAGGTTAATTTTCCCAATCGTAGAGAGGTCGTGCCTCAGGGTTGCTCAGAATCTTTTCTCTCCTTTGCCGTACCGCTCAAGATGATGCGATTATATCACATTTTGGAGCTCCTAACCCCCACCTGAACGAGGTGAAAGAAGTTACCGTAAGACAGTTGAGCGATAGGCGCGACAGCCTGTGAGTCATAAGTTTAAGTTATATGAAATAAGGCGAGCCTGTCTAAGGTTTCGTCTCCGGGGAATGCGTCGCTCATTTTTTTTCAAATAAATATACTTAATTTATATGCTTATATGCTATCCAATGGTGTTTAAAGTCCTAACCTATAACCTTAGACATCTTAGCTTAATTTTCCAGTAACCGTCAAAATCCCACTCTTACCGCTAATCAGGTACTTCGCTCATGCTTAGCTGTCTCCAGCCATGGTAAGCTTCGACCAGTTGGCTTACAGAAGTCATTCCTTACCAACTCATTTTTGGGGATATTTTCAGTGTACAGTTAAGCCATTTCTTGAGCAAAGATAGATCAGTACCAGTGTATGGGCATCCTTTAACTCAATGACAGGTCATAATCTCAGATACATCAACAGGTTGTTAGGAGCACATTGTCTTTAAATGCAGGGAACTTTGAGTGAAATTGATATCCGTAGCATCCTGCAACTGATCGAGCTAGGTCAGCGAACCGGGGAACTCTTAGTCGAGGCATACAGCCCTCACCCTAGTAGCAAGGCTAGCAATAGTGGCAGCAATCGTTTTACCTCAGCTAGACTTTACCAGCAGCCAAAACTACCAAGTCCGCGTCCGTATTGGTTTGTATTCTTCCTGAATGGCCAGATTGCCTATGCTGCTGACAGCGATGGGAGCTTGACGCGCCTGCATGATTATCTACGCCGCTATAAAGCCAATGATGCTCTCGATAAATTGGAAAGTCTGTCGATTGCGGCTACCAATGCTCTAGAGTATGGTTACCTTTGGGCTTTGTTAGAAAAGCATGTGATCACACCAAACCAAGGGCGAAGCATCATTCAAAGCATGGTTAATGAAACCCTTTTTGATTTGCTGAGCCTTCACCATGGCTACTTTGTATTTGAAATTGGTCCGGCATTAGCACCGCAACTTACTACCTTAGAAATAGAACCATTGGTCAGAGAGATGATGAAGCAGGTGCAGGAGTGGAAGCAATTGTGCCCTCATATCCAATCTCCCCATCAGTGTCCAATGATTACTGCCCATGACCAGTTACAGGCTACACTGCCGGAAAAATCCTTTAGACTCATAAGCAGTTGGGTAGATGGCAAAACTTCTCTACGCCAGTTGTCCCGTTATCTCCATCGCGACCTAATCACCGTAGCTCGGGCTATTCATCCCTATGTACAACAGGGGTCAATCCAAATGGTGACCCCCAAAGAAGCAGATACGCCAGCCATTGAAGAGCAATGGGAGTTCAAGAAAGTTACACGATCTGTTGTCTGTGTTGATGATGATCTCGCAGTTGGAAAAGCTGTGGAATATACCCTAGAAGCCAAAGGTTATAAAGTCACAGCAATACAGAAGCCCCTAAAGGCTCTGAGTCAGGTTTTCCAACTCCAACCCGATCTCATCCTCTGTGACCTAGTAATGCCCGACCTAGATGGTTATGAGCTTTGTGGCATGTTACGCCAATCCACAGCATTTCGGCAAACCCCCATCATCATGCTCACAGGCAAAGATGGCTTTATTGATCGGGTCAGAGCGCGAATGGTAGGTGCAACTGACTACTTAACCAAGCCCTTCGGAGATCATGAGTTATTGATGCTTTTGGAGAAATACATTTGGTCGAGGTGATCTAGAACAATACCAAGGTAGTAATGCCCTGAGCAAAGAATTAGATCAAGGGGAGAATATTGCTCTGTCAGCCTTTGAGTTATTAATAGAGGCGTCTAACCTATCAGTTAATTAACCAACACTATCCTAATTAAACCCACTGGTCAAGCTAGGAGCTTCCACAAATTCAAGAAAAATATAGTCTTTCTTGCTATCACCACCGATAGATGAGGGATACTGTAATCATGATTTAATTTATAGACCCAAATCGGGCTGTGGTTTAATTTCACGACCTTTCCCGAGGGTCGAGCTAGGAGTTATGAGTAAAGTTTTAGTTGTAGAAGACAGCCTTGCTCAACGGCAGATGATCTCAGACCTCCTTAAAGGTAGTGGTTTGAAGGTGGATGTTGCCAGTGATGGTGTTGAGGCTTTAGAACATATTTTAGAGTCTTGTCCAGATGTAGTTGTCTTGGATATAGTGATGCCACGCATGAATGGCTATGAGGTCTGTCGGCGTCTTAAGGCTGACCCCAAAACTCAGAATGTGCCAGTGGTGATGTGTTCTTCAAAAGGTGAAGAATTTGACCGCTATTGGGGCATGAGGCAAGGTGCAGATGCATACATTGCGAAGCCTTTTCAGCCAACGGAGTTGATTGGAACAGTTAGACAGCTACTCAGAAGATAAATATATTGGTATTTGACGGGAATGGTTGCTAATTCGGACTTTGTAACTGACTCGGCTCTTGAACAAGCCCCAGAATTGCAGGAATTGGAAAGTCCTGAAGGCGAACTATACCTGCGATTTTATCTGCCATCTGGTGATGAATTTGCTCTGCCGGCTACTGGTATCAAAGAGGTAATTGACCCCTCCCCTGAACAAATTACTCCTATTCCTAATGCTTCCCCTTTATTGTTGGGGACCTTCAATCGACGTGGACGGGTAATTTGGGTCTCAGATCTGGGTCAGTTTCTGGGGGATAAAACGGTTTTAAATACAGACCGTATAGAAATCCCTGTTATTGCTATTGAAGATCAAGACACTATGCTGGGGTTGGCAGTTCAACAAATTGTCTGTACAGACTGGCTGGATGTGGAAAAGTTACATATGCCTACCAATGTTGCCGATAGTATGACTCCTTTCTTACGCGGTGAGTGGTTGCTAGACATTGAGTCTAATCAGGTTCTGCGACTACTTGATCATGTGGCGATTATACGCTCAGCAAGGTGGGCAGCCTAAAAATAATTATTAAAAATTGAACATTAAAAATTAGTTGGATTAATTATTATTAAATATTAATTTTTAATGCTTCGGGAGGAGGTAAATGGCATCCAGTATAAATTACCCCCAGCTGTATGGGGAAGCCGAAAAAGCCTATATGCAGGGCAAATACCAAGAAGCGGCAACACTCGTTGATCGTTTGATTGAGGATTTCCCCAATGAACCCAGTGCGCTGCTACTGCGGGGTCATATTTACTGCTATGGTCTACAGCAGTACGATTTGGCTCGGCAACAGTATGAATCAGTACTCAATCTGACCTCTGAGCCGGATTTTGTTAATTATGCCAATAACGGTCTAGAGTACGCCCAGCAATCCACAAATGGTCATCAAGATCCTGGGTTATCACCTGATGATGTCAATACATCACAGGTGAAACTAGATGAGACTGAGGAGTTGAGTGCAGAACCCACAGAAGGAAATTGGCAAGACTTCGCTGATTTTAATGATATCAGTGAATTTGACCCGGAAAGCTTAAGTTTTGATAACACAGGGGTTGATGATTTTGCTTCAGAATCCACCTCACCCTTTAAGGAGTCTTTTCAAGATTCCACTAGTGATAGTGATGAAGGAGCCATAGAGTTACAGTCTGCTGATAATCTAGACCCTTTTAGTATGGTCAGTGACTTAGAAGAAGACAGTGAGGATTTAGAGAGTTGGGAAATTGGCTCTGATTTAGAACTCGATGTTAATGCTGTCAGTAGTCAGACTTGTTACAATGGCACAGAAGGACACTTTCCTGAACTCTCTCAAGAGGAGGGTCTACAAACATTTATGGTGTCTCCTGAGGAGAATTTAGACGAAGAGCTCTCTTATGGTTCAGAACAGTTAACTAGTGAATCTAGCACAGTTGAGTTTAACGTCCTGGCTGAAGAAGAATTAGAGTCTCTGGCAGATTACGAGTTTAGTGATCTCGAGGAGCAATCAAAGAATTCCTTTGTTGAAGCCGCAACCCTGTTAATGAATTCACCAGAGCTTGAGGGGAATTTTTCCCCGACTCCAAGTTCTGATCCTACCCCGACTACCGAAGAAAATTATTCCAGGACCGAGCAGTCTTTGGAAACAGAGAAACCAACTTCTGGGGATACTCAAGCCTATGCTGACAATCAAGAGGACTTAGAATATCTCAATCAGGCTCCTGACTCTACTGAACCCTATTTATCGGGAAACTATGGCTCGGATGAGCAACTTTTGGACTCAGCTTATGAACACAATGGGTTAAACTCTCCAAGCCCAGACCAAATTAATTTGGAATCCTTTGATGATGATTCTTGGACAATGGATGATGTAACGGAATCAGAAGAGGAAATCTTGTCAGGAATTGAAGCACATCAAGGGGTAAAAGAGGGTTTTTTAGATGAGTTTGACCTATTTGATGATGATTTAGATTCAATCCCTGATTTCTCTGTTGATGATCAGCAACCACTGTCCAATGAGAGTGATGACAATAGTGATTTTGATGTATTAAGCACTACTGGCTCAACACTGGGAAGTACTGGGTCAATGGAGATGAACACCAGTGGTGTTAGTGCTGTACCCAGTCATGATTATCCGTCAGCCACTGGGAATGAGGAGCTATTTAGCCTTAGTAGTGCCACCGAGCCAATCCCTATTTATAATCCCACTAAAGACATTGACAAAGAGCTGGTTGTTAGTATTGACCAAGGTCGACTAGCTCCCATAGAAAACGCTCCTGTCAACCAGAAGAATTGGATGACTGCCTTGATTACTGGCGCGGTCTCAATGGTGGTGGTAGCGGGGGTGAGTGCTGGAGCACAATACATGGTTAGAGATAATCCATCCTTCAAAAACCACGTGCGAAATACTAGTATTATGATGACCCTAGCCGCTGGTGTTGCCAGTTTTGGTACTACTCTGGCTGTGGGAAATATTACAGCTAGGCAGATTAGACGTAGTACCGAAAACCTGAAAACCCAGTTTGAAGGAGTCTCTCAGGGTAATCTCAATGCCCATGCTACGATCTATTCCCAGGACGAATTGGGTCAGTTAGCCCATAGTTTCAACCAAATGGCTAGAGTCATCTTGACAACGATGACGGAAGCACAACGAAAGGCAGAAGAGCAAGAACAGGCAAAAGAAGACCTCCAACGCCAGGTAATTCGATTGCTTGATGATGTGGAAGGGGCAGCACGGGGGGATTT
Source organism: Moorena sp. SIO3A2 (assembly GCF_010672265.1). Taxonomy (NCBI): domain Bacteria; kingdom Bacillati; phylum Cyanobacteriota; class Cyanophyceae; order Coleofasciculales; family Coleofasciculaceae; genus Moorena; species Moorena sp. SIO3A2. The sequence continues at coordinate 89,961 of NZ_JAAHHC010000017.1, forward strand.
AACGGTACAAGCAGAGGTAACTGCGGATGTGTTGGGGGCAGTTGCTGATTCCTTCAACCTGACCATTCAAAACCTACGGGAAATTGTACAACAAGTCAAGCAGGCAGTCCGTCAGGTGACCAAATGTTCCACCGATAGTGAGTCCTTTGCCCGTAGCTTGTCTTCTGATGCTTTACGGCAAGCTGAGGAACTGGCGGTGACCCTGAACTCTGTACAGGTGATGACCGATGCTATTCAGCGGGTGGCAGAGAGTGCAAGAGAAGCTGAGGAAGTTGCCCGCTCAGCCTCGGCTACTGCTCTCAAAGGTGGTGAGGCTGTGGAGCGCACTGTGGCAGGAATTTTGCAAATTCGTGAGACTGTAGCAGAAACGACTCGTAAAGTCAAGCGTTTGGCAGAATCTTCCCAGGAAATTTCTAAAATTGTTACATCGATTTCTACCATTGCCTCCCGAACGAATTTGTTAGCACTCAATGCTAGTATTGAGGCGGCAAGAGCTGGAGAAGCTGGTCGAGGCTTTGCTGTTGTTGCGGATGAGGTACGACAGCTCGCTGATAAGTCAGCCAAGGCACTCAAGGATATTGAACATATTGTCTTGCAAATCCAGAGTGAAACCGGTTCAGTTATGACAGCTATGGAAGAAGGCACCCAACAGGTGATTGAAGGTACTAAACGAGCAGAACAAGCCAAGCGATCGCTAGAAGATATTGTGCAAGTGGCAAACCGGATCGATGCTTTAGTACGTGCCATCACTGCGGATACTATCGAGCAAACTGAAACATCCCGTGCTGTTGCCCAAGTGATGCAATCCGTTGAGTTAACTGCTCAAGAAACCTCCCAAGAAGCCCAAAGGGTTTCTGGAGCTTTGCAAAACTTGGTGGGTGTGGCGGGAGAGTTGCGGACATTTGTTGAGCGTTTCCGTGTGGAAGCGAATGATGGGAAATGATCGACTAATGGCTAAAACTACCAGCCTCGGGTTATGGAGTCAGCGTTTACTGGCGGCGATTTTCTTAGCTGGGCAAGTGATACTTCATCTACTGACTGGGAAGATTCACCGCCGCAATACTATCGAGCAAATGGTAACCGTTGGACCAGAGTCTCTGATAATTGCTTTGCTCACTGCTACTGTAATCGGTATGGTGTTTACCATTCAGGTAACACGAGAGTTCATTAATTTTGGTGCCACGAATGCCATTGGGGGAGTCTTGGCTCTAGCTTTGGCTAGGGAATTGGCTCCGGTGTTGACTGCTGTGGTTTTGGCAGGACGAGTTGGTTCGGCATTTGCTGCAGAAATTGGTACGATGCGCGTTTCAGAGCAAATTGATGCTTTGTATATGCTCAAGACTGACCCGATTGATTACTTAGTGATTCCTCGGGTTATTGCTTGTTGTCTGATGCTGCCAGTGTTGACCATTCTCGCAATTGTGACTGGTATGGTAGGAGGAGTGGTACTGGCTCAAAATCTTTATGGTATTCCCCAGTCTGTGTTTCTTGATTCCGCTCGTAACTTCCTAGGAATTTGGGACTTGTTCTCTGCTGCTATTAAATCTTTAGTGTTTGGGCTGTTGATTGCTGTGATTGGTTGTAGCTGGGGGTTAACCACTACAGGAGGGGCTAAGGGTGTGGGTCAATCTACCACCACTGCTGTGGTTACTGCTTTGCTAGCAATTTTTATTAGCAACTTTTTATTATCATGGTTGATGTTCCAAGGGATGGGTAGTGCGGTGATCAGCTGAATAGCTTGTTGATCGTTCATTGTTAATTGCCCAAAAGCAATCCGTTAACAGACACTCACAAACCAGTAATCTTCCCTCAAGGTCTGTAGCTGTTCAAAATTCCCTAAAACCTGACCTGATCAGGATTAATCGACAGATCAGTTAATTTAGAATAGATCAATCGCACTTTGTGTAGCGGTCGATTCCTTTTCCTTTCGGAAACTTCCAAGAGCTCCACTTAACCCTATTGTCCACACTGTTCAGTTTTACAACTTCACTAATGTCCCAGTCGTATTTTGATACCGAAAGCAAAACTCACAAGTCGTTTGAATTACCTGGTGCTAGACCCCAATACAATCCTGACCGCCCAGGACAAGTGGAGCATATTTTCCTGGATTTAACTCTGGATATCCCCCTCCAAAGGGTTAGCGGTACCTGCACCATCACCCTCAAACCAATACGCAATGGCATTAAACAGCTAGTACTTGATGCGGTCAACTTGACTATCGCCTCAGTGCAGGTTGACCAAATCCCCCAGCCCTTTGACTATGACGGGGAACAACTACAGATCCACCTACTTAACCCCGCTGTTGTTGGAAAAGCGATTAAGATTGCGATCGCATACAGTGTAGACAACCCCCAGCGGGGTATTTACTTCATTCATCCAAACCAGCACTACCCCAACAAACCTACCCAAGTTTGGACCCAAGGAGAAGATGAAGACTCTCGCTTCTGGTTCCCTTGTTTCGATTATCCTGGTCAACTTGCTACCTCCGAAATCCGCGTTAGATTGCCAAAACCCCTGATTGCTATCTCCAACGGGGAACTAATTGCTACAGAAGAAGACGGCAATGAAACGATATACCACTGGCGGCAGCAAGAAGTTCATCCCACTTACCTGATGACTCTAGCCGTAGGGGACTTTGCGGAAATTCGGGATGAATGGCAGGGCAAACCAGTAAACTACTACGTGGAGAAGGGGCGAGAGGAGGATGCTCGCCGCAGCATGGGCAAAACTCCTGGAATGATAGAGTTCTTGAGTGAAACCTTTGCCTATCCCTACCCCTATCCGAAATACGCCCAAGTCTGTGTAGATGACTTCATCTTTGGTGGCATGGAAAACACCTCCACCACTCTGTTAACAGACCGTTGCTTGGTCGATGAACGAGCAGCTATCGATAACCAACGGACTGAAAGCCTTGTGGTTCACGAACTTGCTCATCAGTGGTTTGGGGACTTAGTGGTGATTAAACACTGGTCCCATGCCTGGATTAAGGAAGGCATGGCATCCTACACAGAAGTGTTTTGGACCGAAAATGAGTATGGTAAAGATGATGCTGCCTACTACCTACTCAATGAAGCACGCAGTTATATATCAGAAGATAGTTCCCGTTACCGCCGCCCCATGGTTACCCATGTCTATCGAGAAGCTATTGAACTCTACGATAGGCACCTTTATGAAAAAGGTGCTTGCGTCTATCATATGATTCGGGCAGAGTTAGGGGAAGACTTGTTCTGGAAAGCAATCCAAACCTTTGTTCAAGATAATGCTCACAAAACCGTAGAAACCATTGACCTGCTAAGGGCGATTGAAAAAGCTACCGGTCGTAATCTGTTATTCCTATTTGACCAGTACGTCTTCCGGGGGGGTCATCCTGATTACAAAGTTGCCTATTCCTGGGATGGGGATAGCCAGTTGGCTAAACTGACAGTAACCCAAACTCAGGCAAAAGATAGTAAAACGGGTAGCGATAGTGAGCTATTTGACCTGAAAATCCCGATTGCCTTTGGTTACACCCAGCTCGAAGACGATTCTCCTGTGAAAACCTCTAATGAAACCTGTCTACAGAAATTTACGGTCAGGGTTCATGAACGGGAACAAAGTTTCTATTTCCCACTGGCGAAAAAACCTAACTTAATTAGCTTCGACCACGGGAATAATTACCTGAAAACCGTTTCCCTAGAATACCCAATAGCCGAACTCAAAGCCCAGCTGAAATTTGACCCAGACCCCATCTCCCGTATCTATGCAGGGAAAGCCTTGGCGAAAAAGGGAGGATTAGAAGCAGTACAAGCATTGTCTGATGCCCTTACTAGTGACTCATTCTGGGGTGTTCGTTTAGAAATAGCCAAACAATTAGCTAAGGTAAAACTAGATCAAGCTGAAGCCGCCTTAATTGCTGGCTTGTCCGCTCAAAATCCCCGTGTGCGTCGTGCCGTTGTCCAAGCCTTGGGTGACGTGAAGACTCCAGAAAGCTACAATGCTCTCAAGCAATTACTAGAAAAAGGGGATGCCAGCTACTACGTAGAAGCTTCAGCAGCCAGGTCACTTGGGGGAATGGTTTCGGCAAGCCTTAAGGATAGAGAAGATGAAGTAATCCAATTGCTCACAAAAGTACTTCAAGAACGGAGTGGTTGGAATGAAGTAGTACGTAGCGGTGCCATTGGTGGCTTAAGTCAAATTAAATCTTCACCTATTGCCTTAGACGTAATTTTAGAATATACCACTCCTGGCATACCTCAACCCCTTCGTATAACAGCGATTCGAGCTTTAGGAGAGATTTCTACAGGTCAGACTCCCAATAAAATAGAGTCGATCCTGGAGCAATTAGAAGAACTGTCCCGTGAAACCTTCTATTTGACTCAAGTGACCATAGTTGGTGCCCTAGGAAAAATGGAAACTCCGAAAGCCATGGATATTTTGCGATCGCTTTTAGAGCATACTCCTGATGGGCGAATTCGTCGCATTGCAGAAGAAGCCATTCAGAAAGTCCAGAAAACCATTGGCTCTGACAAAGCCATTAAACAGCTACGGGACGAACTTGACAAACTTAAAAAAGATAATCAGGAACTCAAAAGCCGCCTGGAAAACTTGGAAGCCAAATCTAATCAAGCATGAAGTCTTTCTTTTACAGCTTCTAATTAAATTTCGTAAGCATTCAGCTCTCAGCTCTCAGCTCTCAGCTCTCAGCTCTCAGCTCTCAGCTCTCAGCTCTCAGCCAAAGGCCAAGGCTGACGGCTGACCGCTGACCGCTGAATGCTTACAATTTCTACTTAAATTTCTACAGTAAACACTGACCCTGATGGTTGATTATTTTCTACAAATATTCTACCACCATGGGCTTCAACTGCCATTTTACAGAACGTTAATCCCAGACCAGTTTGATAAATTCCAGTCATTAAATTTCCCACATCGTACTTATCAAAAATACGTTTTCGCAATTCTTCATTAATCCCAGGTCCAGAATCAGCAATGCGAATTATAGCTTGGGGTTCGGGATATACTGGATAATCTACTTGCAGTATAATTTTACTTTGTGAAGGAGAAAATTTGATGGCATTTGAGAGCAAGTTATCTAAGACACGCCGGATTAAATTAGCATCAATTAAAAGAGTATTACTGGATTCTGGTATATCGCTAACTAGCTGAATGTTTTTCTCGTGAGCAATGGCTTGGAAATCTAAGACTACCTCTTGTTCGAGTGCATTGAAATCCACCAAGTCTCGATGAAGGGTAAGTTTTCCCGATTGTAACTTCGCCATCATCAATAAGTTATCCGTCATTGAGCGCAGCTGGAGAGCTGATTTCAAGATTTGTTCAGTCTTTCTTTGCTGTTTTTCTTTGAGTTCAGTTTGCTGCAAAATCTCACAAGATATGATAATATTAGCCAAAGGATGTCTCAAATCATGCACGATCATATGAGACATATCTTCCCTCAGCTGTAGAGTAGCAGCTAGTTCATCATGTTGTTTTTTAATCCGCAACATCGAACGCACTCTAGATCGCAGTTCGATTCCACTAACAGGTTTACCTAGGAAATCATCGGCTCCTGCATCCAGGCATCGGGCAAGATCTTCCTTAGAATTGAGAGCCGTTACGATAATAATCGGGATATGGTGCCACTTTGGGTGAGACTTAATCCGATGGCAAACCTCTATACCATCAAGTTCTGGCATCATTACGTCCAATAAGATTACGTCCGGTTGAATTTTTTCTAGACCGTTTAATGCCTCTTGACCACAAGAGGCATAGCTCAAGTTGTAACCTTCCTTGAATAGCAGAGCCTCAATGACATCAAACCCACAGGGTTCATCATCAACTACTAGTATAGAGTTTTGACTATCCATCAATAACACCCTTTATGCGCTTGAATAGTTCACCATATTAAATATAGATATCTGGGATTTATTTTGGCTAATATAAATTATTATACCATTAATTTATATACGATTGATTAGTATGTTTAAACCTACTTGGGACTGATAAATAATGACTAATCACGCTAATCACGAATAACTAATTACTAACTAATTGCAAATCCTTAACCTCTACATGAACATACTGTTGAATAGTACTGACCAAGTTTTTCAGACTCACTGGTTTAGAGATGTATTCGTCCGCGCCAGCTCCTAGACATTTCTCCTTATCCCCTGGCATCGCCAGTGCTGTTACGGCAATAATCGGAATTTCTCTAGTCTTCTGATTGTCTCGAATTCGCTTAATCGCTTCAATACCGTCCATATCTGGCATCTGAATATCCATCATAATCAGCTGTGGGTGGTACTCTTTAGCCTGGCTAATCGCTTCCCAGCCATTCTTGGCTAATATCAACCGATAGCCTTTGCTGAGCAAGTAATCCCAAATCGTCTTAATGTTAGTTTCATTATCCTCTGCAATTAAGATTAACGGTGACTCTGGAGCTGTTTGAGGCATAACCACCAGAGCAGTTTCAGCATGGTTGACTGACTCTGGTGTTTCTAAACGACCCAAAATTTTGCTAATTGTTGAGCGCAACAGTTGGCGGGAGACTGGTTTAACCAGATATTCAGAAGCACCCATCTCCAACGCTTGCGATCGCTCATCCACTACAGAAAGAATCATCACTGGGATGTGTTGGGTTTGGGGATGAGCTTTTAGCTGAGCCAAAACCTTCCAGCCAGACACCTTCGGCAATTGCAAATCTAGAATAATCACCCCTGGGTTGACCTGTATAACCTGCTCGAGTGCTCCTTCTCCTTCAGGGTAAGTCAAGGTTTGTAGCCCTATTTCCCTGATATAGCGAGAAATGACTTCAGCTGCAGTAATAGAGTCTTCGATGATCAGCACTTGGGGATTGGAGATGGCGGATTGAGTAAATTGGCTTAGGTCTCCCAAATCACTCTGGTATTCTCCGTTTGGCTCACCGCTTTGTTTAATCGGCAGAGTTACTCTGAAGCAACTACCTTGACCCACTTCACTCTCGACATCTACCCTACCCCCGTGAATTTCTATGGTTCGTTGCACCAAAGCCAAACCCAAACCTGTACCGGCGTAGCGACGGGACAGACGGCTGTCAATTTGAACGAAGGATTGGAATAGCTTAGGCATATTTTCTTTAGCAATGCCAATACCAGTATCCATGACACTAAAACAAATAGTATTTCTTAATAAGTCTTCCTCAGCTTTTAAAATAACGCTTCCTCCAGTTGGGGTAAACTTCACAGCATTGCTGAGCAAATTGATTAGAACTTGTCGGATACGTCGCTCATCCACTTCTATTTCCCATAGTTTCTCAGTTACCTGAGAAGTCAGCTTAATATTTTTGTGATGGGCTTGGTTTCTAACAAACATTAAGCTGGAATTGCAGAGTTTTTGGAGGGAAACAGCACAGATGTGGAGTTCCATCTTTCCAGATTCAATTTTGGCAAGGTCAAGCAGATCATTGATTAGTTCTAGCAAATGTTGACCACTGCCCTGAATTGTACCGAGAGACTTACGCTGCCTATCTGTAATGGAACCATACACTTCCTCTTGCAAAGCTTCTGATAAACCAAGAATAGCGTTGAGGGGAGTACGTAATTCATGACTCATGCTAGCAAGAAACTCATCTTTGAGACGAGTAGCCCGTTCTAACTGGGCATTAGCCATAGCCAGTCTTTGATGATTTTGCTGCATCTGCTCTTCAGCCTGTTTGCGCTGTGTAATATCTCGACAGACACGGATTAAACCACCATCCTCAAGTAACGTTAGAGAAAATTCCTCAGCAAATGTGCTACCATCCTTGCGCACAGCCGTGGCTTCTCCACTCCATTTTCCTGTTTTAAACAATTGAGGAAAAACTGACTTCTCAATACGCTCAATTTCTTCTGGTGGATAAATTATATGCCATTGCCGACCCACTAGTTCATTCGGTTGAGTGTAGCCAAACAATTCCAGGTGAGTCTGATTGAGGTAAAAGTATTCACCTGCAGGATTAACTAATGCTATGCCATCAGTAGCTGCTTCGAGAGCTGTTAACTGACTGTTGAGAGCTTCTTCTGCTTTTTTACGCTCTGAAATATCGGTGTGAGAACCTGCTATGCGATAAGGCTTACCTGTTTTATCCCACAGCGCCGCTCCACGAGTCAGCAGCCAACGGTAGGTGCCATCTTTGTGTAAAGCACGGAACTCTTCTTGATACTGAAAAAGCTTCCCCTCTAGGTAATTATTAAAACTGAGTAAGGTTTGCTCTAGGTCGTCTGGGTGAATAATCTGTGTCCAGGATTCAAAGGTATTGGTAATTTCATCATCTTTATACCCCAACATACTCTTCCAACGAGGGGATAAATACATTTCACCAGTTTGGAGATTGCAATCCCAAATCCCGTCGTTGACTCCTTCTACAGCTAAGGCAAATCGCTCTTTACTATCCTGAAGTTCCTGCTGAGCCTGTTTTCGTTGTTCTTCTACACCAATAGCGCTGGCAATCAGGTTCAGCAGTTGTTTGTCTTCTGTACTTGGTTCTACCTGCTGCTGATACAAAACACACAGGGAACCCATTACCTTTTTGTTCCATTTGACCGCAATACCGATGTAAGTAAACAGATTATAAGCCGTAATGTTGGGATCAGTTTGAGCATAAGCTGTATTCTGGAGATCCTGCTTAACCACTGACTCATCAGTTCCTTGTCGAATCACGTCATAGCAAATACGTCCTTTGGCGCTATCCATAGTCGGGTAATCTGGCGGGACTTGCCACTGTCCTAATGTCACCAGTTGATTGTATTCCAGGCAATTATAGAGAGCGAAACTAGCATTGAGTAATTGTCCACAAACGGCTACCAGATGATTAATATTTTTGTCGGGATTGCTACCAAAATCAAGAAAACATTCATTAAGTTTTGCTAGTCGGTCTTCAAATTGCTTCCGATGAGTTAAATCTCGAATAACCCCCACAATATAGGGATTATTTTGGGAATCTAAGAAACGAGTTTTTTTGGTAGAAATAAAATGAATGATACCGTTAGCATCAGTAAAGTATTCTTCATTTTCATTAACCACACCATTTTTGATGACGAGTTGATCAGTTTTTCTAAAAACCTCAGCTTCTTCTGAGACGAAAAATTCATAATCGTCATGACCTAATAGTTGCTCTCTAGAATATCCGATAAACTCACAAAAGCTATCATTAAAAAATTTCCAATTATAATGTCTATCTTTTACAAAAATTGGATCAGATACTGCATTAATTATGTTCGTGATAAAGTCTTTGGTTGCTGCCAGTTCTGTGTTAGCAACTTCCAGTTCCAAAGCATGATTACTCAACTCTTGATTGAGCTGAGTAACTTGGGCTTCTACTTGCTTTCTCTGGGTGATATCTCGGAAATACCAGATTCTAGTATAGTAATCACTAGCTTCAGACACCACAGAGCCACAGTAACGGTCAAAAATCCGACCATCATTCAAGTAAATTTCATCACGACTTACTTCGCTGGGATGTTCACACAGATACTTCAGCCTGTGGATAAATTCTTTAGGTTTATTTACCTTAGATACCACACTTTTTAAAAGTTTTTGGTCATCACCAGAGTTGAGAATCTCTTCTGGGATATTCCACATCTGACCAAAACGCCGATTATGCCATAGTATTTTTTGGTTTTTGTCAATAACTAATATACCATCAATTGATGCCTCTTGTTGGGCTTTTAACAGAAAATTAGTTCGTTTTAGTAAATTTTCTCCCTGTTTACGATCGGTAATATCGCGAGCAATAACACAGTTATATTCTTGAGCATTAAACTGTAAATAATTAACCCCCATTTCTACAGGAAATTCCTGGCCGTCTTTAGTGCGATGCACTGAATCTTGCTTAAAATAACCTCGCTGTTTGAGGTTTGCCCAAAACCGCGACCAGTTATCTTTTGATAGTAAGGGTTCGATATCATAAACGTGCAACCTCAGTAGTTCTTCACGGGAGTAGCCAAGGAAATGACAAGCAGCTTCATTGACATAACAAAATCGGCCATCCTGTTTTGATAAAAAAACTGCATCCCCTACCCGATCCAGAGAAAACTCGATCAGCTTTAGTGTTTCCACAGTCAGGAGACGTTCTGCAATTTCTTGCTGCAATTGAGTGTTTAGTCGTGATTGCTCAGCTGCATAACGTTCCCTTTGCTTAAAAGCAGCCAACAGAGTGTCAGCCATACGATTGAAATTGATACTAAGTTTCCCTACTTCATCTTTCGTGCACACTTCGACTCGTGCTTCCAAATTTCCAGCAGCAAATTCTTGGGTAGTTTTTTGTAGTTGTTTGACTGGTTTAGCAATTGATCTTCCAAGCAAGATAGCCAAGAATACATCTGCGATTAAGGCTATAGCAAGGACGATCAGCTCAAGTTCTAAATTATCTCTAAGGAATTGATTGAAGCAGTATTCAGTAGTTCCTCTGACTAACACTATTGTGGCTTCACTATCAAAATTAGTTAGCGCTTTAGCGACTATAATGTAAGATTGTTTACCCAAGGTTTGCCGTGTGTAAACTACCTCTGATGTTTGGGCAACTGCTTTCTCCAACAGGGACCCGTCTACTAAATCTAAACTCGATTCTCCTTGCTCTAAATCTTTAACATCACTGTTATCTAAAGTAGCAGTGGCTAAGTTAAATTCCCCCGAACTCTGGCGATAATAGATTGCACTATAGCCTTTGTCAACCCCCTGCAGGGTGTTGTGAACTATGGGCAATTTGCCATTGACCAAATCACCAGACACCAAGACAGCTACTATATTTCCAGTCTCTGGGTTCTTGACTGGAGTGAGTGTGTAACGAATTAGGGCGTCTTGTTCAACAAAACCATTCGGTAACTCAGGTGACTCCTTAGCTAACTCAACCCAGCTGACAATTTGACTGCTCCCAATCGCCGTTTGATCCTGGAAAACTTGACTGACTAATTGATTAGGATTAAAGCTCTCTCCTGTCCGGTCAGCGTTGGCATTAGCAATAATCTTCCCATTGGTACCTACTAAAGTCCCATATTCAATGTTGCGGGCTTTAATTTCGTTCCTCAGTACCCGTCTGACTTCCGCCTTGAGGGCTGGTTTTATGGGCTGACCAGAATGATAAGCGATCGCAGCAGCAATGATGGCAGCATTATCGGCTTGACCACGGAAGCCCAGCTTAGTTTGCTCAATTTGAGAATTGTAGTTGCTCTCGGTGAGTGCTAATTCAGACTGAGCTTGGTCTCGTAGTTCGATTTGCCCTCCTATTAGCATCATTGAAGCAGCGACGCCGAAGAATCCAATCAGAGAAATTAGCTCAGAGGCAAACAAACCAGTAAGCAGCTTACTACTTAGTGGTAAGTTATAAAACCACTGTAGGCAGCCTAACCGAATGTCTTGGGAAGGGTTAGGGACAGATGGAGAATCTTGCATAATCCAGGGGAAGTTGCTTACTGGCAAAGCATTTTCGTGCGTCTGTAACTGACATCCAATTCGGTAGTGCCGATTTAGTCCGGGCAATCGCGGCATAGTGTAGATAAATCAACGTAGATAAATCAACAGATTGCCCATACTTGTTGGCTACGATACCACCGCAATCGATATGACACCATTGTTGCTTTGTTGATTTAGCCCCGTCATGGAGGATTCTGCTGAAGTTTTAATTTAAAGACTGTCGGTGATAACACGCAAATAACAGCTGAAATCTGAAGCTAGAGCCTCGGTTAATATAATAATAGAAGTTGACAAATTTTTAAATATATGCATCTGAAAAAATTTATTACACAAGACTAGTACACCTTGCAAGTACACCTTGCTAGAAATTTGTGACCAGTTCCTCAGGTGCGACCCGTGATGGCGAACGCGCCCCGCGTGACCTACGGTCAAGGGATTGGGAGCCATCACGGAAAGCGCACCTTTGAAGATGACCAGATCTCGGAATTAGGGGATGAGGGGGTAATTTTGACTGGTCAGTTATTTGGAGCGTAATCTACTAAATTGACCATAATTGACCATCGGAAGTTCAGGAAATGGGCAAGTTTCTGGTGTAGGTTTCTATGGGACTCTCAATTGTCCTGGTCGCAAAACCTGCCCTAAACCCTCTATTGGACTTAAACTGAGTTCTTGCACCATTGTCATTGTCTTGATAATAGCGAGTGGGGGAAACCCCCGCAGCACCTCTGCATCGCTAATCCTAGGGTGGGCAGTGCCTACCAACGTGGTTTGCAAGCTTCATTATCTGTCTGATGCACTGCCCACCCTACATGAACTATTGGACTTAAATACCGACTTATTGTATATGTACAAGTGTATACTTATTTAATAAAAAGCAAAAAATAGATAAAAAACTATAAATTTATTAGAGAGGCCTATACTCAGCGTGAGTCAGCATCAACTTGTATCTCCTCAACAGCGGTCTAATGAACCCCAAAGGTACTATGATCCACAAGCGATCGCGCGCTACTACCGTTCCAGACCTTGGGTAGTGATTTGGCGTTGCCTGAGGATTGTCTGGGGTTTCGGTAGCTTTGTTTTTAGTCTTAAGTTAGACCAATGGGGCAAGCGGACTGAGCAGAATAAGTTAAAACGAGCCACACAGCTGCGGAAACTTCTGACTAACCTCGGTCCAAGCTTTATTAAAGTCGGACAAGCTCTTTCCACCCGCCCTGACTTGATTCGGCAAGATTTTCTAGATGAACTGATCAAACTACAAGACCAGCTACCTCCTTTTGACAATGCGATCGCATTGTCCCAGATCGAGCAAGAGTTAGGGCGCTCCATCCAAACACTCTTTAGCCAAATTTCCCCAAAACCTGTAGCAGCCGCTAGTCTCGGTCAAGTCTATCGGGCTAAACTCCACACCGGTGAAGAGGTGGCGGTTAAGGTACAACGTCCTAATTTACGCCCTATCCTCACCCTAGATCTTTATTTGATGCGGTGGGCAGCTAGCTGGCTCGCACCCTGGTTACCACTCAATCTCGGTCATGACCTAACTTTGATTGTAGATGAATTTGGTACTAAGCTCTTTGAGGAAATTAATTATCTCAATGAAGGTCGCAATGCCGAACGATTTGCTCTAAATTTCCAAGACGACCCTACTGTGAAGGTTCCAGCAATATACTGGCGCTACAGCAGTCTCCGTGTCCTTACCCTAGAGTGGATTGATGGCTTCAAGTTAACAGACACAGAACGTATTGAAGCCTTAGGACTAGACAGGGCAACCTTGATTAAAACTGGTGTCACCTCTGGTTTGCGTCAGTTGTTAGAGCATGGCTTTTTCCATGCTGATCCTCATCCAGGTAACTTATTTGCCCTTGCGGATGGGCGCATGGGCTATATTGACTTTGGCATGATGGATCAGTTAGATCAAGACACCAAAGAAACTCTTGTCAGCTGTGTTGTTGATCTAATTAATAAAGATTATCAATCATTAGCTCAGGCTTTTGTTAAATTAGGTTTCTTAGCACCCAACACAGATATCCAGCCGATTATCCCAGCCTTAGAAGCTGTCTTGGGACAAGCAATTGGTGAAAGTGTCGGAGATTTCAACTTCAAGACGATCACAGATCAGTTCTCAGAGTTGATGTACGACTATCCTTTCCGGGTACCAGCCAAGTTTTCCTTAATTATTCGTTCTCTGGTGACTCAGGAAGGACTGGCACTAACCTTAGATCCCAACTTCAAAATTGTCGAGGTTTCCTACCCCTATGTAGCTCAGCGTCTGCTTACCGGTGAAACCCCACAAATGCGGCGGCGTTTGATTGAGGTGTTGTTCAAAGACGGTAAATTCCAGTGGGAACGACTGGAAAATATGATTGCGATCGCACGCTCTGATCAGAACTTTGATTTGCTACCAACCGCTCAACTTGGTTTGCAGTATCTCTTGTCTGAGGAAGGTCAGTTTCTGCGACGTGAACTGTTGTTAGCGTTAACCGAAGATGACCAACTCCATGGAGCAGAAATTCAGAGTCTGTGGAATTTAGTCAAAGATGATTTACCACCAGAACGTTTATTCAATGTAGCTTTGAATGCACTAAGTACTATTTCCAGTGACGGGATTGGGTCTATTTTACCCAAAGCTCCTGCTGTGAGTACCAAATAGTGTGTCAGAGCAACTGGCCGATAAGGAATATCCTTATCGTAACTACTGACTCCTGGCTATTCACTACTTGTTGTTATTTAATTAGCGCTTCCAAACGTTATAGGATTTGGTGGGTTACAGCCCGAAAAAAAATCAATGCTGCGCTTAACCCACCCTAGGAAACTATAAGATTATATTCAGCATTCAGCTATCAGCATTCAGCTATCAGCATTCAGCTATCAGCATTCAGCTATCAGCATTCAGCTATCAGCATATGCGCTACGCGCAGGCTACGCCAACAGCTAATGGGCTACGGGAACAGCTATTGAATAAAACAGGATTGTGAGAATTTTTGATTCCCTATTCCCTACTCCCTATTCCCTATTCCCTATTCCCTATTCCCTGTTCCCTTTGCTATTGGATAAGGTGTCATTCTTTGTCATAATCTTCACAGGCAGTAAAACCATGAAGATTAGGAGTTATTTGTGTATAATTTTTGGCCAGACCCACCGTATTTTTTGTTAATTTTTGGTTTGTTTGCTGGGATTACCTGTGGGCTAGCTTTTGAAGCTACACTCAAAGAAAAAGTACAGGAATGGTATAAGACCAAATCCAGTCAAACCCTGGCTGAAATTAAAGGAATCCAGTTACTGCTCCCATTTGTGGGAATTGCTGTTGGGATTTGCCTGTTTCTAGCCTCTGGGTTAGGAATTTTTGCCTTGCCCTATTGGCTGTGTTACTCAATCTCCATACCTATGACCTTATTTATTAGTGGGCTAGTTTGGTCACAACTCGGTAACGTGTTGATTCAGTTAGAGCGAGGTGGCTCCAAAGCTCTAGATTTAGATTCCTGGGAGTGAATAGAAACAGGCTAATCAGCTATCAGCTATTAGCTATCAGCTATCAGCTATCAGCTATCAGCTATCAGCTATCAGCTATCAGCTATCAGCTATCAGCTTATGCGCCTAGCGTATATGCTGATATGGGCAAATCCCCAGACTTTCAATTCTCATTAATCTCTTAATATTAAGGATTTTAAGCTGACAGCTGACTGCTGACAGCTGACCGCTGACAGCTAAATGCTTACCTATTCCCTACTCCCTACTGCCTACTCCCGACTCCCTAAAATATAAATTTATAATCCTCTTATTTATTAAAAAATCCATAGAATAATATTTAACATTACTAATACAAGCAACAGTAAGCCATTTATGATTAAATCATGACGACTTTCGTGGAGCTTTTTACCTAAAACTAGGCTGCCGCGCTCAAGAAAGTATTTTTTCATAAACCCTGGAACTTTTTCATAGTATGGCTTATACTTGAGCAGATTAATGATTAGCTGTATTAAGCCATAAGTAGTCAGAATAAATAGGGTAATTCGGTACCAGGAATAGAGGTTAATCATGTCTGACTAAGGATATATTTTACCAAAATAGCGATAATTGCTGCTGCAATGCTGCCGATTAAACTGATTCTGACAATCCGATTATACTTGCGGACTTGTATCTCGGCCATCTTTTCTGCCTGTCTTTCCATATAATTTTCTAGTTCCTGAGCTAGGGTGGAAACTACGGCAATGATCAGCGCTGCATCATCAGCTAATCCAGCAACGGGAATTACGTCTGGAACAGCATCAAAGGGGGATATTAAATAGATTAAGGCTGCGATCGCTAAAGCTTTTCCCTTCCAAGCGGCATTAGGATCCCGGACCATTTTAGCTAAAGCTTGAATTTTCGGCCAAATTTCTTTAATTGGTCCCCGGTTCATCCGTTCTAAGTTCTGGTCAATTTTTTGGATGTCTTCTGGCTTGGTATTTTGGAGCAATTTGTGAAATATTTCTTTTATCCTCCCCCGGTTCATCTGATCCAAGCTCTGGTCAATTTTCTGGATGTCATTGGGGGAGATATTTTTTTGTAATTTTTCCAGTAGTGTTCTAATCTTGCCAGGGTTGCTTGCTGGTGAGTTTTCCGACAGTTGGGAGATTTCTTGTTCAGTGCTAGATTTTTGAAATTTGCTGAGTATCCCTGTAATCTTGCCTCTAATTTTGCCAGGGTTGGTTGGTGCTGAGTTTTGAGACAGTTGGGGGATGTCTGGTTCAGTGGTAGATTTTTGAAATTTGCTGAGTATCCCTCTAATGCTACCTCTAATTTTGCCAGGGTTGCTTGGTTCTGGATTGCTTACCGTTACTGGGGTGTCCTTAGGAGTTCCTGGTTTGGGTAATTTGCTCAGTAGTGACTGAATTCGCCCAGGGGGTTTTTGTTCTAAGGTCTGGTCGAGTTGTTCTAAAGTCTGGTCGAGGGAGTCGAGGGATTGGATATCCTCTGGTTTTTCCTCTGGTTTTTCCTGTTTTTGAAATCGCCGAAGTAGTCTTTCCCGTAAACCCATTACTATCAACCTTTTTATATACGAGGATTTATCTGTTTTAATTGTTATAGCAATTGTCTTTACCATGAGGGACAAAGTGGTCCCCCTAAATCCCCCTTAAAAAGGGGGACTTTGAGCTTGATAAGCGTACCTCATAAATGCAATAAACACTATATAGCAATTCTATATCCCATGAGGTACAAAGTGATCCCCCTAAATCCCCCTTAAAAAGGGGGACTTTGAGCTTGATAAGCGTACCTCATAAATGCAATAAACACTATAACTAGTATAATGACATTTATGGTAAGCTTATTGCTAAATGGCTAGGGCGTGTCTTCAAACTCCGAGATCCCCCTAAATCCCCCTTAAAAAAGGGGGACTTTGAGTATGGCTCCCCCCTTATTAAGGGGGGCTGGGGGGGATCTAATATCTTGCGGAAAGCTTTGAAAACACGCCCTAGTCCCCAGTTTTAGACCCATCTACAATAACCAGCATGTTGTGCCATCAGGGTTTTCTGTTGGTTGTTGAGTTTCAGTGTGGTCTTGAGAGCTTTGTACATGTTTAATGATATTGTTACAGGTTTTCCGTTAACTATTACCAACTCCCCTGGTCTTTCCCGAGCAGCTAAAGTGACTACCCAATCCTTTCATTCTAACCCACTGCGCCAGTGGTTAACTCGCTTTTCCCTATCCCTAGGCTTGAGTCTAGTATCTACATTCAGTGCAATTCCTGCCCTAGGAGCAGAGCGAATTACTTTCTTTGTTTCTCCCTTTGGACAATTTAATATTGGAATTGAAGACTTGGAAATTTTTGCTAAAGATGGCACAATGACCAGGCAATTTGCCTATTATGCCAACTTTGCTACACCAATACAATTAGCAACACTGCGGATTCTACTAAACAGTCGATTTAATATTTCTCCCAGATATGTTTATTTGTTCACTCGCTTACCGGTGGGTAAAACCTTACTGCGCCGATTGGGGAATGTAATAAAAGCAGATTTCAATCGCAATGGTTTCTATCCCTTACGGGGTGCTTTAATTTCGGCAGCCTCTGATCCAGAAGGCTTGAGCGTTATTAATGTATTGCGTAAATTTTCCCTAGAAACTATTTACCTGGATGTGGAACTAATTTCTGATGTTACTGATGAGATATCACGGCTATTTGTGGTAAATGATGTTGTATTTGGTGCCATTAAAAATCAGGCACAAATACAGGGAGAAGGCTCAACATCGTTTGATTTTTCAGCACAAGCAGATCTCAGGAATCCTGGAGGAATAGGTTGGCGTAAAGAAAGCTTTGAGGTTTATAACTCTGAGCGTCAAGCTTCGTTTCCCGTTGATATTTATCTACCTAGGTCTTCAGACCAAGAAGGAATAAGAGGCTCGATTCCAACTCTGGTTATTTCCCATGGTTTGGCTTCTGACCGCAATACCTTTGCCTATCTAGCACAACATTTAGCATCTTACGGTTTTGCAGTTGCGGTCCCGGAGCACATTGGTACTAGTTCCGAACGCATTAATCAAATCTTTGCTGGCTTCGCAACTCCCCTCAATCCTACTGCGATCATCCATCGTCCTTTGGATGTAAAGTATTTGTTAGATGAACTTTCGGCTAAAGCTAATTCTGACCCGAGTAAGTTTGGTAGGCTCAATCTAGAAGAGGTGGGAGTAATTGGTCAATCCTTCGGAGGCTATACTGTTCTTGCTCTAGGAGGGGCTAAACTCAATTTTGAACAGCTTACTAGTGACTGCGATACTGCTCGACAGAACAATTTATCCTTAGATGTATCCCTGCTACTCCAGTGTCGAGGTACTCAACTATCCCCAGAAGACTATAATTTGGCAGACGAACGGGTAAAAGCAGTGATTGCTGTTAATCCGCTCAGCAACCCGATCTTTGGTGAATCTGGGATGTCACAAATTCAGGTTCCGGTCATGATGGTCTCAAGTATCAGAGACATCTTTGCGCCACCTGTAGAACAACAAATTACCCCCTTCAGCTGGCTAACTACCCCAGAAAAATATCTAGTGGTGACAGAAGCAGGTACTCACTTTTCCTACCTGGGTGGGGCAGGAGAGGGTGTCTTACCGGTTCCACCTGAATTGATTGGGCCAGATCCTGCGATCGCTCGTCCTTACCTGATGGCACTTAGTACCGCTTTTTTCAAAACCTATATTGCTAAACAACCCCAATATGCTTCCTATCTCAGTGAGTCCTATGTCAAAGAGATTAGTCAAGACCCATTTAATCTGTTTCTGCTCAAGTCCTTTTAATTCCCCCGGTCTCCCGACTCCCCTACATATCACAAATTTCCCTTAATTCTATTTCGTCTTGATGAGTGACTAGGTAATCATGGAGCCAATCACAACTCTGTTCCACTAAATCCTCTAGATCAAAATTCCATAAAATTACTGTCTTGTCCCAACTAGTAGAAGCAAGAGTCTGGCCATCTGGGCTAAACGTGACGCTATTGACAAATTCCCTATGTCCAGTGAGGGTGTGCAGGGGTTTGCCTTGGTGATTCCACAGTTTCACGGTGTTGTCCCAACTAGCAGAAGCGATAGTCTGGCCATCTCGGCTAAAGGCCACGCTAATGACAGGTTTGCTATGTCCAGTGAGGGTGTGCAGGTGTTTGCCTTGGTGATTCCACAGTTTCACCGTGTTGTCCCCACTAGCAGTAGCGATAGTCTTCCCATCATAGCTAAAGGCCACGCTAGTTACAGGTGCCCTATGTCCAGTGAGGGTGTACAGGGGTTTGCCCTCTAGATTCCACAGTTTCACCGTCTTGTCACTACTAGCAGAAGCGATAGTTTGGCCATCATAGCTAAAGGCCACGCTATTGACCCAATCGCTATGTCCGGTGAGGGTGTGCAGTTCCTGACCTTTTAGATTCCACAGTTTCACCGTCTTGTCACTACTAGCAGAAGCCATAGTCTGGCCATCTCGGCTAAAGACCACGCTAGTGACATCATCGCTATGCCCTTTGAGGGTGTGCAGGAGTTTGCCTTGGTGATTCCACAGTTTCACCGTCTTGTCATTACTACCAGAAGCGATAGTCTTCCCATCTCGGCTAAAGGCCACGCTATTGACAGGTTCGCTATGTCCAGTGAGGGTGTACAGGGGTTTGCCTTGGTGATTCCACAGTTTCACCGTCTTGTCATTACTACCAGAAGCGATAGTCATGCCATCTTGGCTAAAGGCCACGCTATTGACCCAATCGCTATGTCCAGTGAGGGTGTCCAGGGGTTTGCCTTTGAGATTCCACAGTTTAACGGTGTTGTCCCAACTAGCAGTAGCGATAGTCTGGTCATCTCGGCTAAAGGCCACGCTATTGACAGGTCCGCTATGTCCGATGAGGGTGTGGAGGTGTTTGCCTTGGTGATTCCACAGTTTCACCGTCTTGTCACTACTACCAGAAGCGATAGTCATGCCATCTCGGCTAAAGGCCACGCTATTGACCCAATCGCTATGTCCAGTGAGGGTGTACAGGTGTTTGCCTTGGTGATTCCACAGTTTCACCGTCTTGTCTGCACTAGCAGTAGCGATAGTCTGGCCGTCTGGGCTAAAGGCTACGCTCATGACAGGTTCGCTATGTTCGGTGAGGGTGTGGAGGGGTTTGCCTTGGAGATTCCACAGTTTCACCGTGTTATCCCCACTAGCAGTAGCGATAGTCATGCCATCTGGGCTAAAGGCCACGCTATAGACAGGTGCCCTATGTCCAGTGACGGTGTGCAGGTGTTTGCCTTGGAGATTCCACAGTTTCACCGTGTTGTCCCCACTAGCAGTAGCGATAGTCTGGCCGTCTGGGCTAAAGGCCACGCTAGTGACATAATGGCTATGTCCAGTGAGGGTGTGCAGGAGTTTGCCTTGGAGATTCCACAGTTTCACCGTCTTGTCATTACTACCAGAAGCGATAGTCTTCCCATCTGGGCTAAAGGTAACGCTAGTGACATAATCGCTATGTCCAGTGAGGGTGTGCAGGGGTTTGCCTTTTAGGTTCCAAAGTTTCACGGTGTTGTCAATACTAGCAGTAGCGATAGTCTGGCCATCTGGGCTAAAGGCCACGCTATAGACAGCTTCGCTTTGTTCGTCTAGGCTATTAAATTCTTTCACTCCATAGAGAGATTCCCGTAAACTAGCGATCGCTTTAATCCTAGTATCACCTTGTACCCAATTCGTCTTTTTGAGTTTTCCTGCTGCCTTTAAACCCTCTTTTAGAGCATC
This sequence comes from Moorena sp. SIO3A2, assembly GCF_010672265.1. Taxonomy (NCBI): domain Bacteria; kingdom Bacillati; phylum Cyanobacteriota; class Cyanophyceae; order Coleofasciculales; family Coleofasciculaceae; genus Moorena; species Moorena sp. SIO3A2. Next base: position 110,581 of record NZ_JAAHHC010000017.1, read on the forward strand.
AAATGGTTGATCTAAGGTAAACAATAGTTCTGAAAGTTGACTCAGGACTTTAATTTCACTTTCTTCTGCCTTTCTGGCCTGTTCTTCTACCTTTATCGCCTGTTTACGAGACTGCAACCCAAAAGCTGTTGAAATAACTGTCCCCAATACCAACACACCAATAAATGCTCCCGCTACTAACTGGCGGTTACGGGTGATTTGCTTGTGCTTGTGACGGCTTACCTGAATATACTCCTCGGCCAGCCCATTCAACATCCCCAACTTGCCATACTCGTTTAAATACTCCTGGGCTTCTACTAACCTTCCTCCTTGCAACAGTAGACCGGCATCATCACGTCTCTTACCCTTCTGCTGCCATTCTTCTGCCGCCGCTTCCAGCTTGCGTTCCACCACCATCCCCTCTGTGTAAGTCTGCTTCCACTCCAGCAACTTTCCCCAGTGGCGAATTAAGGCTTCATGAACCACATCCAAAACCACATCCTGGGAATTTTCCTCATGGCTTCTAGTAATCAAGCGGTTCTCTGAACTGGCTAAGGTCTGGCTCACACCATCGAGCAGTTCTAAACTGTGGTGAGAATTGACTAACTCCCCGAGGCTTACTCGTTTACGAGTATCGAGAGTATCTCCCACTTGAGTTAATTCCAAGAACAAACGCCTAGCCACACTTTGTTCTTCCGCTGAGAGACTATCAAATACCTGATTGGCTCTCTTTTCCAGAGTTCCCTCAATTCCCCCTAACTGTTGATAGGTTTCTAACCGTAAAAACGTTTCCTGCTGCTGTCTTGACTGTTTCCATAATTCGGTCAGAGTATATTGGAGCAGGGGAAGGCTGCCTGGATAATCTTCCACATCGTTAATCAGTTGCTGTTTTAATCTGCCCTCAATTCCCAATCCTACTAATTCAGCTGGTAGTGCGATCGCTTCTTCAATTTCCTGACGGTTCAAGTGGTCAACATTGATTAATGGTTTATTGATATTTTCTACTAATTGAGGATACTCTCGCAACCGCCCCCGAAAGTCAGAGCGCATGGCAATTAACACAATTAGATTGTTAGTATTCTCGATTAATTCAATTAAACCGTTAAAGAATTCCTGGCGTTGGTGAGGTTGACCCATAGTGAAGCACTCTTCAAACTGGTCAATAATCATGACCACCGGAGTAACACTAGAATTACCTCCCTTGTTCTCTAAAAGCTTTCCCTTTTTCAGCACCTCCAATAACCTTTGCTTTGGTGCAACACCAGGAGTGAAAGGTTCCAAATAATGCCAGTGATCGCTTCCGGGAATTGCCTGACCTAACTTCAGCTGATACAATAAACCCGCCCTGAGTAAGGAAGACTTGCCACTGCCGGAAGCCCCTAACACTACCAGCAGACGGTGTTTAGTTTTAACTCGCTCAATTAACTGCTGGGTCAACTGAGAACGACCGTGAAACACCAGAGCATCCTCTGGTAATGCCGTAAAATAAGACAGAGACCGATAGGGGCACTTATCCTGAAAGCTCAGTTTCGGAAACTGGGTAGTCAGTAGAATGGCTTGTTTTGAGTTAGCGATTAAAGGACGTTGTCCAGTCCTTGACATCCGCTGCTCAATAAACAAGGCCAAATTATGACTAGTAACAATACCATCCGGGTGATTTTCCGGATTCAACCCTGCCAGTAACTCCCTGGTAAATACTCCTTGTTCATGGCTTATCTCTACTCCCGGTTCAAAAGAACGAGTGGCAGTAATCAAGCAGTAAGCTTTATCAGTTGGGATAAATGGGAGCAAGCTTAGTAACTCGCCACTGTAGCAACAATCTAACCAAATCACTACCTGTTTGACTGGGCTAGTTGCGATTTGCTGACCTAATTCCCGCAGAGGATAGCCATAAATTCCCACATCAGGAAAGGCATCACTAGTGACTAAGAAAACGTCTTGTTGTCCATCCACCTCTTGTCTACAGCCATGGCCTGAAAAGAAGAATAGGCCGGTTTCTGGAGGTTGGTTGGGAGGTGGAGGATTAAACAGATTAGCGACTGCTTCCCTTAATTCCTCTAATTTTACTAGTCCTGTGCTCGATAGTTCCCCTGCTCCTTTTTGGGTCAACCCAAGGGGTAAGTCCTGAATCCGAAACGGTTCATAGCCATACTGCTCTAATCGTTGAGCGACATTTTCCCCATCTAATGCCGCAACGGTCAGGTCGTTAAAGTTGGTGTATTCTGGATAACGGTTAATGCCAACGATTAGGGCTTCCCATTCCGGTGTCATTGGAGCGAGGCTGTGAAATTTTTACTAGGGTAACATAGCCTATGGCAGTTCTCAATTGGGTCAGATACTTACGCCCTTGGGGTTAATGGCAGCAGTCACTGACCATGCTTACTCTCTGGCAAAAGAGAATCCATAATAGAGTGACAAGTTTTTGGTCAGGATGAGCCACACTATGAAGGAACCTACCAACCTCACAGAACAAATCAAGGTTAAGGTAGAAGATGACCGCACAGGTATGTCGGTGGAAACCCTTAAGCGAGCCTTTGCTGACAATCTTTATTATATCCAGGGTAAAAATCAGTTTTTGGCTACACCCTACGATTACTATATGGCTCTGGCTTATACGGTAAGAGACCGGCTACTCCAGCGGTGGATTAAAACCTTAGAAACCTATACTAGAAAAAATACTAAGACTGTATATTACCTGTCAGCAGAATTTTTGATGGGTCGCCAGCTCACTAACAATTTGCTCAATTTGGGAATATATGATCGGCTCAGCCAAGCTCTCCACGAATCTGGGCTGGAGCTAGATGACCTGAAAATGCTGGAAGCTGAGCCTGGTTTAGGAAATGGAGGTTTAGGACGCTTGGCTGCTTGTTTCCTGGACTCCTTGGCAACTTTAGAAATTCCTGCTGTTGGGTATGGGATCCGTTATGAATTCGGCATCTTTGACCAGCGGATCATTGATGGTGCTCAAGTTGAACGTCCTGACAAGTGGCTACGGTTCGGCAACCCTTGGGAAATCAGACGCCCAGAATTAACGGTTGAGGTGAATTTCGGGGGTAAGACAGAATCCTACAAGGATGAGGGAGGTCGCTATCGGGTACGTTGGATTCCCGAGTGGCAGGTTTTGGGTACTCCCTACGATATACCAGTGCCTGGTTACAAGAAAAATACCGTCAATACCCTGCGTTTGTGGCGTGCTGGTGCCAGTGAAGAATTTGATTTTGAGGTGTTCGACAGCGGTGATTATGCTGGCTCTGTGACTGAGAAGATCTATTCCGAGAATATCTCGAAAGTTCTCTATCCCAATGATAACACTTCCCAAGGGAAGCAACTACGGCTGGAGCAGCAGTATTTCTTTGTTAGCTGTTCTCTTCAGGACATTATTAATAATTATCGACGAACTAATCGTAATTTCGACCTGTTCCATGAGAAAATTGCGATTCAGCTGAATGATACTCACCCATCGATTGGGGTGGCGGAGCTGATGCGGTTGTTCTTGGATAAGTACAAATTGAGCTGGAATCGAGCTTGGTATATTACTAAGAACACTTTTGGCTATACTAATCATACTTTGCTAGCAGAGGCTTTGGAACGCTGGCCAGTTAGCCTATTTGAGAGACTCTTACCAAGGCAGTTAGAGATTATCTATGAAATCAACCGTCGCTTCTTGGATCATGTGCGTCTGAAGTATCCAGGTGATAATGACCGGCTCAGACGAATGTCCTTGATTGACGAGGAACCTGAGAAGTCTTTGCGGATGGCTCATTTAGCCTGCGTAGGTAGCCATGCTATTAATGGGGTGGCGGCACTGCACACGGAATTGCTGAAGAAGGATGTGCTGCGAGATTTCTATGAATTGTGGCCAAATAAGTTTATTAATATGACCAATGGGGTCACACCCCGTCGGTGGCTATTGCTGAGTAATCCTCAACTGTCGGAACTGATTACTGAGAAAATTGGAGAGGGTTGGGTTACTGATCTAGACCAGCTCAAACAGTTAGAGCAGTTTGTTAATGATGCTGAGTTTTGCGTACGCTGGCGCAAGATTAAACAGCTGCACAAGAAAAACCTGGCAGATTATATTCTGCTGCACAACAATATTAAGGTTGATCCTAATTCCCTGTTTGATGTCCAAGTCAAGCGGATTCACGAGTACAAGCGTCAGTTGTTGAATGTACTCCATATCATTACTCTCTACAACCAGATCAAGGAGAATCCCTCGATCGATATCTTGCCCCGAACCTTTATTTTCGCTGGCAAAGCAGCACCGGGTTACTACTTGGCTAAACTGGTGATTAAGTTGATCAACTCGGTAGCAGAGGTGATCAATGATGACCCTGATGTAAGCGATCGCATAAAGGTAGTTTTCTTAGAAGGCTTCTCGGTTTCCCTCGGAGAGCAGGTTTACCCAGCAGCGGACCTTTCAGAGCAAATCTCCACTGCTGGCAAGGAAGCCTCTGGGACTGGCAATATGAAATTTGCCATGAATGGAGCGTTAACGATTGGTACCTTGGATGGTGCTAATATTGAAATCCGAGAAGAAGCAGGAGCAGACAACTTTTTCCTGTTTGGTCTAACTACTGAGGAAGTATACGCTCTCAAGGCTGGGGGATATAACCCACAAGAATACTATAACAACAATAAACAGCTCAAGCAGGTAATCGATCAGATTGGCTCTAGGTACTTCTATCCCCGTAATCCCGACCTGTTTAAGCCACTTGTGGATTCCCTACTGTACGGCGATGAGTACCTGCTTTTGGCAGACTACCAGTCCTATGTGAATACCCAGAAGCAAGTAAGCCAAGCCTATCGGGATCAGAATCACTGGACTCGGATGTCGATTATTAATGCGGCGAATATGGGCAAATTCTCTTCAGACCGCACGATTCGGGAGTATTGTCAGGAAATCTGGAATGTTGAGCCGATTTCAGTTGACCTAGACGAGTACGACCAGAACTCTGCTGGGTTGAAGCGAGTAAATAATTTACATTAACCTCAACAGTAACTATAGCAGTTCCCTTAATCAGGGAGTCGGGAGTCGGGAAGTGTGGCAAGTGTGGCAAGTGTGGCAAGTGTGGGGAGATGGGGAGATGGGAAGATGGTAAAGATTTTTATAGGGTTTCCTATACTTACGAGGTACATTCAATTTTATTACCCCTACTCCCTGTTTCCTTTGCTATAGTACTTTCTTGATAGTATAGCAGTCGCCAGGGCAGTTAGGACATGACAAAAGTCTCACACCCTTTGTAAGCGCAAGAGTTTGACTTCTGACAAATGACTTCTGACTTTTGACTTCTGCTATAGTTTCTTGATCACGTTTGGTGATATCCACTTTCAACGTGGGTATTATCTTAGTAGGAACTTATAGCAGTTTTCATAGTAATGAGGTACACAGGATTTTTTGCCTATTCCCTATTCCCTATTCCCTATTCCCTATTCTCCCCAGAAATAAAATGAAATTACCGACTTTTTTAATTATAGGTGTGCAGAAGGCAGGAACAACTTCTATTTATAACTACTTAACCCAACACCCTCAAGTTTATATGAGTCCGGTTAAGGAAACCAATTTTTTGGAGAAAGATTGGGAAAAGTTACCTCCAGAAATAAGAACTATTAACAAAAATAGAATTGATACCTTTGAAAAATATTGTAAACTTTTCCAAGAGGTGAAGGATGAAATAGCGATTGGGGAAGCATCCCCTAATTATTTGTTTCATTATAAATCATCTTGTGAGCAAATATTGCGCTATTTGCCCGATGTTAAAATGATTGCTATTCTACGAAATCCCGTAGACCGAGCTTATTCGGATTATTTAATGCATGTTCGGGAAGCGACGGATGTAGCGGGTAATATCCAACCATTATCGGAACAGCTTAAGTTTCGCTCTCAGGGGTCGTTTACCCTAAAAAAAGGACTCTACTCCTCTCAATTGAGTCATTTTTTTGAAACGTTTAATCGAGATAAAATAAAAGTTTATCTGTACGATGATTTATGTAAAAATCCCGTGGCTTTGATCCAGGATATGTATCGGTTCATTGGAGTAGATGAAACGTTTATCCCGGATGTATCGAAAAAAGCGCAAGTGGCTCAAGTTCCTAAACTAAAATTGGTTAATGATCTGTTGCGGAAACAAAATCCCTTCAGAACTATGATAGCTTCTGGACTAAAGTTCATCCTGCCAGTGGAGGTGAGGCAAACTGTTCGTTCAGCGCTAATCAACATGAACTCAACTGATAAGAAAAAAGCTGCTCTTTCTAAAGAGGAACGGCAACAGTTGCTGGAATTTTATCGTGATGATATCCTGAAACTCCAAGATTTGATTCAACGAGACCTTTCGTTTTGGTTAACTATTTGATTGCCTACACCAAGATAGAATGGGCGATACTGGGTTCGAACCAGTGACCTCTTCCGTGTGAAGGAAGCGCGCTACCACTGTGCTAATCGCCCATAGTTTTCTAGTCACTAGCTTTACAGTATACCACAAATTACGGTCACGTGACAAGTGGAGTTTGCCTGAAAAGCTGATTTTTATGATATCCCTTGATGCTGAATCAGTGAACTGTGGATCAAGCTAGATATCAAGCTAGATATAAAATCTTAAAACTACACTATAGCATTTTAATACCACCAATTGAAGAGTTGACAAACACAATCGAGTAATGTTATCTTATCGCAAGAGTTTTAATGGTTAGACCCCCATAAACATTCAACTCCAAGCAACCATTAAAATTTCAGACCTTAGTTAACCCTGACGGATGTAGCCCTGACAAACTATTTAAAGATGAGTCAGTTAGTAGTCTTAAAACTGGGAAATGGTAATTGTCAGGAAGGTTTTCCTACTGTTATAGCTCAACTTTGGGAAAGGGATCATCGTACTCTGATGCAGTTTACTGGAGGTTTGCCTGCTGCACCAGAACTGCCTAAACTCTACAAACGCTGGCAATTAATGTATGCAGCACTCTACGGAGGCTTCAGGTGCGATCGCCGTCTGGAAATTCATAACGTTAGTATCACTAATGTTTCAGAAGCTGAGTTTAGGAATCTGTCTCAACAGTTAGAAGAGCAAATTAATACCTGGCTCAATGCTGAAGAATTTCGCAACATTGAACGGCGAGTGCGAACTAAACTAATTCCGTCTGAGGAAATTAGCGTGATTATCGAGGCGGAAGATGACCAAGTGCGACGATTTCCTTGGCATTTGTGGCGTTTATTTGAAGATTACCCCCTGACAGAAGTGGCGTTGAGTAGCCAAGAGTATGAGCCAGTCACGACGCCAGATCGAGAGTCAACGGGTCAAGTTAGGGTATTAGGAATTTTAGGAAATAGTGAAGGGATTGAGGTTGAAAAAGACCGGGCTTTACTTGAGCAGTTACCGGAGGCGGAAACGGTTTTTCTGGTGCAGCCACAACGCCAAGAGCTTAACCACCAGCTTTGGGATAAACAGGGATGGGATATCCTGTTTTTTGCAGGACATAGCAAGAGTGCGGCGGATGCTAAAACTGGTTACATAAGTATTAATCAAACTGATAGGTTAACGATTTCCCAGTTAAAGCATGGTCTGGGAGCAGCTATTACCCGTGGTTTGAGACTGGCAATTTTCAATTCTTGCGATGGCTTGGGATTAGCACGGGAATTGGCTGATTTACATATTCCTCAGTTGATTGTGATGCGGGAGCCGGTACCAGATCCAGTGGCACAGGAGTTTTTGAAGTACTTTTTAACCGCATTTGCTGGTGGAAAATCCTTATATTTGGCAGTGCGGGAAGCTAGGGAACGGTTGCAAGGCTGGGAAGATAACTATCCTGGTGCTAGCTGGTTACCAGTGATTTGCCAAAATCCAGCTGTTGTTGCGCCGACTTGGCAACAGTTGCGCGATCGCAATCAATTGGCTTCTGTTTCAGGTAGCTCTAGTCAGGCTCATGGGTCACAAACCTCTTCAGAGGTTCAAAAGATGATGCGATCGGCTGTAGTAGAGGGTGAAGGTTCATTACCCAGTACCTCCCTTACTCCTTCAGACCAAAAGACTAAGACCTTTTTGCGATCGCATAACAGATCCTACAGACCTTGGCATTTTTGTCTGATTCGGTCACTATGGTGCGATCGCGTTTTGTTACTCAAGGCTAGTGTATTCGCCATGGCTTTGGTGATGGGATTGCGGTGGTTGGGACTATTGGAAGGGCTTGAACTAAAAGCTTTTGACCAACTGATGGGACAACGACCCTATGAAATGGGGGACGAACGTCTGTTGATTGTTAAGGCTACTCCAGAGGATATTAAAAATCAGGAACAGCAACCCAAGCATAGGGCATCGTTATCAGACCATACTCTTACTCGGCTATTTGAGAAACTCCAGGAGTATGAACCAGTAACGATTGGCTTAGATATCTATCGTGATTTTCCGGTGGATCCAGCTTACCCTAAACTAGCAACTTACCTGGGACAAAAGAATTTATTTGGTATCTGTAAAGTTAAAGATGCTAAGGCTGGGGACACCGAAGGGATTTCTCCACCCCTGGAAATTCGGCCAGATCGGATTGGTTTTAGTGATGCTTTACCTGACCAGGGGGGAATCCTCCGTCGCCATCTGTTATCTCTGAACTCACCAGACCTCACGGATAAGTGTACTGCTAAGAATAACCTTAGCTTGTTACTAGCCCTATACTATCTACATGCTAAGGGTATCCCATGGGGCTACACATCAAATCAGCAATTATGGATTGATCGGCCACATTTGGGTAACGGTAAAACTGTTGTGCTGAAGGAATTAAATTCCTATACCGGTGGCTACCACAGAGTGGATGCAGCAGGTAGACAAATCTTGCTAAATTACCGTTCCCGTCGTTCTGTTGAAGATATTGCACCAACAGTCGATGTTGGCGATATTCTCAATGATAAGATTCCGCCCCAGCGCAGGTCCCAACTGAAGGGTCGGATTATTCTTGTTGGTATAGCCGGTCCAATTAATACCAGTAGTGATTACTGGCTCACCCCTTACAGTGCCAGTCAGCGCCTGAGCCAGAAGCGAACACCAGGAGTGGTGATTCAAGGACATATGGTAAGTCAAATCCTGAGTGCGGTTCTGGATAATCGACCCTTGTTGTGGGTTTGGTCAGAATCAACAGAAGTGCTGTGGATTTGGGGTTGGTCTGTGGTAGGAAGTGTAATTGGTTTAGTAATGGGATTCCGCTCAGGCCAGGCTAGGGGTATGCATTGCCTAAGTGGCTTGGTAATCCCGACGGGAGTGGCACTTGGTGCTTTGTATGGCATTTGTTATCTGTTGATTTTGCAAGGGGGTTGGATACCGCTGGTGCCTTCAGCAATGGTATTGGTGCTTACTTCGGTGGGTATGGTTTTGGTAGTACGTTATACAGCATGTTCCAATCAGATGTGAAACTAGGATTGATGCAAAAAGGGAACTTCTCAGACCCAGTCAGCATCTTCCTTGGCAAAAGCATCGGAGTTGACAATGGTTAAAATTAAACTGCTTTATGGGATTGCGTTTGCTCTGGCGACTCTCACCAGCTACCCAGCACAAGCGCAATTGATGGAATCCACTGGCAATAGGGCTGAATCTATAGCAGTAGAGTTTAAACAGCCAGATTATTCAGGTGATGCGCCGAGCGGACGTAGGCGAGGTACAGGTAATCGTGGATATTGTCCTATGGCTGTTTCTGAAACGGGAGGAAACCTTACGATGACACCTGTGATCGATAAAGATAGTAGGGGATTGACAGTTAATGAGTCTCCGACTATCTGGGTTAATGTTTCCTATCAATCTGAAAGTTTTGAGAGGGGGCTTTCTGGGGAATTTTCCTTGCAGGATTCAAAAACTAACACCAAGCTTGCTCCAAAATATTTACCTGTTACTTTGCCAAGTCGGTCTGGTGTGTTTAGCATACCTCTTCCCTACTCCTTAGAGGTTGGTAAGTGGTATCGCTGGCATTTGATCCTTGATTGTAATTCTCCAGATTCGTTTTACGATGACTCGGTTTTGTTTATTAGAGGACTCTTGAAACGGGTTGAATTGCCAAAGTTTAAGTATGAGTTAGATACAAAAAACTCACAGCAGAAGCTAATGACAGTTTATGCTGAAAATGGCATTTGGTATGATGCCTTGAATCAAGCAGCTAAACTTCGTTGTAGTAATCCACAAAATGCTACGTTTGCTGAGGCTTGGTCCCGATTGTTGAAAGCGGTTGAATTGGAAGAAATTGCGCAGGAAAGTTTGATCTGTCGGGAATAGTTTAGTTTAACTACAAGGGAGCAGGGACTTCGGAGCAGGGAACAGGGAACAGGGAACAGGGAACAGGGGAGAGGGTTTGATGGTTTTTTTATGTAAGCATTTAGCTAATGCGCTATGCGCACGCTTCGCGAACAGCTAATGCGCTACGCGCACGCTTCGCGAACAGCTATCAGCTATAAGTCATCAGCTATAAGTCATCAGCTATAAGTCATCAGCAAAAGGCTGACGGCTGACGGCTGACGGCTGAATGCTCAATTCCTACTTATCTAATTTAAATCCACAACAGCTTAGGCGATCACTTTAAAGTCAGAAATCGTCTCAATCCATACCCGTGCTCCACACTTTAGGGGATCATCTGGGCGATACATGACCCGACAGGGGCCATTGACTTCTACGGTATGACCGTAAGTGTTTTTAGATCCGCGTTTTACCGTAATCACGGGATTGCGTTCGCCGGTGTTGTGATTTTGGCGAATCACTTTTTGATTAACGTGGATAACAGCTTTAGTGTAATTTGTGCGCTTTGACCAATTCCGCTTTGGTCCGCGAGTACCAGGGGTGATTACTGGCATGCCATCAAATAAGGGAATTACCCAAGTTCTACCGACCTTATAAGCTCCTTTGACTCTGCCCTTGCTCAACAGGAAACGGACGCGAGTGGCAGAGATACCTAGTAATTCAGCGGCTTGTGCGGTAGAAATCATCATGGCGGTAAAACCATTGCTTTAACGATATTGTTATATTAACACAATTTTGGAGAAGATGCAAGGGGTAGGTGGGAAGGGTGGGGAGTGTGGGAAGGGTGGGGAGTGTGGGGAGTGTGGGGAGTGTGGGGAGTGGGGTTAAAAAAAACTATTGCATTAGCGCCAGAGGTGATGTGGGAGGTGTAGGTGGTAAATATGGGAGGCGTGGGGAGTGTGGGGAGTGTGGGAGGCGTGGGAGGTGTGCGCAGTAGGGTCAAAAAACTATTGCATCCGCACTAGGTGTGATTTGGGTGGTGTAGATGGTTCAAAAAAACTATTGCACTGTCGCAAGTTAGTCTTGAGTCTTGATTAGTGCTGTTAAGTTTTCTAGTAAGTGTGAAGTACATCTAAATTTCTTCCCTACTCCCTGTTCCCTGTTCCCTGTTCCCTGTTCCCTCAATAAAAAAAATTCGGTCAAGTTCTGGTTAATTCCAATGCTTGACCGAATTATTTTTTGTAATTGTCAAAAACCCTAGGGTCCTTGACTATGTGTTCACCAATTCATCAGGAAATTATCCCAATCAACAACATACTAACTTATGGTTCAGACTTCAGACTTCGTACTTTATCCTCAGTTTTGACCTGTCGCCAGGGATTGGCATCCCTGGCAACTTGCTATCTTAATCTACCAACAGATGCCGAATCAATATACTGATCACCTCACCAGGATTTCCGGTAGGTTGAGGAGTGCTCCACTCATGAACTTGGGCGTAGCCACGGCTATAAAGATTATAGATTGTGACCCGGACGGTTTTGGGAGAACCGATCAATATATGTTTGATTTGCTCCCGTCCTGGCTGAGGTTGGCCAAATAATTCCGGGAGATTAGGATTGTTGGGATTATACTCAAAATTTGGAAGAAAGTTTTCGATATCCATAATGTTTTTTTTGCTGTTGTATTGATGACATTTTTATGGTAATAAATAATTATTTATTTTGTCAAGTAATTTTTAATTTTTTTTTGCGTTAGGGGGTATATAAAAAAAATATATTAGTATTTTTGATTTTTTTTATAGTAATTTTCTATGCCATGATGTACAAAATGATCCCCCTAAATCCCCCTTAATAAGGGGGACTTTGAGGTTGAAAAGTGTACCTGATAAATCCTATAAATGCTATAGCAAAGAGCGATTGCGTAGCATGACTTACGGTCAATCACTTTTAGCGGAAGCTGAGGCCTTTGGCCACGCTACGCGTTCGCGTAGCGTCGGCTTTGCCGAAACGCTTCATCGCGTAGCATAGCCTACGGTAAATCCCTTAGCGGATAAGAGCATTACATTTAATTTTAAAGGTTAATTTTGCGATAGTATTTAAGTTTAGATCGTAATCTTGGGATAGTATTTAAATTGATAAGATATTTATGGGTTCCCGTAGCGGCTCCTAGATACCATCTCTTTCTATGCCATTTATTTGCTCGATCCCTCCCAGCCCCCCGTGATCAAAGGGGGGAGTCCGGAAATCTATAAATTGCATTTAATTCCAAAGATTAATCTTGGGATAGTATTTAAGTTGAGCCGGTCATGATTGGATAGTATTTAAATTGATAGGATATTTATGGGTTCCCGTAGCGGCTCCTAGATACCATCCCTTTCTATCCCATTTACTCGCTTGATCCCCCCCAGCCCCCCGTGATCATTGGGGGGAGTCCGGAAATGTATCTTAAAAGTCCCCCTTATTAAGGGGGATTTAGGGGGATCCAAACCCACGGCAAAAACCACAAGTTCAATTCTTGTAAAATGTGCGATCGCCAACAAAGACAATTTCATCTACCTTATAACTCCAATTTAGTAAGCAGAGCTAGAGAATTAAGGAAAACTATGACACCAGCCGAGAAAAAGCTGTGGTCTGACTATTTGAAAATTTTTAAATTTAGAGTCTTGCGACAAAGACCGATAGGTAATTTTATTTTTGACTTTTATTGCGCTGCTTTAAAATTAGTTATTGAAGTTGATGGAGAGTCTCATTATACAGAAGCTGGCCAAGCTTATGATAAAGAAAGAAGTCAGATTATTGAAGGTTATGGATTAAAAGTAATTCGATTTACCAATGATGAAGTATTGCATAATTTTGAAGCAGTGTGCTATCGGATAAGCAGTGAGCTTCCCTCTAACACAACTTAGAGCTGTTTCAAAATTTAATAATTTAACGATTTTATCGAATTTTTTTAGGGATTAGGAATGAGGGTAATGGTCTTAGTTGGAGGAGTGGGTTTGCTTAGCGGCTCCTACATACCATCCCTTTCTATTGCATTTACTCGCTCGATCCCCCCCAGCCCCCCCCCGTGATCATTGGGGGGAGTCCGGAAATCTATCTCAAAAGCCTGATTATTGTAAGAAGTCCGGAAATTTATCTGAAAAGTCCCCCTTATTAAGGGGGATTTAGGGGGATCAAAACCCACGCAAAAAACCCTACTCCCTAAATTGCTATAATTAATATAGCGGTTTTCAATTTGGTGAGGTACAGATTTCCTGGTTTTAGGGAACAGGGAACAGGGAAAAAATTCTGTGTACCTCATTAGGATAAAAACCGCTATATAGCAACTCTCTATGCCATGAGGTACAAAGAGATCCCCCTAAATCCCCCTTATCAAGGGGGACTTTGAGGTTGAGAAGCGTACCTCATAAATCATAGAAACGCTATAGCATCGAACATAATTACCTATAAATTATGGAACCATTCTCCTTTTTGGCTAGTTTAGAACTATCGAAAATCGCGTCACCGTTGTTAGGTACTGTTGCGGGAGAAGCAGGTAAGCGTATAGTTAAAGCTCTGACGAAAAGCGATGTAGAGAAGGCAATCAAAGCGGGAGAAGACGCAGTTAAGGAATGGGAAAAACAACTGGAACCGAGCCAACTGTTATTTTTTCACGCTCCACCGGATGGATTGCATGGAGTTAAAAGTTTTTTGCAGGGCTATTTTACTAACTCGGCGGTTTTGGAACAATTACATAAACCGTTAATTAATCAAGGTAAGCCAGACCGGGATATTTTAATCAGGGTATTTCAACAGCAAGCTGAAACCCATAACATTAAACTAAATCAAGATAGTCTCAAACCTTGGATAGAGAGATTTGTTAATGCTTATTTTCAGCATACGGTTACTTATCTAAAATTTCAGGTAGCTAAACAGGATTATTGTGAGCAGTTAGCTAACTGGTTTGATGATGTCAAGTTTGCTGGCATTGCTGTGCCTGGGCAAGAGGTAGAGAAATCGGAGAAGTTAGCTCAGATTTTTGTAATGCCCGATGTGGTGGAAGAGGTATCAACTGCTGGCGGTTGGGAGCGGGAGTTGTTAGCAGCAGAAAGTGGGGAAAAGCCGGAAAGGGCGTTGTTGGAAAAGACGACTGGACGGAAATTTTTGGCTCAGCAGCTATTGAGCCAAAGTCAGTCGAGACGAGTGGTGATATTGGGTGCGCCTGGTTCGGGAAAAACCACGTTGATGAGTTATTTTGCGGTAATGTTGGCTGAGAGCAAAGCTGAGGTTTTGGGATTAGATGGTGATACGGACTGGCTACCGATTTTAATTAGGATGCGAGATTTTGGGATAAATCTCGATAAAAACCTGATCGACTATGCTCGTGGGTTTGCGGAAAACACGATGTCAGTGCAACGGTTACCAGTTGGATTTTTTGAGCATTGGTTGTCTGATGGTAGGGCGTTGATATTGCTGGATGGTTTGGATGAAGTAGCAGAAGAGGCTAAACGCAATGATGTAGTCAGGCGCATCGAGAATTTTTTAGGACAGTTTGACAGAAATCGCGCTATTATTACATCTAGACCGGCTGGTTATCGACGGGACTTTTTCCGCACTGAGGACTTTCCCCACTATCAAATTGAACCCTTTGATGATAGCAAGATTTCCGCGTTTATTGATAACTGGTATAACAGTCGCTTTCAAGACCAAGCAGAAGCTGAAAGGCGCAAGGATAGTTTACGAAAAGCGCTGGATGATAATGACCGGATTAAGCTATTGGCACGGAATCCGTTATTGTTGACAATTATTGCATTAATTCATCGGTATCAAGCGGTTTTGCCCAAGGAACGGTATAAGCTTTATGACAAAGCAGTGGAAACCTTGTTAACCTCTTGGGATGCTAATAAAGAATTAACTAGTGATAAGTGGTTGACATATTTGAGTTTGGATGATTTACGCCGATTGATGGAATGGTTGGCGTATTGGATTCATTCTCAGGGAAATGCTGAAGATAAGGATAGTGGCACGCTTATTGATCAAGATGATTTGATTAACCAATTGGCTGAGCAGATTAAAACCTTGAAGCAGGTGGATTTGTATAAAGCCAAGCAAGAGGCGAAACGGTTTGTAGAGTTAATCCGGAAGCGCACTGGTTTGTTGAATGAACAGGGGCAAGATTGTTATGGTTTTGTCCATAAGACCTTTCAAGAATATTTGTGTGCTCAGGAGATTAACTATCAAGCCGAGAATGAGTATGATTTTGGTATTATATTGAATCACATTCGGGAGTATTTACATGACTCCCACTGGCGCGAAGTGTTACTATTGCTGATAGCACAACAAAAACCGAAAAATGCAACGAAGGCAATTCGAGCAGTTGTAAATAATAAGAGTAACTATGAGCAAGGGTTACATCGGGATTTGTTGTTTGCTGGTAATTGTTTGGCAGAAGATCCAAAGAATTTAAGGAGTACTGATAGTGAGTTGGTCGAAGAGATTGTGGAGCGGTTGGTTGAGTTGGAGGTAACTAGTAAAGAGCAGGTTGGCGATAATATTCGCGATCAGGTTTTTAAGATAATTTGTAGTTTGTATGAAACGGATTTTGAGACACAAGCTCTAGAGATGTTGAAGGAGCGAACAAATTTAATTAATGAGACACGATTGCTGAAGTATCGACACGAGTTAGGGGAAAAAGATCAGACCATTACAATATTGCTAGCACTACTAAAGGATGATGATTCTGATGTGCGTGGGAGGGCAGTGGAAGCCTTGGGCAGATTGGGCAAAAGCTCAGAAACCGTAGTCAACGCCCTCCTAGCAAGGCTAATGGATGATGATAATTCTTTCGTGCGTACGATTGCAGCCTATGCCTTGACCAAATTAGACAACAACTCAGAAACTGTAGTCAACGCCCTCCTAGCAAGGCTAATGGATGATAAATCTGATGTGCGTGTGATTGCAGCCTTTACCTTGGGCGAATTGGGCAACAGCTCAGAAACTGTAATAAACGCCCTCATAGCAAGGCTAATGGATGATGATTATAGTGTCCGTAGGAGTGCAGCCAATGTTTTGGGTAAATTTGGCCATAGCTCACAAACCGTAGTCAACGCCCTCCTAGCAAGGCTAATGGATGATGATAATTCTTTCGTGCGTGTGAATGCAGCGGAAGCCTTGGGCAATTTGGGCAACAGCTCAGAAACTGTAATAAAGACCCTTCTAGCAAGGCTAATGGATGATGATTATTTTGTGCGTATGAGTGCAGCGGAAGCCTTGGGCAAATTGGGCAACAGCTCAGAAACCGTAGTTAACACCCTGCTAGCAGGACTTCAGGATGATGATTCTTTTGTGCGTATGAGTGCAGCGGAAGCCTTGGGCAATTTGGGCAACAGCTTAGAAACCGTAGTTAACACCCTGCTAGCAGGACTTCAGGATGATAAATCTGATGTGCGTGTGAGTGCAGCTGATACCTTGGGTATATTGGGCAACAGCTCAGAAACTGTAATAAAGGCCCTCCTAGCACAGCTAAGGGATGATGATTCTTTTGTGCGTATCAGGGCAGCCAAAGCCTTGGGCAAATTGGGCAAAACATCTAATCATGTTCTCCCTACTGTGATTGAATGGATTGAACAACACCAGGATTCAGAGTATGTGGGCAGTGGTATTGATGCCTTGTGGGATTTGGTGGTAGGACGGGAGTAGGGAATTTAGAATTTAGAATTTAGAATTTAGAATTTAGAATTTAGAATCGGGAGTGGGGAGTCGGGAGTGTAATGGATCAAGAGGATAGTTTTTGTTGAATGCGATCGCTTTTAGCGTGGCCTACGGCCAATCGCGTAGCGTGACCAAAAGTCAATCGCGTAGCGTGACCATTCCCGTAGCGTGGCCGAAAGGCCAAGGTCAATCGCTAAAAGCGATGGTCGGTACGAGCTGCTATGGGAACGCATCAGCTACAGAGCCCTTGGGTGGTGCGTTACGGGGCGGACTATCCCAACTCTGACGGTGCGTTACGGGACGGGCTATCCCAACTCTGGCTACGAGGCAGAAAATGAGGGCGAGCCCGCCCCTAACGCACCCTACGCACTGTTCCCTGTTCCCTACGCGAACTAATAATCAGTGTTCCAGGTCTTTATAGCGGTTTTTAATCTAGTAAGGTACAAGTTTTTGAGGTGCGACCCGTGGCGAATTTAATTCGCCAAGGTCAAGCGCACCTAAGGTTTTAGGGAGCAGGGAGCAGGGAGCAGGGAGCAGGGAGCAGGGAAGAGGGAAAAAAATATGTGTACCTCATGAGGATAAAAAGCGCTATAGTAATTAATATCAACGTGGACTAACCCCCACCTGGACGAACGCGCCCCGCGTGGCCTACGGCCAGGTGGGGGAATGCGTCACACGGTCTGTTCAAACAGCGGTGTCAAGATTTAGATTTGCCTTCGGACTTTTATCAACCAATCTTGCTCCATGCCAAAATTAATGACGATGGAGCACATGAAGACATTACCGAGGTTTTGTTGGCAGACGTAGCCTATGTTTCACCAGAAGACCAATTAGTGGTAAAGAAGAACATGACTGCTCTGATGGAATCTATGGTGCTACGGACTCACGAGATTTTGGATTATTATGGCAATCCACAGAACCGAATTCCCCGCTGTTTTGATAGCATAGGGTGCTAAGCATTCAGCCCTCAGCCCTCAGCGGTCAGTGGTCAGCCCTCAGCCCTCAGCCCTCAGCCCTCAGCCCTCAGCCCTCAGCCCTCAGCCCTCAGCCCTCAGCCCTCAGCCCTCAGCCCTCAGCCCTCAGCCCTCAGCCCTCAGCCCTCAGCCCTCAGCCCTCAGCCCTCAGCCCTCAGCCCTCAGCCCTCAGCCCTCAGCCTTTAGCCCTCAGCCTTTAGCAGATAACTGATAACTAATAGCACCTCAAGTAGCGTGCCCTTAAGCTGATAGCTGATAGCTGATAGCTGATAGCTGATAGCTGATAGCTGATAGTTGATAGCTGATAGTTGATAGCTGATAGCTGATAGCTGATAGCTGATAGTTGATAGCTGATAGCTGATAGCTGATAGCTGATAGCTGATAGCTGATAGCTGATAGCTAATAGCTGATAGCTGATAGCTGATAGCTGATAGCTGATAGCTGATAGCTAGTTTTATTAGTACTCAAACGGTCCTAACGGCTCATCATCTTCCTCAGACAGGTCGATGGGTTTGTAATCCACATAATCGTTTTGGTCTGAGTAGTTAGAGGATGTTTCCTCCCTTGGGGTGGTACGACGCTTTCTTTCCCTTGAGGCTATCTGTGAGTCATAGTTTTCTGAGTCATAGTTTTCTATAGATTCACGACCGGAACGGCTACGGCGAACGGGTCTGTCTTCTCTATCTCTATCTAGATCTCTGTCTAGATCTCTGTCTAGATCCCGATCTAACTTAGCCTCCCAAGTGTCTACAGATCGTTCTACAGGTCGTTCCACAGATTGTTCCGAAGGACGAGAACGTCTACTACGATATGGTCTGTCTTCCCAATCACTATCTAACTTAGCCTGCCAGGTCTCTCTAGGTCGTTCTGAAAACTGACCATTAGAACGAGGGCGGCGTTTACGCGTCCGCTCTTCTAGCCTAGATTCCTCTGAACTCCCTCGACTCCTTGGTGGACGGCGGGTTTCTGCTTCATAACGGTCTATGCGCCTTTCCCTGGAATCTGCTGTGGGCCGCAAGCGAGGGTTGGAGTATTGCTCCTCTACCGGCTCTAGTTCATCGTATTCATCATAAACATTAGCCTCTTGTGGTTCTTCGCGGTAATAGTTACGGCTAACTGGTCGCTGGCGGTCTTCAAACCCAGCATCTTCCCGGGCTTTTTTAGTGGCAACGCCCCGTAACCGCAGACTTTCCACACCAAAAAATATTGCTGTACCGCTCAACAACAGCTGACTCAACTGCAAAATTGGATCGAGTCGCCATCCCTGAGTCACCAGAATAAAGCCACAAACTACCCCGACCACAGTGAAAAAGATATCATGGTCTCTGGCTAGTTCTGGACGGACCGAGCGCAGGAAATAGAGTCCTGCTCCGGCAAGCATCAAGAATATGCCCAAAAGGCTAGCTGAATTAAACCCAAAATTTACCATTGCTACTCTCCTATGGTCAGTTTTATGGTAGCGAGTTATTGGTCTTACACTCTACTGTAACTGGAGAACAACCATTTTACTCCTGGATCAGGAGAGATTCTGAATACAAAAATTGAGCGGGTTGTGAACCCACTCAATTTCCTGCTATCGAAGCTCCGCCTTACTTCGTTGAAGGCATAGATAGTAGGGATTTCGTTATGAGCGTTGGATCTTATCGCTCTGGCTAAAGACGATTAGTGCCACAGTGGCAGGAATAACCACAATGGCAGTACCCAAAAGTAAACTCCACAAAAAGTTGGCTAATGAAGGTGTCATAAAAACTCCTAGTTAATTTGTAAATCTTGTTTGTGATGCTCCTACACTTCCCAATCGGGTAAGTGTTAGACATGATTGCTTTCCCCCATGCCACTGCCGGTTCCCTATTGGAGCAGAGGTGAGGCTTGGTGAGGGGTGAACTAAGAACATGATACTATTATTGAGAAAGTTTAAATTAAATTAACTACAATCACAAGGACGCCCGTAAGCCACCTACCCACCTAAGGCGGCACGTAAGCTATCAGCTATCAGTTATCAGCTATCAGCTTATCGGTTAGGTCACAGGCTGGAAGCCTGTGCCACGGTAATCTTCGCGCAGCGTGCCCGTAGCGCAATCGGCGCTTTTGAATAAAATAAGCTGACCACTGACCACTGACCACTGACTGCTCACCGCTCACCGCTCACCGCTGACGGTGCCACCAGCAATACATTTGTGATCATTAAGATTAAATAAGCCATGACTGCTGCTACGATTGCTATCTGGACTCTTGGTCCGTTACTCGGACTAATGATCTTTTTGTTTATCTTTCGCATTGTTCTGACCTGGTATCCTCAGGTAGACCTAAATCGTTTGCCATTTAATCTAGTAGCTTGGCCAACGGAACCCTTTTTAGTGCCAATGCGCAAAATTGTGCCTCCCATTGGTGGGGTTGATATTAGCCCAATTATTTGGGTAGGGATTTTCAGCCTGCTGCGGGAAATTCTTTTAGGTCAGCAGGGAATCCTGAGGATGATGATCTAGAAGGTTGGAGGTTGAAGGTTGGAGGTTACAGGTTGGAGGTTACAGGTTGGAGGTTGTTCGCGTAGCGTGGCCTTTTGGCCAAGGTTGAAGGTTGAAGGTTGCAGGTTGCAGGTTGAAGGTTGCAGGTTGTTTGGTTGTTCGCGTAGCGTGGCCTTTTGGCCAAGGTTGAAGGTTACAGGGGTAATGGTTAACCATTCACTTAGCCCCAATGGTTTTAGGAAAGTTCAAGGTTCCAGGAAAAATTTCAAGGGGGGTGTGAAGGATTACCTTCAGCGGTCTCAACTCTACTGAGTTTCAGCTAGATGGAAAAACCAGTCCTGACATTGGGATTATTCATAGGAGCCGTAAAGCCAGTTACCAGGTGTATTAGGATCATCACTTGTATGAAATTCCTTGCTTCTTTCTAAGTATTCCTCACTAGAGATAACTCCATCTCCATTCTGATTTAACTTGGCAAAAGCTACTTCAGCAATATCTTCGTCGAGCTGTACTGCTTTACAAAACTCTTTGTATTCAGCCAGACTAATTGTACCATTACTATCCGTATCCAAGATGCTAAAGATAATGCTTGCTTTAGCATCATGAGCTTCTTGAAGTTCTGCTGAATTAGGGAAATTAGCAATCGATTTTTCGGCCACCGTCAGATACTCTTCCAATTCTACTTTTCCGTCACCATTGAGATCGGCAGGCTGCCAAAATTTTTGCCAAATTGCCGCATATTTTGCACTAATATCTTCAAATTCTGGCATTCCCGGTTCCAAACCTCGTAGCAAAGCCAGATTAAGAGCGCATCGCTCTAAGTCGGCTTTGTCCACATATCCATTCTTGTCTGCATCGTATACCCAAAAATTCTTGGTATGTTTTTTATTCAATAGTTCACTCAACATTTTTATACTTCCCTAGTAAAATCAGCATTTTTTCAATAATTATTTTATAACAGAAGTAATTGATTTTAATTCCATTTAAACTTTATTTAATAAAAACTTTAATAAGTTTATACTGCTTGACTATTTAATTAACTATAAATAGTTGGCTATTACCATGTAATTCCCCTCCCTTTGGGACAAAAACGAACGTGAAAATACTGACCGGGCTGGAGTCACAGAGATTTAAAAGACTTAAATGTAGTACACTGATTTACTTTACGGTTATGGGAGGGGAATTGAAGAAAAGTTCTGCTATGAGGACTTACCCATTGACAAGATAGACAAGATGTGTATTAACAGAAAAAAGTAAAACTAAGATGCGTTCGCGTAGCGTGCGCGTAGCGCTATCGCTAATTACCAAGGACTTACTTTTGTCTTTCTTCCTACTTCTGCCCTCTGCCTTCTGCCTTCTGCTGTTCAGGTCATCATCTCCTTCTCGACAAAATTGGTATAGACCTGACCCTCAATAAAAGCTGGTGTCTCTAGGATTTTTTGATGGAAAGTGAGGGTGGTGGTGACTCCGGTAATGGCACACTCCCTTAAGGCTCGTTTCATGCGCTGAATGGCCGCATCACGGGTGGGACCCCAAACGATTAATTTCCCAATCAGAGAGTCGTAATAGGGGGGAATTTCGTAATCGGGGTAAACATGGGAATCCATGCGCACCCCTGGTCCTCCTGGTGGTAGGTAAGCACTAATTCGTCCTGGTTGGGGACGGAAACCGTGGTCTGGATCTTCGGCATTGATCCGACATTCGATGGCGTGACCTTTGAGAGTAACTTGGTCTTGGGTCAGGCTTAGTTTATCCCCTTCAGCAATTTTAATTTGTTCGGCGATCAAGTCTAGACCGGTGATCATCTCGGTGACTGGGTGTTCTACCTGAATTCGGGTGTTCATTTCCATAAAGTAGAATTCACCAGAGGCATCTAAGAGAAACTCTACTGTACCAACTCCGACGTAATTGATGGACTTAGCGGCCATTACCGCAGCATTACCCATTTTTTCCCGCAATTCTGGGTCAAGCACTGGGCTAGGGGCTTCTTCCAGTAGCTTTTGGTGACGCCGTTGGATCGAGCAGTCTCGCTCACCCAAGTGGATTGCGTTGCCGTGACTATCAGCTAAAATTTGAATCTCGATATGGCGAGGGCGTTGAATAAATTTTTCAATATATACCCCGCCATTACCAAAGGCGGCTTGGGCTTCCCCTTGAGCGGCTTGGAAGAGTTTAATCAATTGGCTGTCATCCTGTACCAGGCGCATACCCCTTCCTCCACCACCAGCAGTGGCTTTAATCATGACAGGATAGCCAATTTGACGTGCGATCGCATAAGCTTCTTGCTCAGAGCTGACTAATCCATCACTTCCAGGTACTGTGGGCACACCCGCTCGTTGCATAGTTTCTTTGGCCGTAGATTTATCCCCCATGGCTCGGATTGCTTCTGGGGTAGGACCGATGAAAGAAATCTGATGATCAGCACAGATTTCAGCAAAACGGGCATTTTCTGATAGGAAACCATAGCCTGGATGAATGGCAGTGGCGTTGCGAGTGAGGGCAGCAGAAATAATATTGGGTATATTTAAATAACTTTTGCTGCTGGGAGGATCCCCGATACAAACCGCTTCATCTGCCAGTTGGACATTAAGAGCATGTTGGTCAATGGTCGAGTGAACTGCAACGGTGGGAATCCCCATCTCCTCACAGGTTCGGATAATCCGTAAGGCAATTTCCCCACGATTGGCAATTAATATCTTTGAAAATTTCATAAAATAGCTTGGCTATATAGGGTTTTTAGTTGAGATGTAAAACTAGGATTGATGGGGAAGTGTGGGAAGTGTGGGAAGTGTGGGGAGGGTGGGGAGAAAGGTCGGTGTGGGGAGGGTTGGGAAATATAGTAAGTGTGGGGAGGATGGGGCGCAACATGGTTTATAAACTATTAAGGGTTTTTTTTGTCTTAATCCCTAATGCCTAGTGCTATCATGCCTAAATTGGGTTTACCCGTCAATTTAAGTTTCACAGCAATTTTGACAGTAATTTTATGATCCAGGCTTTGCAGCTCCGTACTGTTGTATGTTATCCTAAGAAACGGTTAGCAAATCGCGGATGTGGTGGAATGGTAGACACGCACGCTTGAGGGGCGTGTGGCGAAAGCCATGCGAGTTCGAGTCTCGCCATCCGCATTGATCAGCCTGAAGTTGTGGGCAACTTCCCAACGGGGAGCTTCGGCTCAGGGCAGAAGAAAAATAGATGAAAACATGATCATAAAAGCGATACAGCACTATGGCACAAGGGCGCACCCTTGCCTGTTGCCTGTTGCCTCTTGCCTATTCCCACACTCTTCTTACCTCCCCTTCTCCCCACACTTCCCACCCTGCCCACCCTCCCCACACTTCCGATTCCCGATTCCCGATTCCCGATTCCCTAAACCATCACCTCTTCGTAACATCAGGCTGCTGAAACCGATAGATATCGCGAATCACGTTTACCCAACCATCACAAAGAGAGGCTAATAAGCGATCGCCTTTTTCCTCACTTGCTGCTGTGGCATCCCCGAGTACTCCACTCTGAGTCAGCCCCTTGGTCAGCCAAGCAAAGGACAAATTTCCTTCCATACTCAATAGACTATCTTCGGGCAATCCCTGGGGATATTCCTTTACTGCCCGATCCATTTTCACTTGACCGGGGAGTAGACAGAGCATGAGACTAGTTTCTAAATCCCCCCCATGAATCCCTAATTCTAATTCTTTCTGGGTAGCTAATTCCTTGGCCATGTTAGGCACGCCCCAGGTAAACAAGGGAAATACCATAAAATCTTCATGCTTGTGGTGAATATCCCGTGCTGCAATTTCCATCACTTGGGGTTGTCCGCCATGGGAATTCATCAGTACTAACTTCCGAAACCCACACCGATAGATACTATCAGCCATTTCCATCAGCACCGCTAGTAAGGTTTGAGCACTAAGGGTAATGGTGCCAGGAAAATGCCAATGCTCATTGGATTTGCCGTAATAAAGGGGAGGTAAGGCATAAGCCGGGATTTCTGGGTCTAAGCAGCCTAAGGCTTTGCCCAAGACTCCCACCCCAATCGCCGCATCTACAATCAGCGGTAAATGGGGGCCATGCTGCTCAATGGAAGCGACCGGCTGAATAATCACAACATTTTCTTTGTCTGGCATCTGTTCGATATCAGTCCAGGTCAGATAAGGGAAAAATCGTTCCGGAGGAATGAAATTATGCATAAGAGTGTGGGGAGGGTGGGAAGTGTGGGAGGTGTGGGGAGAGGGAAAAAATCCTCTGTAGTTCATAGGTATGAGAAACCCTATATAGTAGAATACTTTGCCCACCGGACTTTAATTAGTATTTTTTTACACTCAGGAGGTTCAGAGGTTCGTTCACGAGGTTCAGAGGCTGATGCGATCGCACTTACTTAAATTAGCCTACCCTTAGTGCTATAGTTTTTTACTCAGGACTTACCCACAGAATCCATGGGTAGGGTGGGCAAGGTTTTGCCCACCCTACAGGTAGCTACCCTTAGTGCTATAGTTTTTTACTTATCAAGCATCAAAGCTCGATAACCAGCTTGAACAAGGCGTTCCATACAAATAATGGTCATGTTCCATAGCCCAGTCTGATGGTGCTTCAACTGTTCCGGCAAATCCTTATAACACATCCCAGGCATTTTGGCTAGTAACTGTTGTCACTTCTGTCTCAATAGCAATCGCATAGCGCTTGCCGGGTTCGAGATTAACAGTTCTGTCTAACCGTAAAACCTCACCATCGAAGATAGCTGTTACTACAGGTATCTTTCGAGCTTCTGTGCTGTCAGCAGGTTGAGTTTTAACATCTTGGCGGAGGTGAATTTCCTGTATTAGGTCTGCCCAGCTAAAATCTTCTGGTAATTTATCGATTAATCTACGTGCTTCTTCTTTGAGATTAAGGCTTGCCATAAATTTTATCGTAAGCATTCAGCCGTCAGCCGTCAGCCGTCAGCCATTCGCGTTTGCGAAGCGTCGGCTTTGCCGAAAGCTTGGCCTATGGCCAAGGCCAAGGCTCACGCTGCTTGAGGTGGTTATTTTATTCAAAAGCACCTCAAGTAGCGCATTAGCTGATAGCTGATAGCTGATAGCTGAATGCTTACATTTTATCCTCCAAGTCATTAAGCTAGTGGGATCACTTTGGCTGATCAGGCTCACAGGCTCAATCACCAGGCTCACAGGCTGATGCGATCGCACTTGCCTAAATTAGCCTACCCTTAGTGCAATGGATTACTATAGACAAAAATAACCTATTAGTGTACCCAAAAACGAATTAGAACTCGCAGCATTACTAATGATACATATACAGTCTTGAACCCTTGATGAGCTGACACCCCACACCCCACACCCCACACCTGATGACTCTAAATTTCACCGAGTTTTACAAAGCCACTAACCCCAGCAAAACCCTTGATCTAACCCAGCCAGAAGACCAGAAGCTCTATATCGATTTTTCTTCTGTCCGGGGGGGAGCACTGATTCAGCAACTGAAAGCGCAAATTACTCTATTCTCCGAAGACCAGCCCACCTGTCAATTATTTACCGGACATATTGGTTGTGGGAAGTCTACGGAATTATCTCGACTCAAGGCTGAGTTGCTAGCAGAAAACTTTCATGTGGTTTACTTCGAGTCGGATCAAGACTTGGAAATGAATGATGTGGATGTGGGGGATATTTTATTAGTTATTGCTCGCCAGGTCAGTGAAAGTTTGGAAGCTAGCCAGGTTAAGTTACCGCTACAAGGCTTTAAAGCTTTCCTACAGGAAATTACCACATTGTTGGGTTCCGATGTAACTGGGGTTGAGGTTAAGGTTCCCAAGGTTGGTGAGTTTGGGGTCAAGGAAAAACAGGGAGAGTATTCCTTATCGGCAGGGATTGCCAAAATTACCACGAAAACCAAAAATAGCCCTACCTTGCGTAATCGGTTGCGGGATTATATCGAACCTCGTACCAAAACGATTATTGATGTTATTAATACCGAGTTGATTGAGCCTGCGATCGCTCAACTCCAACACCAGGGAAAACGGGGACTAGTGGTAATCGTGGATAACCTTGACCGGGTGGAAATTGTGCCCAAGCCTTGGGGCAGACCACAACCGGAATATTTATTTGTAGACCGGGGAGAACAGTTGCGCCAACTCAACTGTCATGTTATATATACGATGCCCCTAGGGCTACGATTTTGTAATGATATCGTCCGGCTTACCAATCGTTTCGGGGTTGAGCCGAAGGTGTTGCCAATGGTGCCAGTGACGCAACGGAATGGTAAGGAATGTGAGGAAGGAATGGCAAGGCTCAGAGCCATGGTAATGGCTAGAGCTTTTCCTAAGCTAGCATCAGCGCAACGGTTGCAGAAGATTCCGGAAGTGTTTGATGCACCGGAAACCCTGGACAGACTCTGTTCTATCAGTGGTGGTCATGTGCGGGAGTTACTGGCAATGATTCGGGATTGGATTATGGTGGAAGGCAAGTTACCGCTATCCCGAGCAGGGTTAGACCAGGTTATTCGTAGTCGCTGTAATAAAATCAGATTAGCGATTGATGAAAAGGAGTGGGAATTATTGCGTCAGGTGCATCAGAGCCAAGAAGTAAGTGGTGACGACCATTATCGGGTGCTGGTGCGTAGTCTATTTGTGTATGAATACTATGACGCTCAAGGGTCTTGGTTTACAGTCAATCCGATTCTGGTAGAAACGGGCAAGTTATAGCTGAGGGAACAGGGAATCGGGAATCGGGAATCGGGAATCGGGAATCGGGAATCGGGAATTGGGAATCGGGAATCGGGAATTGGGAATCGGGAATCGGGAATCGGGAATCGGGAATCGGGAATTGGGAATTGGGTTAGCAAGAATGCGCTTTGAGATTGATATTAGCAATTATTGCTTCGTTGAATTTGGAAACACCATTACACCCATTGCCATAACTCAATGACTAATCGTCAGCCACAGGATGATCATCAACAGCTATTGAAGCAGCTGGCTTGGGCAATGGAAATGGGAGCCGGTGAAAAGGAATTTTCCTTAATCTTTGCCCATTGTAATTATACCCAGTGGCGAGACCAGTTGATTCAACAGCTGGCCGAGGTTTGTTCCGTAGAGATTCTCCCGATTGGGCTAACTCCGGAGGTCACTCAGCTCTACAGGACTATATACAGCCACATTCAATCCCAACTGGCACAACAACCGCCCCAAGGGATTATGGTTTATGGCTTTGAGGTGGTCAGAAACCTTGAGCAACTGCTCAGATTAGCCAATCGAGTCCGGGAAGAGTTTCGGAAACAGTTCCATGTCCCGGTTTTATTTTGGGTAGATGATCGAGTCTATTCCCAATTCCTGCACTCCGCCAGGGATTTGGCCAGTTGGGGAACCGGTTCACCCCTGGACTTTCAAATCTCTACCGCTGACGTAATCGAATTTATCCAACAGGTTACTGATCTTGGGTTTGCTCAAGTCTTAGCCGCTGGAGCTGCTGAGGTTCTTAACCATAAACATAATCTCAGTAACCAGCAGCTGGCTGACTTACGCCAAGCTTGGCAAGACTTGCAACATCGGCAGGTAGAATTAGCGCTAGACTTAGAAGCTAGTGTGGAATTTATTTTAGGTCGAGGAATTCCCGATGATCTCAAGCAGTCCCAAGAGCATTATCAACGAAGTATAGACCTGTGGGAACGTCTTCTGCGAGCTTACCCCTCTTCCCGCTCTGCCGACCGCGAATATCTAATCCGATACGGATGTGTTCTTTTCCATATGGGGCAATTGTACCGTACCTATGCCGATCAAAACCGGAATCAGCATAAGCAACATTGCCTACGGGCTAGGGAATATTTTGTGCGATCGCATGACTGCTTTGAGCAAGCCCAGCGTCCCGACTTAGTGGCTAAGTTTATCAATACCTTGGGAGAAATTCTACAAAGACTAGGGCGATGGGATGAGTTGGAGCAGTTAGGTAAAAAAGCCTTAACCCTCCATCAACAATATCCCAACCCGGTCTGGCTTGCCCATGATTACGGCATTCTAGCCGCAGAAGTCGCCATCGCTCGCTCCCAATGGCATTGGGTCAAGGACTTGGCAACTAAAGCACTGGACATCCTTACCAAGGCCAAGAATTCTGTTCAACTCCCTGGTGACCTGACTCGGGAGCAGTTGGACTGGGCGTGGGGACTTCATCAAGGTTGGTATCGCTTATCCTTAGGCAGAGCCTACAAGCATCTCAGTCTACCCGAGGACGCGATTGCCCATCTTGAGCTTGCCAAAGAGCAAACCCTACCTAACTTTAATCCTTATCTATATATTAAAATTCTGGCAGAATTGCGACAGCTCTACTTTGACCAAGGGGAGTATCAAAGAGCCTTCTCAGTTAAGGCATACCAGCAATCCATCGAGTATCAGTTCCGGTTTCGGGCATTTCTCGGACCTAGTCGATTGTCCCTCAACCAACGAATTAGGGATACTCAGGCAACGGTAGAGGAAAAGCAGCGAATTGTGGCTGATCCCATTGCTGCCTCTGGTCGAGAGCAAGCGATTAATGACTTAGTTGAGCGTATTGCTCGCAAAGACCACAAACTAACGGTAATTTGTGGCTCCTCCGGTGTCGGTAAAAGTTTTCTACTTCAGTCTGGTTTAATTCCTAGATTACAGCAAGAGATTATTGCCGCTCGGGATGTGGAGCCAGTGTTGCTGACAGTTTATAAACGGTGGCAGCATAGCTTGGCTAAAAGGATAATTGGAACAGACCAGGGGGGAGATGGAAAAGAAATTCTGGGTAAAATTCTCCACCAGCTGCGACAAAATGGTGACACTAATCGACTGACGGTTCTAATTTTCGACCAGTTTGAAGAATTTTTATTTCAGTATCCTCAGCCACAGCAACGGCGAGTTTTTTATCAATTCTTAAAGGACTGTCTAACCCTTGAGGCCGTGAAGGTAATTCTGGCCTTGCGAGAAGATTATATCTATTATTTATTAGAGTGTAATGACCGCCTAATTAGTTTAGATGTCGTCAATAATGATATTCTCAGCAAGGATGTTATCTATTACTTAGGAAATTTTACTCAATCCCAGGCCAAAAGAGTGATTGAACGGTTAACGGAGCAAGCTAAGTTTTCCTTAGAACCAGAGTTAATTGAGCAATTGGTCAAAGATTTAGCAGCAGAAACGGGAGAAGTGCGTCCGATTGAGTTGCAGGTAGTGGGAGCACAATTAGAAACCGAGGAAATTGTCACCTTGGAGAGGTATAAGCAAGGTAGCGATAAGGAAAAACTAGTAGAGCGTTATCTGGAGGCTGTGGTTACTGATTGTGGAGCAAAACACCGAGAAAATACCTGGAAATTGTTGTTTTTATTGACCAATGACAAGCAACTGAGACCCTTAAGAACCGAGACTGAATTAGCTAGTGTATTAACTTTACCTCCAGAGGATATCAGCCTGATTTTGGAGATTATAGTAGGCTCTGGTTTAGTGTTTCAAATTCAACCAGGAACGGAAGATTGCTATCAGTTGGTTCATGATTATTTAGTAGGTCCGATTCGGAATAAAGTTGATAAAAAAAAGCGGATTTTAGAGCAAAGGAAGCAAGAAGTAGAAAAACTAGAACGAGCAGGAGTTACACATCTTGATAAATTTAAGGATAGCCCGTTTGATGCCTTACTAGCAGCTATGGAGACCGGGAAAACATTGAAAGCAATGGTCACGAAAAATACTCCCTTGAAAGACTATCCTGGTGCTAGTCCAATACTTGCTTTACAACGGATTCTTGACCAGATTCAGGAGCCTAGACTTGTGAAGCATCAGGGTAGGGTTAAGCAGGTGGCATTTAGGCGGGATGGTCAGCATCTGGCTAGCGCTGGAGGTGACGGAATCGTCAGATTGTGGGATATCAACACTGGGCAAGTCCAACAAGAATTGAAGGCGCATTGGGGTTGGGTTTGGCCGATGGCATTGAGCTGGGATGGTCAGTTGCTAGCTAGCGCTGCAGTTGACGGAATCGTCAGATTGTGGGATATCAACACTGGGCAAGTCCAAAAATTGAAGGGGCATCGGGGTTTAGTTCAGCAGTTGCAATTCAGCCGGGATGGTCAGCTGCTGGCTAGCGCTGGACTTGACGGAATCGTAAGGGTTTGGGATCTCAACACTGGGCAAGTCCAGGACTTGAAGGCGCATCGGGGTTGGGTTTGGCAGATGGCATTGAGCTGGGATGGTCAGCTGCTGGCTAGCGCTGGACTTGACGGAATCATGAGGGTTTGGAATATCAAAACTAGGCAAGTCGAGGAATTGAAGGGGCATCAGGGTAGAGTTTACCAGGTGGAATTTAGCTGGGATAGTCAGCTGCTAGCTAGTGCTGGAGTTAACGGAATCGTGAGATTGTGGGATGTCAACACTGGGCAAGTCCAAGCATTTACAGACAATCACAGTAAAGTTGACCAGGTGGAATTTAGCCCTGATGGTCAATTGCTCGCTAGCGCTGGACGTGACCGTACCGTGCGCCTGTGGGATTTAGCGGGTCGGCAAATTGCCCAATTCGAGGGGACTCGCCTGGTTTTCCACCCAGATGGGACGCAACTGGCTACCATAGACGGTTATACCATCAAGCTGTGGCGGGTGGACACCCTGGATGGACTCTTAGCTAGGGGTTGTGCTTACTTACGTAGTAATTCCAGAAATAGTTATGTCAATCCGGAACTGAAGGCGTTTTGTGATGGCTTGCTGGAAGAATGAAGAATGAAGAATGAAGAATGAAGAATGAAGAATGAAGAATGAAGAACGGAGAATGTATAATTCTCAATTCTCAATTCTCAATTCTCAATTGATTCAATCTCTTCTCGAGAAAGTTGGGTGATTTTCATAATAGTCTCCACATCTAAACCTTGTTCCCGGCAGGAACGGGCGATCGCTATTTTTTCTTGTTTTATCCCTTTTTCAATACCTCGAATTTCTGCCTGTTCCACTTGCCATTTAGTCTCAAACTCTTGGGTACTCAGGATACTAGCTTCGTCACGCTTGTTGTTGATATAACGCTCATAAGCGGCTCGTTCTTGTTCTGATAAATTAGTGACTCGTAGCGCCTCCTTGGCTTCGGCTATTCCTTTGGCCGAAAATTCGGCTTTGATGTCGCTGTTTTTCAGAAAATAAATCCATTCATCTAAGGGGTTTTTCGCTAAGTCCTTAAAATTCCTTACTTTCAGCAGGTAGTATTCTGGGAAGATATCTGCTACTTTATTGATGTGAAATTTAAATTCCTGAGTTTTTGTCGGTTGCAGGATATCCCCCAGATTAGCCCCAACGAATTCTCCACGATAGGAATAAATATAGTCATCTCCCATTCCCAGGTTAAAGTAGACTATATTAATTGAGTAGACTTTTTTAATTTGACCGTACTCTTCACCTTTGTCTAAGTATTCGGTGACTAACTTAGACGCACCGTAGAGCATACGGTGAAAATAATCGTGTTGAGGGTTGTTTTGTACTTCAATCAGGATCAGCTCACCATCAGTGGTTTCAGCGAGAATATCAACTCGGTTGGTTTTATCATCGAGTGTTTCTTGATTAGCTTCGCTTTCGAGAAGGGTTTTGATGGTAATATCGAAATGCAACAACTCGCTTAAAAACCCTTCCAAAACACCAAAGTTAGCTTGATTACGCAGCAGTTTTTTGATTGCCCAATCAAAGCGAATATGTGTGTCTGGCATTGTCTTGTTATCTTAAGGAAGAAAGAGTGAATGGTGAATGGTGAATGAAGAATGTAGAATGTAGAATGTAGAATTATCAATTCTGAATTCTACATTCTACATTCTAAATTGATTCAATCTCTTGCCGAGAAAGTTGGGTGATGTTCATAATAGTTTCCACATCTAAACCTTGTTCCCGGCAGGAACGGGCGATCGCTATTTTTTCTTCTTTTTTTCCTTGTTGAATACCTTCTTGTTTCCCTTGTTGGATACCTTTTTCAATACCTCTGATTTCTGCTTGTTCCACTTGCCATTTAGTCTCAAGCTCTTGGGTACTCAGCATACTGGCTTCGTCACGCTTGTTGTTGAGATAACGCTCGTAAGCGGCTCGTTCTTGTTCTGATAAATTATTAACTCGTAGCGCCTCCTTAGCTTCGGCTATGCCTTTGGCCGAAAATTCCGCTTTGATGTCGCTGTTTTTCAGAAAATAAATCCATTCATCTAAGGGGTTTTTCGCTAAATCCTTAAAATTCCTTACTTTCAGCAGGTAGTATTCTGGGAAGATATCTGCGACTTTATTGATATGAAATTTAAACTCCTGAGTTTTTGTCGGTTGTAGGATATCTCCGAGATTAGCTCCAACGAACTCTCCCCGATAGGAATAAATATAGTCATCTCCCATGCCCAGGTTAAAGTAGACTATATTGATTGAGTAGACTTTTTTAATTTGACCGTACTCTTGACCTTTATCTAAGTATTCGGTGACTAACTTAGACGCACCGTAGAGCATACGGTGAAAATAATCGTGTTGAGGGTTGTTTTGTACTTCAATCAGGACGAGCTCGCCATCAGTGGTTTCAGCGAGAATATCAACCCGGTTGCTTTTATCATCGAGGGTCTCTTGATTAGCTTCGCTTTCGAGAAGGGTTTTGATGGTAATATCGAAATGCAACAACTCGCTTAAAAACCCTTCCAAAACACCAAAGTTAGCTTTATTCCGCAGCAGTTTTTTGATTGCCCAATCAAAGCGAATATGTGTGTCTGGCATTGTCTTGTGCTGGTGCTACTGTTTTCGATTTGGCTCAAAGGTGGACAAAAGTGATAGATTCTTAAGTTCAGGTTATCTGTGACAACCTTTTGCCCACCCTAGCTGAACAGCTTACTTGATAGTTGATCGTTAATACTTCAGTTATGCTGGTGTAACCAAGCGTTTCCGGAGGGATTCTGCTCGACGCTTAGCGGTAGAATTCTTGGGGTCATATTTGAGCGCCTCATCATAAGCTTCTAACGCCTGAGCAGTTAATTGCTTGCGCTCGTAAACATGACCGAGATTGTTGAGGGCTGTGACATATCCAGGCTCTTGCTTCAAGGCTTCTTTGTACTGGCGAATAGCCAGATCATACTGTTCTTTAGCACAATAGGCGAAACCCAAAGCATTATAGACAGGACCAAGGTTTTCTTCGTCAGCATCAGTCCCTTTCAATGCTTTTTGAAATAGCAGGATAGCTTGACCAAATAGCTTCTTGTCCGCATAAATACTGCCCAACTCGTAATACTCTATAACTGTCCCCCGGTCTTTTTGCAGCTTTTTCTCCAACCGAGAGAGAGTGGTTTCAATTCTACGAGTTTTGATAACTTGGCGCAGCACCGCGAAAGTAACACCAGCAAGTAGGACTAGCAAAACGGAAAGATAAATAGTTGGCAGTGTATCATTCATAAGGTTTGACAGTTTTTCTTCTTAATGGTAATCCCCAAGCAGTAGCTCGTTGAGCTAACCAACCATCTGCTTGCCAACGTGCGATCGCATGATTCACGCGCTGCTTTAGCTTGGTGTATTGTAACCCCTTAGGCATCACCACACACAAGGCTTCACCCGAGAGCCACACTGGTAGCATCCGATACTCAGGATAGTCTTGTACCCAGCCACTGAGAATGCTCTTATCGGCAGCAAAAGCATCAGCCCTACCATTTTCTAAAAGCGTACGCGCTTCTTGGTAGGAATCTACTCCCACCACCCTAGATTCCGGTAAAGCATACTGCACGACAGCAATTGTGCTAGAATGATTGAGTATGGCGATGGTTCTGCTATGGAGATCACCCAATCTGGTAATTAAGGGGTCTTTAGTAATCAAACCCGTGCCATCCAGGTAGTAGGGGATACTAAAATCCACTAATCGGCGGCGAGGTGCTGTGGCTGTGACTCTAGCAATTGTCAGGTCAACTTCACCGTCCAAAACCACCTTCAGTCGGTCAAGATTTCCCACCTGCTGCAACACCACCGCATCAGAATTACCTAACAGTTCTTCTGCTAGACGTCGTGCTAAGTCAATTTCCAATCCTTGTAACTTGCCATCCGCATCCCTATATCCCAAAGGGCGCAGATTATCTTTGACAGCAACAATCAACTGACCCCGCTGCTCTATTTCCTCAAGTTGAGCACTCCCAACCCGTAACGGTGTCAAAAAAGACATCGCCGTCAATCCGAAGACCATACCAAAGTTGAAGAACTTGTGCTTAAGCATCGGTCGGGGAATCGAAATTCGCAAAAAGGTAAGGTAATCGGTCTTGCTTAAGGGACTTGCCTGAAAAAACAATACCAATTAAATAGCAATTAACTCCCAATTCAATTTGGATGGGATAATTCTTATAATCTATAATAATCAAAAGAACCAAAGATGGTTTTTACCCTCAACAAGCCTTACCCTTACGGATTACCCATTTACCCAAAACCAGAGTTTCTCAGGTTGCTAAGCATTCAGCTATCAGCCATTAGCCTTGGCCTATGGCTACGCTACGCGAATGGCCAAAAGCTGACGGCTGACCGCAGACGCGCGTAGCGTGCGCGTAGCGCATATGCTTACTCAGCTTTAGCCGCTAACTCCACCACTTTGTTAAAGCTATCTGGATCCAGAACTGCCAGCTGTGCCAACATCTTGCGGTTAATTTGGATATTGGCTTTTTTCATTTGACCCATCAGCTGGCTGTAGCTAATGCCATTTTGACGTGCTGCTGCGTTAATGCGAGTAATCCACAGACGTCGAAAATCCCGCTTGCGCTTGCGGCGATCACGATAGGCATTGCGCAGTGCTTTCATCACTTGTTGGTTAGCAATGCGGAAGAGTTTCGAGTGGGAACCTCTGAACCCCTTAGCAAGTTTGAGAATTTTTTTGCGCCGCTTACGAGCGACATTACCGCGTTTTACCCGTGTCATGGTTGATTCTAGCTAGTATGTTAGTTTAGTAGTGTTAGCAGTTTAGGTCTTCTGTTAAGATTTACATATAAGGCAACATCAGGCGAACATTATCCGCATCCCGTTCGTCTACCAAGGTCAGTTTAGACAAGCGCCCCTTCCGTTCTGAGGTCTTGTGTTCTAGTAAGTGATTTTTAAACGCTTTGCGGCGTCTTATTTTACCACTGCCAGTAGCTCTAAAACGCTTGGCAGCTGATTTGCGGCTTTTTAGTTTAGGCATTGACGGATTATAATAATGGCACAATTTATTATTGTATACCAATTGCTGCGTAATTAGGTGACCGGCTTATTCGTCTTCTTCTGGTAAATTCTTGGGCAAGGTGATGGTAAAGGTTGTTCCAACACCCACTTCACTTTCCACGTGAATCTTACCACCGTGTGAGTCTACACAACTTTTGACAATTGATAACCCTAGTCCTGTTCCTGGGATTATACCCACATTACTGGCACGACTAAAAGACTCAAACAATTTTGGTTGGTCTTCTTTAGGGATGCCAATACCTTGATCAATTATCTGTAAGATTACTTTCTCTTCATCTCCGTTTAGCTGTACTAAAATAGTCCCACCATCGGGAGAATATTTAATGGCATTGGAGATGATGTTATTCAGAATTTGTCTAATAATTTTGGGGTCTCCTAATATTGGCTCCCAGTCTCTTTTACTACTAAATAGTAGCCGATGTTTAGCCCCAAGGCTTGATTGAATTGGGCAGAATAACTCCTGAAAAAATGTTACTAAATTCAAAGCAACTGGTTGAAATTCTAACTTATCGAATTCTGCTTGATTAATGAATAATAAATCATTGACTAGGGTAGTCATATGTTTGACCGCACCTTGGATCCGCCAAAAATGTTTAACTTGCTGAGAATCAGTCAATTTATGACGGTACTGTTCTAGGAGTTCCACAGAGGATAGAATTGTCATTAAAGGTGTACGGTACTCATGGGATATGGTAAAAATAATCCGAGATTTAAGGTCACTGACTTCTTTTTCACGCTCCAGTGATTGACGCAATTGCGATTCCAAGTTGCGTAGCTGTTCTAAGTAATCTCTTAGTTCCACTGTGCGAGCTTGGATTCTGGTTTCAAGTTCTTGATTGAGGGCTTCTAAAGCAGTTTGGGCGGAAATGCGATCGCGAATTTCCTGTTGCAGCAGTTGATTTTGCTCAATCAGTTGTGTTTGTAGCTTGTGCAGAGTCAATTGATTCTCCACACGGGCTAAAACTTCCTCAACCTGGAATGGCTTGGTGATATAGTCAGCACCACCAACAGCAAAGGCTTTCACCTTGTCCCAAGTTTCATCCAGAGCACTGATAAAGATTACTGGAACTCCCTGAGTTTTTTGATTAGATTTCAGCTGTTTACAGACGTCATAGCCATCGATCTTTGGCATTATAATGTCTAGTAAAATCAAATCCGGTGGATCACACAATGCTGATTCCAAGGCAAGTAGTCCATCGATCATGCTCCTAACCTGATAGCCTTGCTGAATCAGGATGGAAGATAGCAGCTGCAAATTGGTTGGTGTGTCATCCACAACCATAATTTCTGCCTGAGTTGCCTCAGCTTGATGGTTATTCATTCTTTAATTACGTAGAGCGAACCATAGGGGAGAAGCAAATTGGGCAGGAGCATACTGACCAGTAGCCCGCTGATCTGATTGAATCAGAAGGCGGTTTGGCTACGAGTGTTCCTACTCCACCATTAATGCGGCAAGGGGGCGGACACCTGAACCCGTAGGGTCAGTGTCTGGGGAATTGCCGCCAACAAATAAATTGTTCGCGTAGCGTGGCCTACGGCCAGCGGTAGCGAATCCTTATTGATTGACTTGGTATTCATAACCGTCAGCCTTAAAGATTGTTTGCAAGTATTTAGGATGGACATCAAAGCGTTGATTAGGTAATGACAACATGAAGCTAGGACGATAACGAATAGCAATCCGTCCTGTGTATTGCCCAGCGTATTTACCTTTTGGGATATCAGCCTTAACTATGTCTCCTGTTTGAAACCCTCGAAAGAATTTAGCTTTAGATGCATGAGCTTTTGGAAAACCATATTTGTCAGTTCTGCATCGTTGACGAACACCATGACCTTTAGCTTTGACTATTAAAGGCTTGATACCATTGAGCAACAGTTTTTCAGGAGTAGATTGACCTACACAAGCAGCATCTGCCCAATGAGTCTTATCAATGCCTCTGGTTTTACGATTAAACTTAGTCAGACCGCCGGAGCCAGTCTCTACAGGTAATCTAGTTAGCTTTAGTCTTCTGAATAATTCCCAACGAGTTGCATTTACTGCTGCTGCGTCTTTGAGTGGGGTTTTTGCTTTGGCTAGTACTCTTTTGAGTACATCAGGCTTTTTCTTGAGAAACTTCTCAATGGATTTGTTCCCTTTTTTCTGGTTACAGCTTCGACAAGCCAAGGTTAAATTACTAACTCGATTGCTACCTCCTTTTGATTTGGGAATAATATGATCTACTTCTAAAGGCACGTTTTCCGCACCACAATACACACAATTTCGTCCCCACTTGGTTAGTAAATATTCTTTGACCTCAAAACCAAATAACTCGCCTCGTTGATATTCAACCCCTGAGATTTCAGGATTTTGCATCTTTTGAGTGTCAAAGCGGACTAACTCTTGAGAAATTGCAGTTACAGGACATAACTTAGTAAGTCGCCTAACCCAAGTCTCAACATTAAAAATTCGACTCATTAACGATGGTGGGAGCCATCCTTCCGGTTTTATACGATTAATAAATCTGGGCTTACGGTAACGAGTTTTACGGTTACGCCGTCCACGTCTTAAAGCCCTACGAGACTCCAAGGCATTTTTAATCTGTAAACCTCGATGATAAATTTCTAAGGCATTAGTTACTCGTCCTGTTGACTCCTGGACAATGGCAATACCTGTGGTTTTTGAACCAGGATCTATCTTGATTCGATATGGATGGGTAACCGAATTATTAACTGTTCTGTCTAGCAGAATAATGGTGAATGGATAACGTTTAAAAACTTTAGCTCTCCTTTTTTTGAGTAGTTCTCTAGCTCTTGCCGGATGACAAGGCTCTAAAGGTTGTTTATCTTTATCTAGTACGAAAACTCGCATTACTTTGAACACTCCTTTTCAGGGTAAAGTTTGCCGAGTGCTTTGCACACGCTTGCGCGAACGACGATGTTAAGACTCGGTACTTTGTAAGTAACACTGGCTTTCCCGAATGACCTGTTTAATTACTTACTTCTAGAGCCTAGAGCTGGCACGTACTCCAGGGTAGGAATTTTAACTCTTGGTCTTAACGGCTGCTAATAATAAAACTAGCCGTCTGGTCAACAGACTCTTTCAAGCCCACGCTGTAATCTATGATTCAGCGTGCGGTAGTTGACTATTCCTTAAACATCATCACGGCGAAAGAACAACATTCGGTACACAGGTTCACCACGAGCGAGGGTGGAAATTTCCCGTTCAGTAGGCACTGGCAGGGGGTTGGTTGGCAGCCAAGCAGTCTCTGGCCGGTAGAAGACTGGATGAGCATCGAAGCGCGATCGCATTTCCACTGCCACTTCCTCCACATCGGATTGTAGAAAGACCTCCCCTCCACTGGTCAAATAAGCCCCTAGATTATCAACCAAGGTGGGCTGAACTATACGTCGTTTGGCTTGTCGCTTCTTGAACCAAGGATCAGGAAATTGAATAGTGACGCGCTGCAAGGCACCAGGGTGCCAAGAGCTAAAGAGTGAATCTATAGAACTATTAGCATTACAGAACAAAAATAGGAGATTGCTCAACCCTAAATCTACCACCTTACTGTTGGCTTGTTGTACCAATGGTTCCCGAATTTCTAACCCCAAAAAATTCCAGTGGGGTTGTTGTGTTGCCATCTGCAATAAAAATTCCCCTCTCCCACAGCCAATATCCAGATGTAATGGTTGAGTAGTTTGGGCATAAACTTGATTCCAATCCGGAGGACTCACCGGCATCTGATATTGCTTGCTAAGTGGATTAACGTGTTGTCGCACTCTGACTCTAGCCAACCTTAGCACCTCCTTACTTTACTCAGGGGATGGGGGATCAGGGATTAAGGGTTATATCCCTAATCTAGTTGTAAATGTGATATCTAGGTGCGCGCCTCCTAGGGCGAGTAAATCGCCCTAGGAGGCGCGCACA
>NZ_JAAHHC010000018.1:0-142646 GCF_010672265.1 Moorena sp. SIO3A2
AAATACGTTCTCTAATATTTCCATTTTCTTCTATTTTTAAGGCTTTTTGAAGTATTGTTTTTTGCTGTCAGATAATTTTTTGCTGGCATATTTCCTATTATTGGGTTATTTATTAATTTTTATTATACCAATTTAAATGCCGAACAGCTTAGCTTACTATAAAAAACGCTATAAATAATAATAAGATTAGTAGTATACTTATGAAAGCAATTCTATACACACAATACGGATCACCCGATGTTCTGAAGCTCAAAGAGATAGAAAAACCCATCCCTAAGGAGGATGAAGTATTAGTAAAAATTAATAGCGCATCCGCCAATGCAGGTGACTGGCATTTACTAAGAGGAAAACCCTTCTTGATCCGCATCATGGGCTTTGGGCTTCTAAAACCAAAAAACCAGATATTGGGAGCAGACATAGCAGGGCGAGTTGAAGCCGTTGGCAAAAACGTAGAGCAGTTTAAGCCAGGTGATGAAGTATTCGGGGACCTATCCGAGTGTGGTTTCGGGGGTTTTGCCGAGTATGTATGTGCTAGGGAAAGTGCATTAGTCTTGAAACCCACCAATATCACCTTCGAGGAAGTGGCAGCAGTACCCGCAGCCGCACTCACCGCCCTGCAAGGTCTTCGGGACCAAGGACAGATTCAGCCAGGCCAAAAGGTTTTGATTAATGGTGCCTCTGGTGGTGTCGGTACCTTTGCCGTCCAGATTGCCCAATCCTTCGGAGCCGAAGTGACTGGGGTGTGCAGCACCAGGAATTTAGACATGGTGCGCTCCATTGGTGCAGACCATGTTATTGATTACACTCAAGAAGATTTCACCAAAAATGGTCAGCATTATGACCTGATTCTTGATGCTGCAGCCTATCGTTCCATTTTGGATTACAAGAATATATTAACTCCCAACGGAATTTATGTCTTTGTCGGAGGTTCCATGGCACAACTTTTCCAACTTATGTTCCTAGGACCATGGATTTACATGACCGGGAGTAAGAAAATTGTGTCCCTGTTTATGGAACCAAACCAGAAGGATTTAGTGTTTATCAAGGAGCTTCTTGAAACCGGCAAAATAGCAGCTGTTATCGATAGAAGATACAGCTTAAGTAAAGTGCCTGAAGCTATCAGATATCTTGAACAAGGACACGCCCGAGGTAAAGTTGTAATAACGTTGGAAGATTAGGGAGTAGGGAGTAGGGAGTAGGGAGTAGGGAGTAGGGAGTAAGCATTCAGCCGTCAGCTGTCAGCGGTCAGCCTAATGCTTAAAATAAATCTGAAATGGGAGAATTTAATAGTTCGAGATTTTCTAGAATTGGCTGATAGCTGAACGCGCACGCGTGCGCGTAGCGCTTAAGCTGATAGCTGATTAGCTGAATTGTTCAACTATAGCCTTTCTTATGGCTATGAGGTACACAGGATTTTTGACCTATTTCCTCTTAACTCTTCCCTGCTCCCTGCTCCCTGCTCCCTGCTCCCTGTGCGATCGCTTACCAAATTACAACCCTAGGATTCCTCATCCAACGATTCCTCATCTATCGGATTACCGACATCAAAAACAATCACAAATTTAGCATCCGGCATCAGCCGTTTAAGAGCTTTTAAATGACCGTCGGCATCAGACCGGTTGCGGAACCGACCAACAACGACTCGCTGCATCTTGGGTAATAGCCGCATGATCACCCATGGATGAAGGCGCTCAGAATAAGTCATAATAAAAGTATCTCCTGTCATAGGGGACCCAAGGCTAGCCCGTAGATTTGTACGTTTCCCGGGCTAGCTCTTGAGGTGGAAGTTTTACCAACCACTCTTTTATAATAGCACAAATAATCTTTTATTGTAGCATATTTTGAAAATTTTTGTAACAAATTTGTAGGGAAGTTTTTTGGGTTTTGGTGATATTGTGATCTAGTTAGAGGTAGTATAAAAAAAATGCGATCGTTTTTTGAGAGCTTACTTATTTATAGTCATCTTCCCTATCTCCTCTTCTTGTCTAACTAATTTGCCACCCTAGCAGACCCATCTTCTCAAAATGTCCAATCGAACCTATGGAATTA
The DNA here is from genome assembly GCF_010672265.1 of Moorena sp. SIO3A2. Lineage (NCBI taxonomy): Bacteria > Bacillati > Cyanobacteriota > Cyanophyceae > Coleofasciculales > Coleofasciculaceae > Moorena > Moorena sp. SIO3A2. The sequence continues at coordinate 2,050 of NZ_JAAHHC010000018.1, forward strand.
TCGGCACCGGTGCTATTGGCGGATTCTACGGTGCCAAACTGCAAAAAGCAGGTCATCAAGTCAGCTTTTTACTCCGTAGCGACTACCACCATGTCGCCGAAAACGGTTTAATTGTAAAATCAGTGGATGGTGATTTTACTCTGCCGGAAGTCGATGCCTACAACGATGTCAAAAAAATGCCCAATTGCGATGTAATCGTAGTAGCATTGAAGGCGACCCAAAATCATCATTTACCAGAGCTATTGCCGCCATTAATAAATGAAAATACCGTAGTGTTGCTCTTACAAAACGGCATCAATGTTGAACCAGAAATTTCCAAATTTATAGGAGAAAATACCCTAATCAGTGGGTTATGTTTTGTCTGTTCTAATAAAATAGGGCAGGGTCAGATTCACCACATCGACTATGGTATCATTACCCTAGGACAATATGCTCCTAACCATCAAGCTACTGGCATTACAGAACAAATGAGCCAAATTGCTAGGGATTTTGAAAGCGCAGGGATTCCTATTGAGTTGAGCGAAGATTTGCTGTTAGCTAGGTGGAAAAAGTTAGTGTGGAATATTCCGTATAATAGTCTTTCCGTGATTTTAAATGCCAGAACAGATGAAATCATGGCGAATCCCGATACGCGGCGTTTAGCAGAACAAATAATGGGGGAAGTGCTAGCAGGGGCAAAGAGTTGCGGGCGGATACTAGGCGACTACTTTATCCAAAAAATGCTCGACCATACCGAAAACATGAAATCTTATTTAACCAGCATGAAACTGGATTATGATGGAAAAAGACCCTTGGAAGTTGAGGCAATTGTGGGCAATCCTTTGCGGATGGCAAGGAAAGCAGGAGTTGATTTGCCCATGATTTCTATGCTTTATCGACAGTTGAAGTTTTTGGATGTTAGGAATCGGCTAGGCACTGGCCACCATAGCTAAGCATATGCGCTAAGCGAATAGTTTATGTAGTTTATGTAGGGTGGGCAGTGCATCAGATAGATTCCAAACCTTGCCATCGGTTTGCTAGGCACTGGCCACCATAGGATGAATCATAATGGTTATACAGCTCAGTAGTTTATGTAGGGTGGGCAGTGCATCAGATAGATTCCAAACCTTGCCATTTGATTGATAGGCACTGGCCACCATAGGATGAATCACAATGGTTATACAGCTCAGTTAAAGGTAATTCCTAATCTAGATTTGGTAATCAAAAAAAAGTAGAGACTGTATCAATAAAATCTCTACCGAATCTCACCCTATTGGCCACAAATTAAGGCAAAAGGCAATAGGCAAAAGGCAATAGGCAATAGGCAATAGGCAAAGGGGTTTAAAGTAATCATATCCCCATCTTATTAAGGGAGAGGGTATCTCTACTCCCTGTTCCCTGTTCCCTGATCCGAAGTTCCCTACTCCCTACTCCCTATTCCCTTTTACCTACACAGTCACCGAAGGTTTATTACTGACATTTTCCACTAAATTGTCAGCAATCCCAGTCTCAGGAAATGCGCGCTTAATCACATAGGATTCTAACAATGTACGCAGCCAACTTGGACACCAGCGACGCTGACAGAACTCCAATAACTTTCTCTCGAAACTCCCCTCTTGAGTTGACCACTTAGCCGGGAGTTGACGATTCTCAATCACCCACCTCCAAATCGACCACATTGAAGGATCATCCTTACCCAAATTCCACTTTTTGACTTGACGATTGAACACATCTCGTACAGATTCTTCATTCCATTTAAATACGTAAAATGGCACATCATCCTGGTCAAACCGAGTGATCTGTCGAGGATTGAGGAAAGTGATTCTAGATTTAGGTTCCAGGAAAATTGTCTCGCCTAAGTCCGTTGCCTGCATACATAAATCAGTATGACTCGCCAAGCTATCAAAGATTTCATCCAGTTCAATAGACTTGATCAGAGAATGACGAGCTAGGATACAATGAAACTCTACAGAATCTACTGGGGTACGATGTAAATCCTGCTCAACATCCCGTAATTGAGTACCATAGAGCAACTGCTTTTGCTCAAACCACTTTTTACCATGCTTTCTTTGGTGAAACTTGGTTTTAATCCCAGCAACATGTACCTCAATATCCGGAGAGCCTGGTTGCCCCTGTAAAATTAGAGGAGCAACAATACCAGCTTGCTCTTGTTCAGCACACTCAACCAAACGTTTTAACCAACCAGGCTCTACAATCACATCATTGTCAATAAAAACAATGTAATCCGCATCCTTAACAAACGGTAGAGCTATGTTACGAGCAACATTCGATCTCAAATAGCGTCCGCGATGGATCAAAGTCATGAATTCGTGTTTATCTGCCTGCTGTTGCAGATACTCATGCACTTGGGATGGAGCATTACCATCTACATAGATTAGGTCAAAAGGATAAGAGGAATAATCAGCAATAATACTGTCTAGGGAAGGCTTTGTTAAACTAAACCGCTCCCTCTGAGTCACGATTAATGTTACCTTAGATAAACCCATAAGCTGATAGATTAACCACGTTATGATGTGCTTAAAGTGTATCAGTTACAAGCAAAAAAAGCCCACTACTTTAGTATTACTAAATCAAGAAATTCTGGATAATTATCGCCGTTCTTATAGTAATTCTGACTCCCCATCTCCCTATCTCCCCATCAGGGTAGGTTTTTTACTTTGACCTCAGGTGTGGGGTGACCGGGTGTGGGGTGACCGGGTGTGGGGGATAAGAAAGCGATGCAGCGCTTTTTCAGGTGCGACCCGTGGCGAATTTAATTCTTAATAGGTCAAGCGCACCTAAGTTGTTTTCCTTTTCTTATCCCTGTGTACCGCCCCCGACCGGTCAGGGGTTGGGGGTGGGTTTGACCCAAATGTAAAAAACCTACCCAAGTGAGCTACTCCCTACTCCCTACTAAATTCGCCCATTCTCGATTCTAAATTCTAAATTCTAAATTCTAACTTCTAACTTCTAACTTCTAACTTCTAAATTCCCCACACCTCCCACACCTCCCACACCTCCCACACTTCCCTATCTTTCCCGACTCCCGATTCCCGACTCCCGATTCCCGACTCCCTAGTCCCTACTCCCTACTCCACTAGTAACTTTATGGTTCTCTGCTGGGGTTTGAGCCACAGGAGTATCTACCGCTGAATACCCCCTCCCAGTATCCACCGGAACAGGGGGTTGTAGCTGCTTGATATCGTTGATAACTGCTCCCAACAGTACCTCGTTTTCATCTAACTCTTCGATTACCTGAGATAAAATACTTCCCTGGGTATAGCCTGGTCGAGTAACTAACACAATCCCATCAGTAAATGGTTGTAGTAATAGGGCATCATTACAACGGGAGAGACTAGGCGAATCAACTACAACAAAATCAAAGCGACCACGAGCATCTTCCAGCAAATGCTTCATTTCACTCGATTCTAGGATCCCCGCAGCTTTGCGCAGGGGCCCAAGACTAGGGAGAATGTAGAGATTTTCAAAATCTTGGGCTAAATGAATACATTCACTCTTAGAGCCATAGAAGCGCAAAGGTTCCAGTGGAGCGTCCATCAGGTGAATCACTTCTTGAGCTTGAGCTACAGAATGCGATCGCAAATCCCCTTCTACCAACAGAGTACGCATACCGGCTTGGGCAGATGCGATCGCTAAATTGTAAGCCACGATCGTCTTTCCTTCATTCCCTGCCGTACTAGTCACCAACACCACTTTTACCGCAGGTTCCTCCCGCAGACGAAGATTAGTGCGGAACCGTTCGTAGAACTCCAACTCCAAAGCCTCTGGTTGGGTTATTATCGCAGCTTCACCCCGGTAGGACTTGAGGCCGATTGTCGGTAAATCCCCCAGTAATGGCACACCATTGTCCCGAAGTATGGGCTTAACATCCTCTGGCGTGTATAAAGTATTATCCAGGGTTGATAGCAGCAGAATCACACCAGCACCTACAACAATACCGATTACACCACCTATTGCCAAAGTAACGATCGGATTACTTTCTGTCTGGGCCTGAAGTGCTCTCGGTTCTGAAATCCCAGCGATCGCAAGACTACTCTCAGTCTCCGCCTCTGCTATTTTGCTATCTGCTAATGCCGCCTGCAACCGATTGTAAAATTCCTGCTTAAAAGCAACTTGCTGAGCCAGTCGCCCTCGCTCCAGCTGCTTATTGGGCAGCTGCTGATATTGCTGTCTTAGTTCTTTTTCCGTTCTTTGGGTAGCTGCCAACTGCCGTTGAAGTGATTCCCGCTGGGTTTGCAGAGCTACCAACTGATTAGCCAGTGCCTGCCGTGCTGGGTCCAGGGTACTGTCTTGGCGGATTTGACTGGGCAATGGAGAGGTAAACCCATTACCACCGAGAACTTCAGCCGCACGTGCCTGAAGTAAGGTCTCATAAGTCTGTTGCTGTTTGCGCAACTCAATCATAGTTGGATGTTGCGGACGCAACTGCCCCTTGAGCAGTTCCATCTGTGTCTCAGTATCCAGAATCTGAGCTCGCAGACTAGCAATAATCGGGTCAGCACTAAGGGCAGAAGACGTGTAAGCTTGGTCAGGGGTCAAACCTAGCCGTTCGATTAGGCTAGAATATTGAGCCTCAACCCCCTCTAGCTGTATCTCGAGACTACGTTGTTGCTGTTGGCTACCAGTAATTCCACCCACTAACGTCCCATCTTGAGCAGCAAATAAAGCTGGTCCTTGTAGGCGGTCATACTGTTCCAGTTTTTGTTCCGCTTCCCTTAGTTCCGCCTCCGCCTTAGGTAAACGTTCTTCTATCACTTCAATAATCCGTCTTAGTTGTGATGTGTTGATAAAACGGCTCTGTTCCACCATTTTCTTCATCAGCATGTCAACGATGGCTGCAGAAATTTCCTTATTCTTATCCCTATAGATTACCGAAATAAATTGTGCTCCTTCTGCTTTTGGCAATTTCACCTGTGTATTTTTAACAATGTCTTTGGAGCTGACTTGCATCCCAGCTGCTACTTCCTTCACCACATTGTCTGCCAGCAGCGTTCCCTGTGTCAGCACTTGTTTACCTTGTTCTGAAATCTGTACCCCTGTCTGGGAAAATACTTTCACAGGAGTGGTATATATCAAGCGACCTTCAGCTCGGTAAATCGGAGGTGGCGTTGGCTGTATAGCCACAATCCCGGATATGCCAGTAATCAGGAAAAACGTGGCAAAGCCGATTAACTTATGCTGATTGAGAGCAATCAGGTAACGTGTGACAAAAGGGGGAGTCATAAGTTGTTTCCGCTATTGTTAAGGCAGCAGTCATAGAAAAATCCTGTAGCCTATTCCTATTTTTACCGCTGAGTCAACAGGGACTCTGAGCACCAGTTACAAACCGAGACAGGTAGTGGAGTTTTCTGTCCATTCATTAAGGTATCCGGAGATTTTCGTGCTGTCGATGGAAAAGCTAACACACCAGGGGAGAGGTACCATGGATTTCTGCTCCTGTCATACCCAAACCTTATCAAAACAGTTCTGGTATTTCCTCAAAAAACCTCCGGAATCCCAGAAAATCGTTGAAGGGTCGAGTCACTAGACTCAGAGCGGCAGAAATCTTAGCAACAAGACTTCGACCCACCACGATCACATCTTCATCTTGAAGTGGCACGTTTTGGGAAACATCACCCTTTAGTAGCTTTTCTCCGTCTAGTTTTTGAGTCACCGCTTTGCCCTGTTCTGGATCAAAACGAATTAAGGCAATGCTATCCAAGTCAGCATCATCTGGGTTAGGAGAAATTGCTGTTAAGGCATCAATAAACGTACTACCATTAGCTAATGTCAAGTTGCCAATCGTCCCATTAGGATAGCTCAACACTCGAACGCTGATTTGTTGTTGAGCTAGGTTAGAACGAGCTACCAGCTGCCTATCATAATCGGTAGTATTACCCACCTCCAACTTTCGCACAATAATAGCATCCCCATCCCGGAGGTTCAATTCCGATGGAGTTGTCCCATTTTGCAGCGGTGTCAGCAAGTCAATTTCTCGCTCAATGATAGAATTATTCACCACCGACTTACGACGAATCAAAATAGTCCGCAAATCAGCAATGGTAGTCGTACCACCCGCAGCAGTAAGGGCTTGATTCGGTTGAGTTCCTGCTGGCAGGGGGTAATAGCCTGGTCGAAACACCTCACCACTCACCGTAATCTGAACAGCCGGTGTACTCAGTAGGCTCACAACTACTTCAGGATCAATCACAAATTCATTTAAGACCTTTTGAATTAAATCTTGAGCCGCCTCTAGAGTAAGTCCCACCACTCGTAGCTTACCGAACAGCGGTACCACAATATTTCCGTCAGAATCAATAGCACTTTGAAAAGCCAGATTCGGAAAGTTTGTCACACTCACTGCGATTACATCTTCTCGCCCTAGGTAGTGGCGATTAAATTCATCAGATGGACTCACCTGTGACAGAGTCTCTGGGTAGCCCAAAGGAGGTAACATTTCCTCCAACTGTTCCAATGGATTCTCCTCTGAGACCGGTTCAGGGTTGCTCAACGGTGGTGGCGGTGGCAACGTTTCCGTTACCTTTATGGTCTCAGGAGTGGTCTCAGGGGTGGTCTCAGGGGTTTCCAGTTCAGTCCTTTCCCTTTCCCCTGATTCAACAGTTTCCGTTGTTTCCCGTTCCATGGAACTAAACGTAGGCAACTGAGCGCGATCGCTAATCCCATCCCCAAGATTTTGCACCGATGTCGGTAAATTTCCGACAAGCTTAGCCCAACCAGGGCTAAGCCAGACTCCAGAACTAACCAGCCATAATAATACGGTACCCCCAAACAAAGATAAAGTAAGAACTTGGTTGCCAAACCTGTGGGTGTCAGTTGTCATGTTCCAATGGTCAAATATAATCTCAAGTCTGAAATCTCAAGTCTGAAGTGGCAAGTCTAAAATGATAAGTCTGAAGTGGCAAGTCTGAAGTGGCAAGTCTGAAGTGGCAAGTCTGACGTTTAACTTCTAGTTGTGGATAAACTTTTTAGTCAACCCTAAGTGTTCCAGCAATAAATCCATTTCATCCTTTATCCTTGATCCCTCATCCTTGAGCCTTCATCTTGAATCCTTCATTCTTCATCCTTCATCCTTGAGCCTTCATCTTTGATTGTTGATCCTTCATACTTTGTATACTACTAGCTTCCTCAGCCAAAGGATCGCTCATCAAAGCAGTTTGAATCATTTTACTGAGAGATTCGGCTATTGGCCTAGAATTTTCAATATCACCCAAAGGTTCTATGGGAATTTGGATATTCACCGCAACCCAAGGCACCCGTTTGCGATGTAACTGGGCCAGTTGATCAACCCAGAACCAACGGCTAGGAGCAGGATTACCACCCTCTGGCCAGGCATACCATTGTACTATCGCGAAGGTTTGCCGCTGATTCCAGGCACGAAAGAAACGGGCGTTAACAACACTTTTGGGGTGGCTTTTGGGCTTGGTTGTGATGGTCGGATCAGCCTGGGTCTTCCCCTCAACATCAGATGTGTTGACCACAAACTTGATTTGGCTATAAGAATCGATCTTCCATTGTCCCGATCTTTGTCTCATAAATCCGCTAATATCTTCCCATTCTACCTGTGGCTGGGATTTAGGACCATTTTGGGGAAGCAAAAATAACCACACTGGTTTTTGTTGATCCTGCTCTATGAACTGCAAAGACCATTTATGGCCGCCAATCCTGATGGTTTGTTGCTTAACAGTTTGCCAGTCAGATAGTTCTATTCCTGTCTTGCGGATAGCTTTTATCTTTTGGAGGTTAGTCACTGGTGGCAGTTTTGCCCAAGGCCAGTTTCCTGTCCAGTAACCCGGTACTGCTCCCATTATTACCAAGACTAACAGCAACACCAGTAAGACTCCCCTGGAGATTTGCCAGGGCTGGATTAACTTTATTAAACTTACTGATTTCATCATTCTATAGCCTTTATCAGACTTATGAGGTACACATAATTTTTTTCCCTATTCCCTGTTCCCAGATCCGCTGTTCCCTAAAATCCCAAAATTGTGTACCTCACCCAATTAAAAACTATAACGTTTAATCTTCATTGTTAGCCAAGGGAGTCAAGTTTGGTGTCTGAGGGAAAGTATTTTTCAATGAACTTCATTAATAGAACCAGCATCACTAACATCATGGCTGAATAGAGGTCACCGCCCCAGCTTTCATGGAGCCAATGAAATGCGTTATCTTGTCCACTGCCATGGAAAAAGGTAAGCACACTATTGCGGACAATATTAGCACTAACACTTATAACCACCGCACCAGATAACAGCCAAATAGTCTTTAGGCGTGACTCAATAGCACCGCTCCAGTAAAGCAACATCAAACTCACATACAGGCAAGTAAATAACATCTTAAGACCAGCACAGTGGGGCGCTACCTCAACAATTCGTTCACTTACGAACAAGTTAATCCCTTCCAGTCTGACATTCATCCCAAACTGAGTCAGAATAAAGGCAGCCATGGCAGCAATAAAGCGTTGTAGGGGCAAGATATAAGGTTCAATCAAATAGGGAACTGCTGTTGGAGTTGCCAAAGCCACTAGCAGCAGGGGAAAACTTTGTAGCTTAAAGCCACCAATCCCTTTTAACCATAGGCTCATACCAGCTAAAACCATGGGAAACGATAAATTTACCAGTTCTGATTGACCGCTAAGATAGCTTACTGCTCCAATTATCAGTAAGACTACACCAAAGGGATGGGCTGTATCAGTCAGCTTATGCCACCGTCGTCGGTTCGTCCAGACAATATGGGCAGCAAACGGTAGCCCAATCAAACCATGGCTAAAGTATTCATGGGTAATGCTGATACTTTTGTTGAGCCAGCCATTATACCAATGCATCAGCACAGGACCATAAATAATGACTAGTAAAACGATGATACAACCGTCCAGTAGATAGCGATCAATGGCAATAGGAATTTTGCGTCCAATTTGCATAGTTTAATGATTAATAACTAATGGCTCAAGCACGCCTAATAAATTAGCTAACCCATCAACAACCTGCTCAATCTGCTCCTTGCTCAAGTTGGGATAAATTGGTAGAGATAAAATCTCATTGCACAGAGCTTCGGCATGGGGAAAGTCACCGGCTTGATATCCCAAGTATTTGTAAGCTGGCTGGAGATGGCAAGGAATTGGATAATGAATACCGGTTTGAATTCCCACTGAGGCCAGAGCATCCTGGATGCTCTGTCGGTTAAAGGGACATTGTTGACCCACCCTAATCACATAAAGGTGGTAGACATGACCTGACCCGCTGTGGTTTTCTATGGGCACAATCCCGTGACCTTCCAAAGCCTTGAGTAGATTGTCGTACTGCCCAGCTGCCCAGTAGCGTGACTGGTTCCACTCAGTCAAATAAGGCAGTTTGACATTGAGGATAGCAGCTTGTAACGTGTCTAAACGGCTATTTTTGCCGATATCGGTATGAAAATATTTGCGAGGTGCCCCGTAATTGCGAAGCGATCGCACTTTTTCTGCCACAGTAGCATCATTAGTGATTACCATGCCACCGTTACCAAAGGCACCCAAGTTTTTACTGGGGTAGAAACTAAATGCTGCCGCCTTGCCCACAGAACCAGCATAATAATCCTCTCGCTGTGCTAAGTGAGCTTGTGCTGCGTCTTCAAAAATCAGTAAGTTGTGGGCATCAGCAAATGCGATTAACTCACTCGGGGATACCATCTGACCGTAAAGGTGCACAGGGACAATTGCCTTGGTTTTGGCTGTAATGGCTTGTTTGGCAATATTGAGATCAATTAGGGCAGTAAGGGGGTTGCAATCCACCAAAATTGGCGTAGCACCAGCAGCTATGATCCCAATCACTGTAGCGATAAAAGTGTTAGCAGGACAAATCACTTCATCCCCAGCACTAATGCCACAGGCTTGTAATCCGAGTGCGATCGCATCGGTGCCAGATCCCACCCCGATACCGTATTGGACACCACAAGCAGCCGCAAATGCTGTCTCAAAATTCATCAAGGCTTTACCAAGAACAAAATCTCCCTGCTGCACTACAGATTGAATTGCCTGGTCTAGCTCAGTTTGAATAGGTCGGTGTTGTTGAGCTAGTGAAACGAAGGGAACTTTGACCGGAACTTGGTAACTCATCTATTTGTATAGGAATTGATAGTACACTGTATCAGGGTTAACAGCAAAGATTCACATCATTCTTCTCTTCTTGAATGTAAGTCGAATTCCACATGAGTTAACACACTATAACTGTCAAGATTTCGTAAAGTTTTAGCCACTGGTAGGAGTGAGGAATTGGGGCTTTGACCATAGCAGAAGTTCACTGACTCTCGGAACATGGTATATAGATAAAGCGATCAGCCAATGAGGTGTAAGCTTAAGAGTTTTCGTGGTTTGTCCGCCATTGTCCCATCCCCGGTTTACCCATCCCTACCGTTCTTGATTACAGCGTTCCCAAAACCATCGTGGCATGACACATCATCACCAAAAACCATCAAACATCTTACCCAAAAGTGGGCTTTTACTTTACTTTAGGGGGAATTGGGTAAGATTTTATGGTTCTGAATTCCTCTGGTTTACCAAACTTAGTCATGAAGGAGTGCTGAGTACAGAGTGTGGTGAATATCCCCTGCTGACCAATCCGGTTGCTTCGCGCTTATTCGTTGGACTAAGCACCGTGCTGTTGCGGACGCTTATTTTTGTAAGCCTGGGTCTTATCTTCCCTTTTCTTTACCATTTATTCACAAATTTCTTCACAAAGTCTTTACTGATTTTTTATTTTGGGCTAACCACTTAAGTCAAGATAGTTAGGAGACCCCTTTCCTTGATAGCCTGATTCCAAATCCATGTTTATAGCCCCCTATCTTGATGCACTAGCTGATGGGGGTTTCCACATTATTTACCAAAACTAGCTCCTAGGTAGGTAAGGGATTTCAGATTTCTCGATAGAGTGTTATAAGAATTTTACATTTTCACATTTGATTAACATAATCTTTAAAATTATATAATTGAAAATTAATAGCTGTTTCTGATAAGCTTTCCGGTAGTTCCTTTAGAAAAACAGGTAGTGGGGCATGGTAACATAGCTCGAATCAATTTTTTCCTATGGTCTTATAGAGTTTCCATTTTATTTTTGAACAAAGCACCCTCTTGAAATAATACTTTCAGCTAGTTTGGCGTTCACAACTCATTTATAGCTATATATAAAATATATACCCTTATAATATAGAGATGCATCGCTATGAAAACATCAACACTTAAAAAAGTATCTAAAATTACAGCAGGAGTGCCATTTATGAATCTATTTACATCGGTTATGTATCTGCCTACGAATCTAGTGGTCAGTGCAGTTAATCCCTTAAAGTATCCAGAGAGTAATTTATTTAAATAAATCTTGGCTTCATTTTTTTTATTTAGCGCAAATTTATATCGTTATGTAATGGTATTTTTACCAGAGTTATCATCAATAATCAAGAAGGTAGCATACCAAGTATTTATATTATAAAATTGACGATGGCTAAGATGGCATCAGGAGTCCAACCAGTGAGTATGATAGTTTTGATACCTATATGAATAGAACCAAGAACAGGGAATGATCAGCTGGAGCTATCCTAAGCCTGAGGACTAATTATTGCCTGCTAAAGAAGGTCATAATAATTGAGTTTTTCTGTCTGTATTCTTAGAGATAAGAGCGCCTAAGCGCGTCTGTCTAACCTACTGCTCTATTGAGAGTAATAGCTTTTGGTATATTCGGTGTTGGTTCAATGCATAAGCATCAACAGACAAAGCCGATTGAGTATCTAGTCATCAAGGCTATAACGTCGAAAATTAAACCAAACGCTTTGAATGAGTAAAGTTTAAATTTTTCTCTTAAAGGTGAAAATTCAAACAGTAAAGTATGTAGGGTAATTAGACACCAGTTGCTAAGTAACTGATAGATAGAACTAACTAGATATAGTGTTTCTCAATGAATTGTAAAAAGCGATGCATCGCTTGTCCACCTGTCAAATCTTAACTTGACAGACTACTCGCTCTACCAATAACGTTCATGCGCATATTAATCTACTCCTATAATTATCATCCTGAACCCATAGGCATTGCCCCATTAATGACGGAACTAGCAGAAGGTTTGGTCAAGGCAGGACATCAAGTACGAGTCGTCACTAGTATGCCGAACTATCCCCAGCGCTGTATCTATGATAAATATCAGGGTAAGTGGTATCTGACTGAAGAAAGAAATGGAGTAATAATTCAACGCTCCTATGTCTGGATTCGACCAAAGCCTGGTGTAGTGACACGGATACTACTGGATGGTAGCTTCGTGGTGACTAGTTTGATTCAGGCTTTCCAGGGCTGGCGACCTGATGTAATTCTGCTGACAGTACCGTCGCTGCCGGTTAGTGTGCCAGCTGCTTTACTCGGTTGGTTGTACAACTGCCCAGTATTACTGAATTTACAGGATATTTTGCCAGAAGCTGCTGTACAGGTTGGTCTAATTAGAAACAAACTAGCCATCCGTATCTTTGAAGCTTTAGAGAAGTTTGCCTACCACACTGCTCATAGAATCAGTGTTATTTCTGAGGGATTCGTTGACAATTTAGTCAGTAAAGGAGTACCTAAAGACAAAATTACCTGTATCCCCAACTGGGCGAATGTTAATGTTATCCGTCCCTTACCCAAAGAAGGAAATTCGTTTCGCACTGCTTACCATCTTGATGGCAAGTTTGTAGTACTGTATTCCGGTAATATTGCCCTGACTCAGGGATTGGAAACAGTAGTGAAGGCGGCTACTCTGGTCAGGCATATTCCAGAAATTGTCTTCGTCATTGTTGGAGAATCTAAGGCTCTACAGCAGCTACAGCAAGACTGTCAGACTTGCAAGGCTAGTAATGTCAAGCTTTTACCTTTCCAACCCCGAGAGAAGTTACCAGAAATGTTGGCAGCAGCAGATATAGGTTTAGTTGTGCAAAAGCGTAACGTTGTTTCCTTTAATATGCCCTCAAAAATTCAAGTGCTATTGGCTTGCGGACGACCCATCATTGCTTCTGTGCCTTTGAATGGAACTGCAGCGCGAGTTGTTCGAAAAAGTGGTGGCGGTGTAGTGGTACCACCACAACAGCCCCAGGCTTTAGCATCTGCAATTGTCGAATTGTATGAAAATCCTGAGCAGGGGGTATCTCTAGGTCAACAAGGTAGAAAATTTGCTCTGAAGCACTTCGCCTATCAAAACGCTCTCAACCGCTATGAAGCACTATTAACTCAAATTACTAAGAAGCCTAACCATAATTCACTGATTGAATTACAGCAGTTTTCAGATTTATAACCTAGGTCAGACCAGATAAACCAAATCAGATCCTGTCCCGTGGTACGTGGTAGTGTTCACCGATACTACTGGACTGGATCTCATCATCCAATTGGGAACTTCTATATATTTATATGTTTTCCCCTTGGCCTTTTACACCCAAGCCTTTTGACTTATTTCGTGCTGCTTCCAAGAGTAAACGTTGCTCAGCACGAGTAATTGCCTGGTAAGTCCCTTCCACATCTTTAACATCAACAGAAATCGAAGTAATTCCCCACTGCACCAACAAATCAATGAGTTCCGGATCCTGAACCGTAGCTTGACCACAAATTGAGCAAGGAATACCAGCTTCCTTTGCCATTTCGATTAATTGCTGAATTGCTTGCTTGACCACTGGATGGCACCCTGCCACCAGTGTTTCCAACTGCCTCTGTTCCCGATCAGCTCCTAGTAAAAGTTGCGTCAAATCATTAGTACCAATAGAAATTCCTTGAACACCTGCTCTAACATAGTCTGGTAGCAGAAACAACACAGATGGTACTTCTGCCATAATCCAAAGTTGAAAATCAGGATTATCAGTAAGTCCTACCTGTTCTACCCGACGGCGGCAAAAGGTAAACTCTTCCACAGTACGTACAAAGGGCAAAATCAGCCGTAAATTCCTGCAGCCGTAAGCATAAACCTCCTGTAAAGCTGCCAGTTCTACATCAAAGCTAGCTGGGTCACTCAGATAGCGACGAGTGCCACGTAGACCAAGCATCGGGTTAACTTCCGCTTCCGTTACCAGGTGATCCCCACTCAGGGATGGAAATTCATGGGAGCGCCAATCCGTGGAGCGATAAAATACAGGACGTGGTGCCAAGGTAACCGTAAATTGAACAATTAACTGAGCCAAGCGTTCTACCAACTCATGTTCATTGCCCTGTCTGTGCCACTGACTGGGGTGCAGATTATTCAAAATCTCCAACATCATCAGTTCTGAACGCAATAACCCCACTCCATCCACTGGCAAACCCACAATTTTTTCTAGGGAGTCCCGCTGGCTAAGATTAACCAATAGTTGAGTAGCAATGGGGAAAGTATTTTGAAAGTTAGAAGGTTGAAAGTTTACTTTTGCTTCCCTTTCTCTTAATCCTGAGCCATGCAATTTTTCAACCGGAAACCCTTGCTTAGTTCCTAGCCGATAAACTTCCCCCTGTCCCCCATCCACGAGTAGAGACTCCCCAGTTTCTACAATTTGGGTAATACCAGCCGCACCCACAACACAGGGAATACCAAGTTCTCTAGCAATAATCCCAGCATGACTAGTTATCCCTCCTTGTTCAGTAATAATAGCGGCTACGTGCTTGAGCCCAGGTAGCCAGTCAGGAGAAACACTTTGGGCAACCAAAATTCTACCAGAGAGGATTGCTGAGACGTTTTTGCCCTCACCCGATATCACATGAGCAGTGGCTTTAACTCTTCCTGGTGCTGCGGGTAATCCTCTCACAAGCATAGGCGTGATGGATGGGTTGACAGTGTGTTCACTAGAGTTGCTCCCAATGGAGTCCGATGAGGCTTCAAGCACATTGGGTCGGCTACTCACTTGTACAGACGTAAACAGCTTGCCGTAGGAAGTAGTAGAACCAACAGAGTAAGCTACATTGGAAGCATGATGTAACGGTTCAACCCTCAACTGGCTAGCATCCCACTTTTGCCCAGTTTGAGCACTAAATTTCGTAATTTGTAACTGTGGTTCTGAGTTTTCTGAGGTTTGCCATAGTGTCCACTCTAGGGAAAAGGTAGGACTAATATCAGCAACTAGACGCTGACTGATAGTAATTAGCTCTTGGAGGTATTTATCCTTTAGGGTGTACTGTTTTTGTTGCTCCTCACTGAGTAGATAGGCTTGCACAGTGTTCTGGGTTAGTGATAATGAGTCTGGTTCCAGACACAACCCATAGGCACGGGTTTTACGACCCAGTCGTGAGGCTAGCACAATACCAGTTTCGATCTCAATTTGGTAATAGTCTGGCACTACTTCCCCCTTCGCCAATGCAGTACCTAACCCCCAAGTCGCTTGGATGTAACCCTCAGCTTGGTTAATCTGGAGTTTACCAGAAGCGATCGCATCCCACATCGGTTGTATCAAGACTGCCAAATTGAGCTGCTGGAGACCAATACTATGCCGTTGCCAGTAAAATAGACTTCTGGCGCGAAATAGTTCTGCCCAAACCTGTTTTAAAGACAGTTCCATTGCGAGTGGTTGCCTAGGGCAAATATAGGATCCCAAAATTTTCTCTGGTAAGGTTGAAAAAATCTGGGGTTGATCTAATCTTGCCACTTCAGTTTCCCCAGTGTCCTGCTCAATTCCCGACCCTGGTGATGTCATGGATAAGGAAGGGTGAAAAATTGTTGCTGGGGCGAGTGTAGTTTCTGCTATCTCGGATAGGGTTGATGCCAACACCGAACCTAAAGTCGCCCCTTGAATTTTGTGACGAATTTGCTGAGCCACTTGCTGTAGCTGGCGAGGATTGTCTACATCTACGTAAAGATAAGAAGAAGGTAAATCAGCTAACAGGGGTTCAGACTCACCTAAAATTGCGATAAATTCCCACAATGCCTTTGCACTCACCACAAAGCCAGGTACAACCGGATAATCCCGTTGCCAGAGCTGACTTAAGTTAAAGGCTTCATTGCCCACCAAGGGATAGTCTGAAGGTTGAATCAGATCAAGAGAGTAAAGATTATCCACAAATCGCCGCCTAATCCTGTTATTCCTCCGGGATTTTGGCATCATATCTTGAAGGCATAATATCTCTTACCATTAATCACGTCGTATTCACCTAAATCGTTAATTAAAAATTGACTCTCAACCAAGAATGATAAGTCGTCAACTGGACATGATATTATTAATCCTTCCTATGCTTTGCATCACGCTCTTAGAAGCAGAAAACGGTAGAAATACTGAGGGATTCTTAGGGTTAGTCTTGGCATCTTTAGAAATATCATGCCAAATAAATCCCCAAAATTATGTTACAGGGAATTCAGACCCTTAAAAACGGTCTATTAAGTCTCTTTCTGAAATCGAACTGTCCCCTATGTGAGCGACCTGCCTCTGATGAATTGTGTGATTATTGCGAGCAGCAGTTACTCCGCTGCCAACTTGACAAAAATCAATTTTTATGTAATCAAAATCTCCCAGTGTTTGTCTGGGGCAATTACGGTGGTCCATTAAAACGATTACTTGCTGCCCTGAAATATGAAAACCAACCCCAGCTAGCACATCCCTTGGGCCATTGGCTGGGTAAAGCTTGGTTAAAATCCTCTGCCACCCGTAGCCAAAAGCAAAAATTAATAGTAGTTCCCATTCCCATGCACCCTACAAAAAAGCGACAAAGAGGTTACAACCAGGCAGAGCTAATTGCCCAAAGTTTTTGTGAATTCACTGGTTACAAACAAGCACCACTGGGTTTAGAAAGAGTCCGGGCAACTCAACCTCAGTTTAGTTTATCTGTCCAAGAGCGAGCGCAAAACCTAGCAGATGCCTTTATTATTGGTAAACACTTTCTCAGACATCATAGCACCTCACCCGTACTAATCCTAGATGATATCTACACCAGCGGAGCTACAGTCAAATCAGCCACCCAAACCCTGAGAAAGCATGGAATAACCGTATATGGGTCAGTTGCGATCGCAACATCTACAGCATCGGTAAAGTAATGAGAAAACTTGGATCAGTTGATGATGGGGTGATCGGGTGATCGGGTGATCGGGTGATCGGGTGATCGGGTGATCGGGTGATCGG
The DNA here is from genome assembly GCF_010672265.1 of Moorena sp. SIO3A2. Lineage (NCBI taxonomy): Bacteria > Bacillati > Cyanobacteriota > Cyanophyceae > Coleofasciculales > Coleofasciculaceae > Moorena > Moorena sp. SIO3A2. The sequence goes on from NZ_JAAHHC010000018.1 coordinate 19,090, forward strand.
GTGATCGGGTGATCGGGTGATCGGGTGATCGGGTAATTGAAATCTATAGATTTTCCCTCAAATTTGATTACTCAAGCAATGCTCTAGAAACAATAAAGCCTGTCAGTACCAAAGTTTTCAGTCACAGAGTCTTACTGACCAGTCAGTACTAACTGGTCAGTACTGACTGGTTTGAAATGCTTCACAATTTGCTGGGGATTCCCAATAACTACCACGCCGGGAGGGACAGACTTACGAACCATACTGCCTAAACCTACTACACTATTTTCCCCAATGTGTACCCCTTTCATCACCGTAGCTCTGGCTCCAATCCAGACATTTCGCTCAATCACAATCTCAGCTGAAACCTTTGGTCCTGGAGGACAGTGACGCAGGTGGGGTTGTAGGTTATGGTAATCGCTATCAGCAAGAAAGCAGTCAGAAATTAGACATTCATCTCCCACGGTAATTGAGCACTCGCAACCTATACAAGGCCCATTAAGCAGTACATTTGAACCAATATTGACGTTACCAGAACCATAGATAAATACCTCTTTACCCAAGCGAGAACCTGAGCCAATCACTACCTTAACGCTACCTGCTACCTGAAGAGAGCCTTTGATCTGCACTCCTTTGGCAAGGGTGAGATTGGGGTATCGAAACTGATAGTATAAACGCTTAGCCTCAAAATAAAGATGAGCGATAAATTTCAGAAATGGGTGATTAATCTGCTGCATGACACGAAATTGGTGAATCAAAAGGACTAAGTACTCTGTCAATTTAGTTTTGAGAGTTAGAGCAAGCTGTTAGGTGTTAATTTTTAGTGTTTAGGTGTTGGCTGAAGTGGGGTAAGGCTTCGGTGAATTTTTTTCACTGAATCTTTTTCACTTCTGTTGTCTAATGGTTCTGGTACTTAATACCTAGTGCTATCATGCCTAATGGCTAATGCCTAATCACTAATTACTCAAACCCAGTAGCACAAGAGAGTAAGGATTAAATCTCACCGATGAGTACTTCAGTAGTCTTGTTGCTAGGGTCTTGCTCTTGACAGCGTTGGTATCTAAAGAAAACATGGGTAGCCTTTTTAGGCTTTCAGTGTCGGGAAAATCCAGTGCTCCCTCAATCCTGATGCTGGCAGGTTTGGCTGATTTATTGATCAACAATAGCGATCGCAGTTCATTTGACTGCTCTATTGCCATAGCCTCCACAAACTTATGGCCGCTCTGGGTGTACATCACCTTGCCAGTCAGGTACTTGATCGCCCAGGGAAATACAGTTGCAGCTGGTCGCAGATTATTCATGTGGTCGATCATGCCGTAATACATATCCTTGAGATGCCAGGAGGTCGCCATGTCAATCCCAGCGTCAGCTAAATGTTTGAATACTGAAGCAAACCAAACCGCGCCGACATGGGTATTCTGACGGTCTTCACCAGAGTTCCATGAGTAGTTGATGTTATAGCAGAAGTCAAAAGTCAGAAGTCATTTGTCAGAAGTAAAACTCTTGCGCTTACTTAGGTTTGAGACTTTTGTCATGTCCTAACTGCCCTGGCGACTGCTATATATTCTCCTTTCTCGAAAGTAGACCACGCCGATTTGTAGCCATCCAACTGGGCCAGCAGGGAATATTTTGGATAATGGTAGGCTGTTGGGGATATGAGGCATCGTAGCAGGCTTGAATTTTGGCCTCGTCCCAGCTTTTCGTAGCTCGGTTAGTCCAACGTTCCCATAGATCGATATGGTGAATGCGGATTAACCTGATATCCAATTCCGCCAGACGCTTCTGGAAAACCGAGTCTGATGCCTTTTCCAGAATAGTAATTTCGTAGTCGTTGGAGCCAAAGGTGAAGGGTGTAGTTTGTGCGACTGGCTTTGCCCAATCCACCCTAACTTTAGTTTTAATTGACTTTCCGGACAACCACAAATTTTGTATTGGTGATGCTCTTACCGAATTAGTAGCGCTTTGCTTATCAAAGAGTCTTGGTAAGAGGAATGCGATCGCAGCGCCAGATAAAGCTAGCTGGAGTAATGTTCTACGTTTCATCGCTTATGACTTCACTAAACTATCACTAGATCTGTATAAGTAGGGTTTGGACTTAGTTTCTACCCCATTCACCACCAAACCCAACAGTTGAGCATTGTGCTGAGCCAGTTGTTCCAAGCTGTCACTGACAAAGTCACGCTTACTAATCTCAGGTCGAACAACAAACAACAAATTACCGATGACAGCAGCCATCAGGGCAGTTTCACTGGTCATACTGACTGGAGCACTGTCAATCAAAACATAATCATAGTCACCCGATTCCTCCGCAGTAGCTAGGCTCTGCTCAAATTTCCCCTGGGTCACCAGCTCCACAATTTTGCCTTTTTTGTGAGAGGTAGGCAGTAAGTCAAGACTCGGTTGGATCTTCACCGGCTGTCCGGGTTTGAGGGGGTCATGGTGATGACCCAAGCGCTGAGAAAGGGTTGCCTGTCGGAAATCTCCATCCACTACCAAGACCCGAAACCCTAAATCTACCAGAGCTGTCGCCAATCCCAGAGTGACAGTAGTTTTGCCTTCTGAGACCATCGCGCTAGTAATCAAGATGCGACGGTCCTCCCCAGAGCGTAAGCTAATCACCGATGCTAGTCGCTGAAACTCTACATCCGTTTCTGTACCCAGCTCTAATCCCATACCAGCGTGCCTCAGATGAGGGATATTGACCACCATCGGGAACTTGATTGCCTGTAGGTCTTTGGGACTCAGCAGTGGGTTGCGCCGTTCTAGAAGCAATACCAGCGCTATACTACCCACTGCCGATGCCAGAAAACCATTAGCTATGATTAACAACTTCTTCGGACCAGCAGGCTTCTCGTCAACAGTGGGAGGGTCAAGCACCTGTACATTGGGATAAGCACTAAACGCATCAAGATTGACTTGCTCCATTTGAGCAACTAAACCGTTATAGACTCCCGCAGCCACATCGTACTGTCGCGTTAGTTCCAGCAGCCTAGACTGATGGACAGGAATCACCGTTAAAGTATTTTTCATCTGGTCAATCTGCTGCTGTAATTGCTCCGCTTGTTGTTGTTGACCACTAGCAGCACTTTCCGCCAGAATCAGTTGCTGGATTAACATTGCTCTTCCTTGAGCACTATCAGTTAGCGTCGGGTCTACTAACGTATCACCAGCTGCTAGAAAGATGTACTGTTGAATCTGCTGCTGCAACTGCTCACGTTGTAGCAGCAGATTTTGGATCTCAGGATGAGCATAAGTATAAGTAGCTTGAGCTTTGACCAAAGTCGCTTCCAGTTCAGTCAACTGCTGCCGCACAAACTGGTAATCCCGGTTTTCTGCTAGACCTAGAGAGCGGATTGCTTGCTTAGGAGTAAGACCCAAACGAGTCGATAGGATTTGAAGCTGATGTTGACTAGCTTGAGCTTCAGCTTGAGCCTGAGCTTGGCTAATACTCAGATCAGTAATTGCCCTCACCAGTCCTTCAGTTTGGGCTTCGCTATTCACTAAACCAGAGGATTCCTGAAACTTTGCTAATGCCTCCTGAGACTGATCCAATTTTTGCTTAGCTCGGTCGAGCGCTTTCTTATTAAACTCAACCCTAGTGGTACCATCTGCTTGACGCAGTTCATTCAGGCGCTCCTGATACGCACTGATCAGTGCCCTGACTCGATCTCTTGCTAATTCTGGACTAGCCCCAGTCGCATTCAACCAGATGGTCGTCGATTCCTGGTGAGGAGATACCGCGAACAACTGCTTGTATTGAACTAACCTTTGAAAATCCGTTTTCTCTGGGTCAGACTCCAACAAGCGCCTCATCAAAGCATCACTTTTGAGAATAGATGCCTGCATATTCAGAGGATGACTCTTCGCTGACAATTCAGAATCCCCCTTAGTTAATGACCCAAGGGTTCCTAAACTAGCTTGTAACTTGCCTGTTTCCGGTAGAATTAGCTGTGCTTTAGCAATCCAAAAAGGCTTTAATAAAGAAAAGGCTCCAAAGCTAGCTGCAAGCACCAAAGAATTAAAAACTAATAAAAGTATCCAATGTCTATTCAGGATCGCAACTACTTTTTTCATAAGATATATTCCTAATACAATCTTGTGTCAATTTTTAATTTATATAATGATTAATTTAATCAATAGCAATTTTCATAAATAAGAACTAATAACTAATTTTCAAAAAATAAATAAAAGTCTATTTTTTTGATTTTTAATTTTCAATCAAACATTTTCAAGTTCTAGATAACTGCTCCCATCGAGAGACAAACTGCTCATTTCGCTGTATTTCGGCAAGAATTGCCCCTAACCAGACCCAAAAATACCACAAATACACTGCCATCCAGCTCAAGGGTGTTCCGTTGAGAAGCATATACAAAGCCACCAGACTGGCAAATGCCCACTGGCAATGATAGTTACCACGAATCGCTGGAATCCAAGTACTCCAAAGGGTTGAACCTAGGGCACCTATAAAAAAGATAAAGCCAATGATGCCGTGCAAATAAAGAACTGAGGCGTAGGTTGAAAAGGAACCCAAAGCAATGTCGTAGATAAACCATTTGACGGAGCCTTGTATAATTCCCCATCCCATCAAAGGGCGTTCTTGCCAAGCCTCAAGGGTTTTAGTAACCACCAGTTCCCGGTCTTTAGAGGATTCGGCACGAGCACTATTGAAGATTTCTAGGGGCTTTTTCACTAAATCACTGAAGGTCAGACCTCCCAAAAGAGCACAAAGTAATGAGCTTAATGAACCAATCCATAAAGAACCTTGACGAGCCAAACTGCTGCGGAAACAAGCTGTAATCACCAATGCGATCACAAAGGAAACCCAGGATAAACGACTAAAACTAATTAGCAGAGCGGTTAAACAACCGGCTACAGATATTTGACGTAAGCGGCGGTTTTCTTCACCCAAGCAGATGAAAAAACTTAGAATGGAACACACCCCTACAATGGGGGGGTCGGGGGTGTAAAGAACTGTCCTGGGTAAAGGGATACCAAAAAAAGGTTGTAAGTCAGCAAATGTAACTTGCAAACTCAAAGCACCTCCCGGAATTAGACGGGCTAAGGGCGGTAGAAAAGGTTCTTTGCCTAATCCCACTACCAGCATGAGCATCTCAATGGCGATAGTCACTAAATATCCTGTTGCCATCCAAGCTACAGCACGGGTCACCACCTTAACCCTGATGGCATGCCAAAATGGTAGGAGCAGTGCGGCAAAAATTAAACAGTAGCTCTTGAAAAAAGTTACGAACGTAGCAGCAATTTTCTGCAAGGCAAACCCGACGTCATTGAGACCAAACGTAGCAGTCCAGACCATGACTAGAGCCATACCTAACCAAGCCCAGATACAGGCGGGTATCGATCTTCTAGTGAGTTTGTCAATGTCAAAGTTGACTCCTAAGAAACCAACAACTACCGCTGGGTAGAAGAGTGTTTGTATTCCCAACAACCACCAGAGCGGTGTTAGCACAATCACCCAGTAAATAACTTTTTCTGGAAATGACATGGCACCCAGTTTAAAGTTTCTAGTGTGGAAATCTGGTATGCTAGAGGTCATAGTTAACAGTCCATACTTTGATGTTTTAGAGCACGTTCATTAGATGAGAGTGATTCAAATCTACTAGCTTCGTTCGTTTATAGTGTTATTTTGGTTGTTATTTGTCATTTTTTATTTTTATTGATATTCCCAAGGTTTTGCCGTTTCCATAACAGTATTGTTTGATCGCGTTTATCATACTTGTGAGGTACAGTCAATTTTCTTCCCCCCTGATTAAGGAAGAGGGGATTCCTACTCCCTACAATCCATGACTTTTTCCATTACTCAAGTGATAACTGCTATATATGAGCAGCTACAATAACATTGTGCCTATTTAATGCCTTAATTTAGATTAGAAAAATTACGGATTAAACAGTGAATTCGGTTAACCTAACATTCAGTAAATTTACTGAATTTATTAGCTTATAACTGACTTTTACCTAACTTTGTCAGCTGATTAGCCAATTTCCCTAGTAGAGACTGGTAACTCAAAAATTGTTTGGCAGCGATCAGGCGCATACAGACGATATAGAGACTCATAAATAGGAAGGGCTTCAGGATTGTTGGTAAACCTAGACAACTGACAATGGCTAACAGTACAATCAGAGCAGCTTTAAAGCACGGAAGTAAAAACTTCATCAATGGCCAACCTAGTGCTCGGCAACCTACCCACCACCAGTAGACTGTCCAGACAATTCCTAGCACGAAAGCAACTGCAATTCCCACCCCAATTAGTCCTGCTTGCTCAGCACCAATGATAAAGCTCAAGAAAGCGACCGGAGCAATCATAAGGTTAACCTTGGCGTTAATCCCAGTTCTGCCTTTTGCTGCAAGCATATTAATCAGTGAATTATTGATCAGCCTAAAGTAAGCAAACACAAGTAACCAAGGAATCACCTGGCAGGCTGGCACCCACTTCTGGCCAAATATCATAGAGATGAGCTGATCGTCTACCACTAAAAAAAATAAGGCGTATAGAGGAGCCCCCAGGAAAGCCATTTGTTCAACCATTGTGACTAGAACACTTTGCTGCTGTTCGTCATTCTCTAACTGGGCGAAGGAGGACATTCCTACCTGATTAATCACCTCACCCATTACAGTGTTAATTGTCTGGGTCAATTGGTAAGCAAAGTTGTAGTATCCCAAATTCGTATTACCCAGCAGTTTACCAATGACAAAGTTGTCACCATTGGCATTTACATAAAATCCCAAACTGGAGCCAGTGGCACCAAAACAGAACGACAAAACTTCTGAGCTAGCCTGTGGATCAATCTGTAAGCGGAATTTGTGTTCTACATGACCACGACTAATCCAATACTCTATAAACCAAAAAGCCGCATCTCCCACTACAAATGACCAGTAGCTCAAACCGATAAAGGCGCAACCAGTGGTAGAGACTACTCGCACTAACGAGGCGATTATGGTCGCATGGGCTATTTCCCGATACCTCATCTGTCTAGTGAGTACTCCCTGATAAACAGACTGGATAGAAGCCACCACCAGATTAAAGGCGAACACGATCAGAATCCATACCAGGTCTGGTACACCGAAAAAGTTAGCCGCTAGGGGAGATATCGCCACCATTGCCACTGCCAACATCAATCCCCTGGCAATAGCAATTGTGTATGTTGTATTTAAATAACGCTGGTCTTCAATGCCCTTGTAGACAATAAAAGAGTTGATGATGCCTTGGGTGAACAAATTCAGGAAAGACCAAAAAATATAGGCAACGCTAATCACCCCAAATTCAGATGGCAACAGCAACCTTGCTAGTATCAGGTTACTTAGCAATACCAGCAGACGTGTCCCGAGGGCTCCGTATGTTGTCCAGAACCCACTTGTGAGTAACGAGCTGAGTTTCATTAGGTTAGCAAGGTTTGGAAGGGACAAAAGGCTTGCATGTAAAAGGCTTGCACGTCAAAGGCCAATGACCAATGACTGATGACTAATACAAAATTTTTAGTTGTTTGCTCTGTATTCTACGGAGCCAAGCGATCGCTTAATCACCAGCTTGGCTAGTGGTGCCAGACGTACAGCTACGAGCGTCAGAAGCGATCGCGGATCCCGATAGAAGATTGAGCTATTGGCAGCTAACGCTTGGTTGATAAAGTGAACAGCTTTAGCTGCATCACCAGCAGTTAGGGATAATCGAGCTAGGTAGCGATACATATAGGCGTAAGCCGTCGGCAATACTGTCTCTACCAATTCTGGAGAGCGTTGATAAGCTGATTTAAGTACCTGTTCATGAGAATGCTGCATTTGTGTTATGTTAAAAGAAAGTCCAGAAGGACGAACTCGGTAGCAACACAAGACTTGTGGCTCCCGATGAAAACGCCAGCGTCCCGTAGCGGCAATTCTTAACCAGAAATCTATATCTTCTGAACTGCGTAACCCTTCGTCAAATTCCCCGACTTCATCCACTAGACAGCTTCGGAATACACCATTAGAACCATGACCAATGAAATTCTTGCACAGTAGGGCTAGGAGTGGGTCAGACATAACTGGCTTACCACTCAGACGCATTATCGTGGGACTTCCATCATCACGGATTGCTTGTGAGGCACTGTAGACAACCCCTACCTCTGGTTCCCGATCCAGTACAGCCACATGGTTAGCTAGTTTCTCCGGCTTGTAGACATCATCTGCATCAAGTAGAGCGATGTAGCTAGCACGAGCATGACGGATGCCATAGTTACGAGCCGATGAGAGTCCTCCATTGGACTTCTGCAATAACTGAAAGCGTGAATCCCGCCGACAAAACGGTTTAACCAGTTCAGCGGTATCATCAGTAGAGCCGTCGTCAACAATGAGGACTTCAAATTCTCGACAAGACTGACCCTCAAGAGAGACTAGCGCTTCCCAAATGTAGGAGCGAACGTTATAAGCAGGAACGACAACACTGACTTTTGGTGAAGTAATCATTCAAAACTCCTATCTCTAATATCTATTTCACTTATTCAGACTACAGATAATACAGATGATGATGAAATGATGGGGTCATCGGGTGAAGAATATTATTGAAGTTCAAAAGATGTAGTGATTTGGCTAAGGTCTGGTCATGATTTCCGGTGCTAAAATCACTACTTGTGTACCACTATCGAGCCACGCAGCCCCTCCCCACTCGTGCTTTGCATCACAGGGTAAACGTATCTAATTTGCTGATTCCTATATATAATGTTTTTGTAATTAAATAAACACTATATGTGGAAAATACCTTGTCAACAAGCACAATAAGGCTGGGTTTATTGAGAACTATCCCCAGTGTATTGACAAGATGCCTTTACCCTGCTTTGCATCAAGACAATACTAATGCTGCGAGGTCTGATCTATATCTGCTCATTCATTCATCTATAAACATGTGCTAAATCTAAGTAGATCTTACTTTATGCAAAAATAATTTGCTGACTTTAATTAGCTTTAATTCAAAAATAGCTATTTTTTTGAAACCTACTTATATTCATCAATTTGTCTGATTTAATTATAGTGTGAATACTTTAGATTATTTTTCGATATATTTACTATTTTTCTACATTTTTTCATTAGGTAAAAACCCGTAAAAATTACGTATAATTGCGGTATATAGCAATTATCATAGCTATGAGGTACAAAATTTCGGGATTTTAGGGAACAGCGGATCTGGGAAATCAGAAGAGGGAAGAGGAATGCGCTGCATCAAAACAGGGAATCAACGTCAAAAAAGACTGTACCTCATAACTGCGATCAACGCTATATAGCCTTACTCATACTTATGACTGAAGGTAACCGTCCCATGGCCTTACGCCACCATAGGTATTTGAGTGTTGATCAGAGTTTGTGGTAATAGGGATGGAGCCGATAACCCTAATCCCTTTTTGGTGCTGTGCTTTGAGGGATGTCACCACAGTCAAAATTCTCGTGCGCGAATTCACTGCCGGCTTGAGATTGGGAACCAAAGCTGGTTCGCCGCCAAATCACGGCAGTGCGTAGGGCACGTTCTGCGGCATTATTCGTGGGCTCTACCCCTGGAACATATACAAAAGTCCATCACCATTGCCTTGGCTAAAGCTGGTTTCATCACTATGAACAAACCCCTGGCCTTGAACATACTGCTGAGCTTGTTCCACTGGAGCTGCGACCGCCTCACTCACCTGGTGACGAAGACGATTGATCCTCCCACGGGAAAGCTCAACACTAAACTTTGTAGCAAGTAAGGACTTCACCATCCGGTGACTTTGGCGATGTTCTACACTAAACCTTGCAACCACTGCCGCTAATCGGTCTCCTAAGCCTAATGATGGTACCTCGGCAGGGAGTGGTGCACGGTTCTTCCTGCCGCAGCAAGTGCATTCCAACTGATGCAGTTGATGTTCAATTCCCTTGGCCGATAGCGGCGGAATATCAACGATTTGATCACGATAAGGGTGCGCTGGTCGAAGCCGCTCAACTGCTCTCCACAATGCTGACCAATATCTGGTACATGGGAATGGACTTCGCTACAGGCTTCGAGCGGATAGAGCTGTGGTGTTTTCTCGGATCAGCCATCACTGCTAGACTTTTTCTTTTTCTTTGTCTTTTTCTTGTTGAGAGTCTGGGGGTTTGACAAATCTTGCTGACCAAAACCGTCACTTGAGGGGGGACGAGATGAATTTTGTGAATTTTGCTTGAGTTGCTCTTCTATATAGGCCAAACGCTCACTCAAAACTGTTACCACCGCTTTTACACTCCCTGGGGTGGCATCCCAATCTCCCAAAGGAATTTGAATCCCTGGGATGTTAATCTCTACACTCATAAACCCAATCTTACCACAGAATCGCCACTGAAACCCACATTTCTTCGTTGGAGGCTGGGACGGTTACGACTGAAGTTACCCTTAGCGATTTCATAAAAACCCTTGCCTAGAGAGGTTTCCAGCCATTTTTAAGCTACCGCTACTGGGTACATTTAGAAGCGACTCCTGAAAAGCATTTGAAAGGATTTGAAGCGAATGCTATTTTTGTGCATAGTACCATGATTGCAAGCATCAAGCCAAAACCTACATGGGTACATATTTGGGAAACTCAATCGCTACATCGTTTACAGTAAGAGAGTTTGAGGCTGAAAGTAGTACAAATGAACGGTGTGACTTCAGTTATGAGAAACATTCAAGTTTATTACCCCGTTTTGATGCAATAGCGAGTGGTTTGGGTTCTGTTTGGGTCACTTGTGAGCATCTTGTCACAAAAATTACTCACTACATTGTGTAGTTCTAAAAGATTACGAATTTTGAGGATTTTGCAATGGGGTTGACCTTATCGCCCGAAGGGCTAATCGCAAATTGTTAAATAATTCTAAGTATTTCTAGTTGGGATGATCACTCAGCATGAGGTTTTTATATACAGCGTTTTTCATGACTATAAGGTACATAGGTGCGCTTTCCGCATCTAATTATTAAATTCCCATTAGCTGCGCGCCTCCAAGGCCGGGTAACCCGGCCTTGGGTCGCGCCTTCGGGTCGCACCTCAGGATTTTTTCCCTGTTCCCTGATCCGAAGTTCCCTAAAACCCAAGAATTTGTACCTCACCCAATGGCCAACCGCTGTATTACTTAATGTATTACAAATTGAAGTTCTTTCAAAAATAAACGGTGCTACATGAAGAAAAGTTAAAAAATTTGCCATCCTTACTCCAAGCAGATCCCATAAAAATTTACAAAAATTTACATAGCGATAAAAACTTTGGTCCGACTACTGATCAGCAAAAGGTGATCACCAAATGGGCTGATCAGCGACACGCTGATAGCGTCCGTCAAAAGCTCAGTCCCAAATTCGGTCACCTGCCCTGGTTTATCGAGATTTGCGGCTATAATGAAACCGCTGTGAGGGGAGAGGGAGAGATGAGGAGTGGGTATGAAAAGTTTTTTCAAAACTGGCAACTATGCAATTAAAATCCACAACAGCTTAATTGCACAACTTAATTGCACAACCCAAGTAGGAGGTTAGTCACGTTAATGTCTATGTTATCATAAAAAGCGAGTATAGGTATCGGTTGCAGTTTTTGTTTTCAGTGTTGACAGGTTTCTTCTGTTTCATATTGCTAAGCATGCCTCCGAAATTTCTATCTCTACATAAATCAAATTTTGGAGATATTGTATGTCTGTCTATGTTGGTAACCTTGCACGTGAGGTGACAGAAGAGGATCTGAAATCTGTGTTTGAAGAATATGGCGAAATCAAGCGAATTCACATGCCCACCGATCGCGAAACAGGTCGCTTAAGGGGCTTTGCTTTTGTGGAAATGAACACAGAGGAGGAAGAAGCGAAGGCCATTGAAGAGCTTGATCGAGCTGAATGGATGGGGCGCGAGCTCAAAGTCAATAAAGCCAAGCCTCGGGAAAAAAGAAACTCATTTGGGGGCGGTCGCAAAGGTGATAACTTCGGCGCTCGTCGCTACTAAGCTCGCTTTGATCTAAATCAAAACCCAATTCTCAGGTCTGAGCCCAGGGCAGGGGTTTTACCCCTGTCTAGTTCTACCCTGCGCGTCAGAATTTAGGGAGTAATCCTGGTAGGGTAAAGCAAACTCGAACTCTAGTTGGAAGATACTAGTGTGGGTAGGATTGCTGTCTATCAGTCGATTGAAGGCATCTTAAACTTTTTGATTCAGACAAGTATGAACGTTTAAGACCTAAAGTAGGAAAACCCAAATAGGCAGTGTTCAGATCGAGAATCACACTAGTTGTAGTGTGTGAGTTAACCAACAATATCATTAATTCCACGGCTCATAGCTAAAGTCAGTTTTAAGGGAGATATTGTAGCAAACTCTCCAGGCTGAAGCGTGGAGGTACACCATCACAGTCCACTTGACAAGGAGTAAGGAAAAAATAAGGATTTGAGAGCCTGCTTTTGGCAGGCTTAATTCGGATTTCTTTGCCATAGACGAGTGCAGGCTATCCAGGTGCAAGATTATGATTTTCAACGGACTTGAGATATAAGCCATTCGTTTTAAAAACTGGCCAGATGCCAACACCTTCCGTCAGTTGTAGGAGTTTTCTCAGTCAATCAGAGGTTTGCCCTGTCCTGTACTTATGGGATGAATGATGACTTGTTATTCGACCACGGAAGCGATCAAAACAGGAGGACATTGAATGACCCAAGTGGTGGTTGGTGAAAATGAGCAGTTAGAGTCAGCCCTACGTCGATTTAAGCGAAAAGTCTCCCAAGCTGGCATCTTTGCCGATATGAAAAAGAATCGTCATTTTGAGACATTTGCACAAAAACGCAAACGTAAAGAAATTGCGAGACATCGGGAACGTCGAAGACTCCGAAACCGTAGAAGACGGTTCTAGCAGGGTAGATTGCTAGATTAATTTTTTAGATCCACTCCGGTAGCATCGTTATTGTAAGGCGTGGGTAATAGGTAAGAGGTAATGGGTAATTGGCAATTGCGATTACTCCTGTACCATTACCGATTACCCGTTGCCTATTTCCGTGACCCATTACCCAAAACAACCTTGGATTATGAACACTACATTATGAACACTAAATATGACAAACGACAAAAACGGACTTGATATAACCTGATGTTTTGCTCAAGTTGTTAATGGCTGAGGATTCTTAGTCAGTAAATTCCGCAACCAGCGTCGAGTCTTGGGAGAGATTAGCCACATACCGAAGTACAAAATTATATCCATAGGTAGGGGTTTGCCATGGCGAATGGCTTCCCAGAGAAGGGGAAAAAATGCCTTCCACTCACCAGCGAAGGCAGCTCTTGAACTTACCTGTGTCAAGATAAAGGATGCGTAAGCACGGGGTGTAACTAACTCTTGTAAATTTTGAATCCAGTTTAATGAAGTCCGCCATTTAGTAGTGCTACTAATACTAGGATGGTTTTCTCCTAAATACCACACTGACAATGGTTCAGTCACAAACTCAATTCCTACCTCTTCCAAAGTAGTCGCCCGTAACACCCAGCCCCAATCTTCGTGAATTTTACCGCTGCTTCCGGGGGGGATTTTTTGCAATAACTCTTTGGATGTAAGAATAGTTGAAGCTTGAATTAGTCCTTCTCCCTGGAAGAAGGTATTGCGAACAAACAGATATTCACTCAGTGCTTCTGATTTAGAGGGAATTCTTCTCGGCCAAATGGAATCGTTTTGGGGAGTCCGAGCAATTAGGTAACAGGTAACAATGGGGTATTTGTATTGGGAACGATTAGCCGCTTCCAGTTGCAGTTCAAGTTTTTGGGGCATCCATTCGTCATCATCATCTAGATGAGCAATCCATGGGGCTTGAGCTGCAGCAATCCCCGCCCTACGAGCGGCAGTGCAACCTTGATTGGTGGGCAGTTCAATCACCCTTAGCCGGGAGTCATCCACTTCTGCGAGTGAGGCACAAGTAGCCTCATTCGGACCATCTATGACAACAATGACTTCGATTTGACTAAGGGTTTGAGCTAGAGCGCTTTGAACAGCTCGTTTAACTAACTTTGGTCTGCGATAGGTAGGTATTACGACACTAACTAAGGGTTTCAAGGTTATATCCTCCTGATGATATGTAAAATGAAAAATTTCTGCTGATTATAAATCCTAATGATTGGCAATATTTTTAAAAAAAAATAACTAGTTTTAGGGACTGATTAAGCATGGCTACCCTTGGGTAATTAGGGAACCAAAACCAACTCAAATTTGTAAGTAATCAAAGGAATAAATATTAGCTAACAACCTCTTTATATAGCCCCTACGCCAATAATATTATTTGAATTAACTGAATAATTTATAAAATCTCAATACTAGTAGGGGGATATCAGTCAATTCATGAAACAAAAAAAAAGGAACCCAAAATTATTAAACCCGAAGTTATAGCAAAATTACTCCTCGCAGCTAGTTTGATTGAGTGCATCTCACTTTTGCAATTAGCCAAAAATTATAATAAAATCTCCAGACTCCCCGCGCCCCCGCCCCTGCTTGTTTACAAATATGAGATGCACCCGTTTGATTATCCTGAGGGTCACAATATAGCAGTCGCCAGGGCAGTTAGGACATGACAAAAGTCTCAAACCTAAGTAAGCGCAAGAGTTTGACTTCTGACTTCTGACTTCTGACTTTTGACTTCTGCTATAATACTGATTGATAAGGGTTGCTAGGTAAAATGAACTATCGATATATTTTTTGGTTATAAGCTGATGAAATTTTTACTTTTGAAACCAATAATTATTAATAGCTCTCTCTCTTTGATTTTCATAAAAATAACTTAATAAGCCATTTGCTTTGGCATTCAAAACATCGGAATGATAATTATCACCAATGTGAAGGATATCATTTGGGGTACATCATAGCTGTTCAAGAACATATGGATAAATATCTCCCATAAATTTAGTTTTCCCTATAGCAGAAGACAAAAATAGATTGTCACTCTGATCATAGCCTGCGGCATGAAGAATTTTATTAATCACCGATAGGAGATACATATCTGAGATGAAAATAATCTGTTTTTGATTTTCTCGGCAATAGTTATAGACCGAAAAAATAAATTCATTACGTCGGCAAACATCCCTTTCGGTTTCTATTTCAATTTTTTTGAGTATTTGTGCCGTTTGGTCATTAACTCCAAAATATTCTACCAAACACTCAAATATGGTATCCAAGGTAACTTCTGACACTTGTTCTCGTCTCCAGAGTTTTTCCCTAGATTTTTTTTATGCTTTTTGCCTAAGCTTAGGATAATTTGGTAATAACTCGGAATGACAATACTCATACTGCCTTTGAACCAGTGTAAAGACATCACTTGGCTCTAAAACATTGCGTATAATTGCGGTATCAAAGATATCAAATGATACGTATTTTGATTTACTGATGATCTTGGCTAGTGTGTGATCCATCTGACCTATCTTGAAGCTAAGCTGCTAAAAAACTAATCCAGTTTTGGGTTTGCCTTGCCATATCTATGTTTTCGTTTTCCTGACTACCCTGATTTTCCTATTCAAGGGAAAAGTAAGGATAGAGAAGTAGTTAAGGAGACTAGCATTGAAAAGAGTAATCAGAAAACGGGCAATAAAAGCATTGCCCTGGCTAAGTGAGAAATCTCAGACTATCTAATGACAGAATTCCCATTAGTGGAGAAAAAGTAACACTATTACTCTCAAGCAGAAAAATTATCGATCATGAAAGCAGTGTCTTTGTGGAAACTCCAAAACTTTCTCCCGATCTTGGAAGGTTGGTGAATTACCTCTGTGGTGCCTATACAATTGGGATACAACCATACACTACATAAGACCCCCAGCTTAGCCGCAGGCTTAGTGGGGGGATGGTGCCAGGGTATTCACAGCATTTTGCCTATGTCAATAGTGATCAGTGAACCGACACTCTAAAATACGGAAATATACCTGCAATATACGAAGTGCTTTGTAAATGTCAACCGTAGCTAATGGGCAATTGATACTAAGTTGGGATCAAAGATAGTATCTTCCTCAAAAGGTGATGGAGTGATGGGGTGATGGGAAGAAAGTGCTAAGTATGAATGCAACTTAGTATCACTTGGTATGAATCACGATCATGGTGTTATTGCACCATGACTGAGACAAAATTAATAAAATTAATTTTCTCAGTTATTCTGAGTTGACTGGCTAGAACTGACTAACAGCTACACATCAGGTACATCCTGATTTTGCTAGTTCATTCCCTGAGGTAATGGTGAAAGAAGGCTTACAGGCTCGTCTAAACTGTGTTTTTGTCCATTTAGCATGTACCCCATCTTCTCTACTCTCAAAGGTTGTGCATAAAATTTAGCTAGAGCAAGTTGAAAGAAAAAGGCTGGATTACCGAGTAAGTAGCGAGCTGCGAGACGTTTGGGTTCACGGGATAGACGATAAAGCCACTCTCCACCAAGATTGGAAATAAATTCTGGACAGTCAGGAACCAAACCTGCTAATCGGTCGATCACTGCACCACAAGGCATGAACACATTGACATTAATACGACTACGATGCTGCCAAATCCATTTTTCTTGAATTGGCATACCCATGCCTACTAATAAAATATTAGGTTTTGCCTGGTTAATTTTATTAATTATCTCTTCATTTTGGCTGGGGTCTTCTTTATCAAAATATCCGTGATGACCATCGACAATAATATTGGGGTATTGTTGTCTAAGGTTATTAAGGGCTGTTTCTAGATGCTTAGGCTTTGACCCCAGCAGAAACATTGACAAACTATTTTGGTTAAAATTATCCAGTAATTTGGGCATTAATAGTGTGTAAGATGCGCGGTATTTTAGGGATAAATTGTACCCCATAAACTGAAGGGCTTTTAATATACCCATACCGTCACAATGGGCGATTTCTGCACTTTGGATAAATTCATAGAACCATGGGAGCTGCATTGAAAAATTAAAACTATGTACGTTATAGTGAGCTACGGTTATTTTTCTGTCTTCAACGCAAGCGGCATGAATGGCGTCTACAATCCTAGGGACGGTTACACAAGATATTCTACGCTCTAGCAAATGTACATTAATAGCAGGTAAATAATCTAATTCATTCCGTTGATTTTTTATTGCCATTGCCGTAATAGTTAGACTAGTGATTATTTACAGTATTGCCACCTGTTGTTCGCGATCGCGTTTTCACGATGTCAAACTTATGAATAAGTTATGTGTGTGTATCACAAGTAGGACTTACGCAGCTGATCGAGAAATTAAGGTTTTAGCCAATAGGGAACTTCGGCTCTGGAAAGAACCGGGAATAGGGAATTACAGCAGTTTTACAGATCTGATTTTACAGATCTGAGTGGGTAAGTCCTGAGTAGGTAAAAGGCTTGTATGGTTGGATGGTATCCCCCCATTACCCCCCTAAAAAAGCCGGGTAAACAAGAGGCTTACATCCATAGTCTTGACAAATGACTAATGACTAACTGATTTTTTCCAAATTACCAACATTACACCGCAGATAATCAAACCCAACCCCACGGCACGGCTAACGGGGATGGTTTCCTTAAAGAAAAAATAGCCCATCAGTACGGAGAAGACGTAAGTCAAGGATACTGAAGGACCAGCAACGCTGAGATTTACCCGCGTCAGCAACAAAATGTATGCCAGTGCCCCTAAACCATAACAACTTAGCCCTGCTATAATTTCTGGGGTCTTGGGTATACTGAAAATCTGATCTAGCCAATTGCTAGCGTTAACTTTTTCCAGCTTTTCGGCTCCAGTTTTGAGCAAGAACTGTCCAGTAGCACTGGTTAGGACTGACATTAAGAAAAGACTAAATTCTGCTAGATTCACGAATATCTCAGAATTACAAGTGGTCGATGCTTCTTAATCCGATTGCTAGTTTGATGCTATAGGCTTCAACCTTCAGGAGCTTAAGTTATTGTGATTGCTCCTAAAATAGTGTTAGGAGATTGATTTTAAGTATTTATGGCTACTTCCAGCACTGCTACCTACACCGAAGAACAGATTTCAGCTTGGCTGCGGGGTTTATTTGCCGTTGCCTGGGCTGATGGTCACTTTGACCCTGAAGAACAAGAGGTTATGGCTCAAATCACCCAGGAGACATTGGCTCCTGGTACTGATTTGCAGTCTTTTGATCAACCGATTACTCCTGAAGAACTGGCAGCAGCTTTAGGTAAGGATAACACAACGGCAGAGAATTTTCTACGAACTGCTGTAATGGTAGCCTTGGCAGATGGGGTGTACTCTGCGACTGAAGCTGATGTTCTAGACCAGTTCTGTGAAGCACTAGGTCATAAGGTTGAGGCTCTTGAATCACTGCAGGTAACTCTTTATGACGATAAGGCAACTGAGCAAAGGGATTCTGCTGATGCGTTAGCTCAAGAACCAGGAAGTTCTGACCATCCCCATTCGGATATTCTACAGCCAGTACGGGATTGGTTAGATGGTATGGATGTTAATGACCCACGTGTTGCTCGATTTATGTGCAAACTGATTCCTGCTCAGTGTCCGTTTGAACGGGACGTGAAGCTATTTAATCACAAAATCGTCCACATCCCACCGATGTGTAAGCTTAATCCTCTCTATGATCAGTTAGTCGGCTTGCGCTTCCGGGCTTTATCTTATTTAGCCGATGATTGTGGTGAAGATGTTTCATCTTATTTATAAGTGGTGATTGGTAATTGGTGATTGGTGATTAGTCATTAGTCATTGGTGACTAGTCATTAGTCATTGGTCATTCGTAGTTAGATTGATTAAGGAGAATGGGGTCAACTGACTGGTGTCAAGAAAACACTAAGGACTAAGAACTAATTATGCAATTTATCGACCAAGCAGAAATTGAAGTTGTCGCTGGTAACGGGGGCGATGGAATTGTGGCGTTTCGGCGGGAAAAGTATGTTCCTGCTGGAGGACCGGCGGGGGGTAATGGTGGTCGGGGGGGTAGCGTGATTTTGAATGCTATAGAGCACCTGCAAACGTTGCTAGATTTTAAATACGCCCATTGCTTTCGAGCTGAGAATGGGGGTCGGGGAGGCCCTAATAATCGGACGGGAAAAAATGGTAGCGATCGCATTATTGAAGTTCCCTGTGGCACGGTTGTTTACAATGCTGACACGGGAGAAATGCTGGGGGATTTGGTGCAACCTCGGCAAATGCTTTGTGTTGCCAAGGGTGGTAAAGGAGGTTTGGGAAATCGGCATTTCCTGAGTAATCACAATCGCGCACCAGAGCATGCGTTACCTGGACTACCAGGAGAGCAATTGAGGTTACGCTTAGAGTTGAAGTTACTGGCGGAGGTGGGCATTATTGGTCTACCTAATGCTGGTAAGTCTACTCTGATTTCAGCACTCTCAGCGGCACGACCCAAGATAGCCAATTACCCCTTTACCACTTTGATTCCGAATTTAGGTGTGGTTCGTAAACCAACTGGGGATGGTACTGTATTTGCTGACATTCCTGGGTTGATTGCTGGAGCTCATCAAGGTATTGGTCTCGGTCACGACTTCCTACGTCATATCGAACGCACTCGCTTGTTACTGCATTTGATTGATATTACTGCTGCTGACCCGATTGCTGATTATCAAACCATTCAACAGGAGTTACAAGCCTATGGCAGAGAATTGCCAGAGCGTCCCCAAATTCTTGCCCTTAATAAAGTAGATGCGGTTGATCAAGACATGATCGAAGAGGTTTCTACTTACCTAAATCAGCTTACTCAGGTACCAGTTTTTTCGATTTCAGCTGTTGCTAAAATCGGCTTGGATGCTTTGTTATCGAAAATCTGGCAATCTCTAGATCAGTTGTCAGTGGCAGATTGCTCAAAGACAACAGTCAACCTTCCACAGTCAACTGTCAAGGTTTAACCGGTAATTAAGAAATGACTAATTATTAATGGCTAATTATTAAAGTAGTCATAGACTTGTCGAGAAATGGTGCGAATCAGTTTTTCGGCACTGGCATCATTAAAGGGGCGTTTGACCATTACAGAGATAATGTAACGCTTGCCGTTGGGCATTTTTACCAAACCTACATCGGCCAGTAGTCGGCCAAGGGTGCCAGTTTTGTGGGCAATGGTGGCACCATTACCTAGTCCTTGGGGTAATAAGGTGTTGGTCTTAGTTTGGATCATGATATCAATCAGGTCAGTACGAGATTGGGGAGAAATCCACTTACCTTGCTCAAGGTTAAAAATCAAACTAGCTAGTTCTCTTGGGCTAGTGGTGTTTGTTCCTGGCAAATCTGGTAGGGGGTTGCGCAGTACAGTTTTTTTCAAACCCCAAGAGCGGAATCGTTGATTGAGAACTTCGATGCCACCAAGACGTTCAATCAGCATATTCGTAGCCGTGTTATCACTAATGGTGATCATTTTGGTGGCTACTTCCAGAGCTTTGTACTGTTTGCCTGGTTTTTGATATTGCATGTTTCCAGAACCACCAGCAATCATCTCTGGTTTCATGGTTATATATTCATCTAATAAAACTTTGCCTGCATCTACATCCTGAAAGAAAGCAATTAGAATTGGTAACTTAATGGTGCTAGCAGCAGGAAAAATTAGACGGCTATTTGATTCTAGGAAAGCACCGGTATCAAGATCATGGATGAAGATTCCCGGTTGCAATTGGGGGTGTTGCTTTACTAGAGTTTGAATTTGTTTTTGTAAGGGAGATTTGTTCAGCAGCAGGGGTGTCAATTGAGAACTAATTGTCTGACTCAAACTCTGCTGGACTTCAATGGGAGCATTGTCTGTGGTTTTGGTAGATGGTTGGCTAGCAGTACCCAAGCTGGATAATACGGTACCTGCGATCGCTCCGAGACCAATTCCTACAATCAGCAAACGGATAATCAAAATCCAAAGCCGGGTAGAGGAGTTTTCGGAACGGCGTTCTCGGCGAGTTCTCCGAATTTGTACAGATTGATGATTTAGGGGATTGGGGAGGGGTAGGCTAGCCTTTAGTCGGCTTGGTTTGGAGGATTTAGAGGATAAATCAGCAACTAATTGTGGCTGAGGACGTTGCCGAATTGGATTACGAGCATTGGTTATGGTGGGCAAGGATGAGGACGCTGGTGTGGCAAAGGGATTGACTCTTCTACGAAGGTTTGGTAAATGGGGTGTTCGGTATGCTACCCTCAGTTGGGATTGACTGGAGCGAATTGTAGAAGGTTTTGGTGAACGGGATAGACGAGCACGGGTACGGGGGGTAGGTGGCGGGGTTGACCGAGATTTATGTGATTTTGCGGATGAGCTTTGGCGGCGCGCTTTCTGTTTTGGTTGGGATTTGGAGGGTTTAATGTCCTTAGTTTGTGGCTGTTTGCTAACGTGGCGACGCGGGCGGCGGCGGGAGGAGGTTGGTTTCTGTTGTTTTTCCACTGCTGAATCTTAGGCTGAGGTTTACCAGATACATAAAACCCGAAACAATCTGCTAGTTCTCGGAATTTTCTGAGTATGGTCTAATCATAAGGGAGAGAACTTTAATGAATGTAGCGCTATCAAGGTTCCCTTTCAGTTTTTCTTGAGTCTTCCGATTACAGAGTTTTGATCTAGTATCAACAGTTGAAGCGCCCATCTATCACACCTCCAATAGAACCTATGCAAGCCTATTTTAGGACTGGTTTGGTTTTGATGGATCATCTACCCCAGACTTTGGCAAAAATTGTAGCGCCCATTCTACCTGGCGGACCATTCCTCTGAGCATGTTGATCTCTTCTGTGGTGGGGGTTGCTCGGTTTAATAGACGTCGCAGCTTTTCCATCCGTGCTGCTTTGGTATGGGGGTAAAGATAACCAATTTTCAATAGTAGGGCTTCTAGATGGTTAGAGTAGCGTTCTATCAGGTCCAAAGGAGCAGAATCTTGGTAGGGGGGAGCGGGGGATAAGGGTTGACTTGGGACGGGTGATGGCTGGTGTGTACTTTGATAAAGTTGATATTGATAAAGTTCATAACAGCACACTGTTACGGCTTGGGCTAGGTTTAAGACTGGATAGGTGGAACTAGTGGGAATCCGGACAAACCGCTGAGCATGATTGAGTTCATCATTGCTCAATCCCCTAGATTCAGGCCCAAAAATCAGGGCAGAGGTTACGCCAGCTGACAATAACCAGGGTAAGGCGGTTCTGGGATGTTCGAGAGTAGTGGGGATGGCGCGGCTACGAGCGGTGGTTGCGATCGCTCTTTGACACCCGACTAAGCCATCTGGTATGGTTGCTACGACTTGGGCTTTTTCTAAGATATCTACCCCGTGCACTGCCATCTGCTGTGCGTCTTGGCTGAGATGGTCACACTGAGGATTCACTAGCACGAGCTGCGATAACCCCATATTTTTCATCACTCGTGCTACAGAACCCACATTCAATGGACCAGCGGGTTCTACTAAAACAATCCTGACTCCCATATACATTTTCAAGGTTGAAGGTTGTTCTTGCCCAGGCGTCCCTTGTTGGGTAGGTTGAAGGTCACCCTTCAACCACAAAACAGTTGCACCATTTGTGCAAGTTCAAGACTTACGCCAAACTGGGCAACAAACGCGCTGATGTTGTAGGCTGCGTTATTAAGGCACCCTACAGCTAGAGTCCCTTAGAGTCGTTCCGTAAGTCCTGCTCCCTCTTATCCCTGGTGATGGGAATGGTGCTATGTTTGAAGGCAACTTTGGTATTAACCACTTGATATTAACCTGAGTTGGACTCAAGTCTGGACTAAAAATTCCTCTGGATCAGTATTCCAATTTACCCAGCGAATTGCCTCACGGGCTGATTCTACATGAGGCGGCACTCGCATAATGTGAACAAAGTTGGTGCTAGGACAAGTCATCTTGAGTAGAAAAATTGGCTCGATATCGATATCGTTATTAATTTTTAATAGGGTGTATTCTTCCCAGGAATCTAATCGCTGTGCTTCTAGGTCTTGGCAAATTCGGGCGTAACCAATCCCCTCAATCAGGACTCGCCTAAGTTCAGCGTTGGGTTCTTCTAAAAGCCACCCAGCTTGCCACTGCTTGGGGTTGACTTTACCGTATTTTTCTGGTAATTTCACGCCATGATAAGAGTATAAGCTGAATCCATCGGCAAACTCCATGGCTGGCTGTCCTTCTCTATGAAGGCGGTGTTGAGTGTCAAAGGAGAGCTTGGTTGGGCGATCGCAAACGAAGCAGATGTTTTCAAATGGGAACATCCAACTACAGTGTTTGGCTAGGGATTGGAATATTTGCCATGTGGTTTGATGGTGAGGGCAATTTAAGACGGAAATATAAAAGTCAAACCGACTACTGTAAATACTCCAGTATAAGGGTGACATGAATAGTCTCAATTCAGTCCCAAGTTGTTCAAGTACTTGCAAGCCCAGTCGAATTCGCTGTTGGCTAACTTTTGAGGTATCTAGTTCATATAACAATTGGTTTTGCAATTGCCTGTGTAGTTGGGTTCCCATGGACGTGTCCAAGGGTTGCCACAGTTTCTCTTCAAGTTGACGGCTAATCCGTTTAATGTTAAGCTTTTGCCCGAGTTGGTAGAGTAGCTCTTGTTGGAGTTCTTTGCCGAGTTGGGTGTTGAGATGTTGCCGTAGTTGACTGATTAATTGACTCTCTAGTCGTGGCTGGAGTTTACTCTCTAGTTGGCTGTCAATGTGTTGCTGGAGTTGGTTCAGGATAATTTTAAAAAAACCGTAAGGGCTATCACAAAAAACAATATCTGGTACTGGTTTGCCAATGGCTGTATAGGCAGCGTTTATGGCTAGTGTTGCTTCGTGACGATCAATAACTCCAGTTAAAAAAGATAAGTTGTGCCATTTTTCTTGATAAAATGAAATTAAAGTCTCTTGCTCTGGGGTAAGATGTTTTATGTTGGGTTGCCACATATCGCTATATCTGTGTTTTATATTCCCATTTAATCCCGATTTGACAATAGTGCTGAGTGCTGAGTGCTGAGTGCTGAGTGCTGAGTGTAGTAAGTGGGGAAGTGTTTTCATCCAACGGTAGTTAGCTAGGAGTTATGGGATCTAATTAGTTATTCAGGTTAAGCTGGGTGTTTTTATACTAAAGTAGGTTTTTTTGTAACAATTATTCACAAATTAGGTAAGCTCTCAGGTATTAGGTAAGCTCTTAGGTAATGCGCTACGCGCACGCTACGCGAACAGCTATCAGCTTGTGTTTGACTGCTTAGGATTGAGGATTAAATAATATGGCTATTCGGTACATTTTCTGCTAAAATAATAAGTTAAATTAAATAAACCTACTACGTTATATAGCTTTGATATTTTGATAGTTTATTTTTTAGGCTAAATTAGCATACTAATTACGGAAGAACCCCCCTCTAGATCAATCATCGCTGTATTCTACAACGCTAGATTTTTTGAAATTGGTTATAAGATAGCTACGATAAGAAATTACTCGTCGCTAATCACAATTACCAAAGCATGAACTGGTTTACCCTATCCCGCAAACACTGGTCAACTACCAAATTCCTAGCTTTATTCCTCTGTAGCTGTTTCCTAATTATTAGTTGTGGTGGTTCTCCGAGCAATCAACAGACAGGTTCCTCCATCACCAGTAACAGTAATAGACTCACCATCGGTACTACCCTAAAACCGAGAACCCTCGATCCAGCCGATGCCTACGAACTAGCAGCTAGTAACATCCATTACAGCTTAGGCGATCGCCTTTATACCTACAAGCTGGGTACCTCAGAATTAGTGCCACAACTGGCAACTGCTATGCCTACCATCAGCAAGGATGGCTTAACTTATACCATTCCCCTACGCCAAGGTGTAGTCTTTCATGATAACACCCCATTTAACGCTGAAGCCATGGCATTTTCCTTGCGTCGGTTTATCGAAAATGGTGGCAAGCCCTCTTCTCTACTGGAAGGTTTGGTAGATTCGATTGAACCCTCTGGAGAGTACGAACTGACGATTAAAATCAAAAATCCCTTCGCTGCCTTTCCAGCACTGTTAGCTTTTTCTGGAACCTGTGCTGTTTCCCCCAATGCCTATGAAATTGGTAGTGGTAAATTTGAACCGACCAAATTTGTAGGCACTGGTCCTTATAAGCTAGTCAAGTTTAGTCCTAATGGGATTCGCCTAGATGTGTTTGAAGAATATTGGGGTAAAAAACCCCCCAATCAGGGATTAAACGTTCAAATCCTCACCAATTCGGCTAATTTATTCAATTCCATCAAGACCGGTGCTGTAGACATTGGTTATCAAAGTTTAGATCCCGATCAAATCCTCAGTTTGCAAAAAGGAGCAGCTTCTGGTGGTTGGCAAGTCATAGAATCTCCCAGCAATAATATTAACTACATGGTGCTCAATACTCAGATGGCACCCTTGGATAAACCAGAAGTCAGACAAGCGATCGCTGCGATTGTTAATCGTAAACTGATCAACGACCGGGTGCTAAGAAACCAAGCTGCACCAGCCTTTAGTATCATTCCCACTAGCTTTGATGTCTCCAAGCCCACCTTTAAAGACGCCTACGGTGACGGTAATATTGCCAAAGCCAAAGAACTGCTAGCCAAAGCGGGATTTACTAAAGACAATCCGTTGACATTAGAAATTTGGTATTCCTCAGGTTCAGCAACCCGGCAACAACTTGCGAGTCTTCTGAAAGAATATGCTGCCCAGGAACTTGGGGGAATTGTGGAAATCCAGCCCCAAACTGTGGAGTCAGCGAATTTCTTTGGCAATCTAGGTAAGGGAGTTTATCAGAGTGCTTTAGTCGATTGGTATCCTGACTTTTCTGACCCCGATAACTTTATTCAGCCCTTAGTCAGTTGTACTAAAGGTTCGGAAGGGAAAGGGTGTGAAGCCGGAGCCAGTCGTTCTCAAGGATCCTTTTACTATAGCGATCGCATCAATAAACTGATTCAGCAACAGCGTCAGGAATCAGATCCAGCCGCTCGAAAGCAGATTTTTGCTGAGATCCAAGAACTGTTAGCAAAGGATGTACCCTTAATACCCTTATGGCAACCAAAGGAATATGCTTTTGCCCAGTCAGGGTTAAAGAATGTCCAGTTAGACCCAATTCAACAATTGCCACTGTGGGAGATTGATAAGGGAAATTAGGTTAACGGGCTGCCCCCGTGCTTTAAGCCGGGGGAAAGTTCAACCCCCCAAAGTTCTACTTCTGTTGGATTGACAAAATCTTCATTAACTGGTAAGTTTTGGTTAAAACCAATATTAATAGGAATAAAGCCAAGTACAAAAGAACTGAAAAACATCACAGCAACCACATCAAGCTGACTGAAATAATTTTGGTTTGACCCTTGAAAACGACTCATATTGACCTACCTCGTTTTTTTAGCCTTTCTTCTCAGTTTCAACGGGTAATGTAGGTGATCAGGTGTGTTTTCGAATATAGTTTTATTTATAATTTTATGTATAGTTTTATGTATAGTTTTATAATTAAAGTTTATAGGTAAAGCTTGACGCCTATTTTGAGGTCTTAATTTTTCAGCAACAAATAGTATAACTCTCCCGTATCATTAATCAGCCCTGCCCGATTACCTGCTAATTTACCAGTACCCATAAATATATCCACTCGACCCGGCCCTTTAATCGCACTACCAGTATCCTGATCCAACACATAGCGACTGACTAGCCTAGATTCCAACTGACCTACAGCATTGGGATAAGGGATACTAGTCTGGATAAGGGCCAAGGCTCCTGGAGGCATGATAGATTTATCGGTAGCAATCGAGCGCTCAGCCATTACTGGCAAACCAAGACTACCGGTAGCAGGTGCCCCCCTGGTTTCCCGAAAGAACACAAAACTTTTATTGCGGGGTAAATATTGACTCAGTTCCGTCGGTGAAGTGCGGAAATAATCGATCACCGCAGGCAGGGTTAGCCCTTCTAGCTCCATCTTGCCATCGTTAACCAGTTGTCCCCCGATACTAGTGTAGGGATGACTCGTCTTACCGGCATAGCCCACGCTCATCAAGGTGCCATCCGGCATTCTAACTCGCGCTGAACCCTGAACGTGAACCAAAAACGCCTCTAAGCGATCGCGTAACCAAACTAGTTCTTTCCCTCGTAGTGGGCTATTTTTCCCTAAACCATCCCATCCTTCCAATGCCGCACGGGTTGGGTGAGGTTTTTGCCAACGTTGGAAATCAGAAGGTAGTCGGTAAAGGGGATAGCGATACTCAGCACTAGGTGTGCGACTCCCAGCATACACTGGCTCAAAATAACCCGTGAACCCAACAGTTCCCTGATTGTCCTTCCCCAAACTCTTGTAAAAGACAAACTCTTGTTGGATGGCTGCTTGCAGCGCTTTAGGAGTAGGGGACTTGATCAGGAGTTGGCGGAAACGGACTAGAGAACGGCGGACGCGATCGCGAGTTACTCCTGGTACGGAATAGTTTTGGTAAGCCTTAGCCGCACTAGGGGTTTTCAGATAACGCAAGCTATTGTCTATCGCCCTCAACATGGCTCGCCAGTCCCCTGACTTACCACCAGGACGCTTCCAAAGCTGTTCATCTAAACCCAATGGATCCTGATTGAACTGAACAGTCTCTAGTTGAACCGCTTGCAGCGGAACACTAGCAACTGCAGCACCACTAATCGGTAGGATGGCTATTCCTATGGTCAGGGAAATCCTAGTTAGAGTTTTTCTCATACTTGCCAAGAATTCAATCACCAGCTATTGCCGAGTCAAAGCAGTCAAGCTGCATTAAAAACGTTCGACGCTACCAGAGAAAATAGGTTCCACCCGGATAGCAGCGATCCGAGCAGGACGTACTACCATGTACTCCCCTTGAACATTTTTAATGGGTACGCTAATGAAGTCTTCAGAGTTAGATTTTGGGATAAGTTCGCCACTATACCACTTTTGAAACTCTTTAATTGTGGCAAACCGTACTTCTTCCCGGTGACCACTTGACAAAAGAATGTGAACAGCGTACTCGTCTGGGGTTCTTGGCATCGAAAATTCTCCTTAATCCATCCCAACTATTATCAGCGACCTTGAAGGGGAAGGCAAAAAGTCATTGCTCCAAGTTCAAAGGGATTCCCAATACACCAAATCCCCTTACACCTCCTTTGTCCTTTATCCACCAGTCTTGCTTGAGATTTACAGATTACTTAGATTGATAAATTAAACCGTTTCAGCAAATTTTCCATCACCGTTGGCAACATTTGGCGCAGTTCCTGTGGACTTTGGTAGATCAGCTGCTGGTAGCTAGGCAGATCAAAAGGAAACTGTCCTGGTAAATCTGGTCGCTCCATTTTCACCAGCAAAATCTGTTCCGTCGGCTTAGCCGTTAAAGCATAGCCGATTTCCACACAAACATAGGGACTAGGGATAAGTAAGGGTTTGTTTTCCGTTGCTAGACCAGCCACCGGGGTGCCATCAGCAATGAATACCAGACTTTTGCGGATTTTACGCATCTGGGTACTCCCCAGGCGCATTGGTTGACCAATTGGGCGTCGGGATTCTTCTAGGGTTAGGGGTAAACGCGATCGCTGATTAAAGGTGTCTAGGGTATCTGACAGGGTGCTACGCAAAGCCTCACTAGAGGCACTGTATTCAGTCTGGTAACTCACAAAGATTATTGGCGACAGTTGTGCCATTACCTCTCGCTTCGTGAAGTAAATCTCGTGAGAAATCAAGTCAATATTGGAAATGGCATAGCCCCCACTACCTTCTATGTAGAACTCCACCGTTTCCCCTGCTAGGTAGCGCTTAAACCATTCAGAGTTTTTCACATCCTGGCTATCATCCAAAAAATCTGCTCTTAAGCCTGACTTAAGCAAACTATTTTTGCTCAAACGCAGGTCATGGTGGCGTTTCTCCAATTCTTTGATGGGTTCGTATTTCTGGAGATACCAGGCTTTTAGGGCAATAATGGCCATGATGTTTTCTAATAGGCACGGTTTCCCGACGCCCGCAGCTAAAATTCTCGTTTCGGAATTTTAGCAGTAACAGGTGATATCTTCACCACATTCATCCGCCAGATAAGACAGTGCTCGGAAGCGCAGGGCTACCACTTCATCATAGACAGGATTGAGTTTACACAATGGTGGAATCCGAAGTAGAGTGCGATTGAACAGTTTAATCTGCCGTTCAAAAGGACACTGGGCTGGAATTAGTCGGCAGAGACGGTGGGCTAATTTGGGGTTATCAACCTCAATTTGGTTCAGCCACTGCCGTAATGACTCCAGCAGATCAAAAGTCTTCCTGGTCTTGCCGGGTAAGGCAGGAATTGTAACCTTGGAGGAATCTGTTCCTGGGTTAATCCAAACCCGGCTTGTAATGATTAGCTTACTTATTGTATAATCAGATACACTCATGTCTTTTACCTGTGATACTACTAGTAGGCGGTAATCCAGTCGCCTGTAATATAACTACACAAGATATCTTTCTCATACCGGATTGACAGAGGATCATTTTTATGCATATCTTGCCAGAGCAAGATAACACCCCCCCCTCTGCCTGAGGAGAGCCGATATTGGTGGTTATTACAGGCATACCGCCTTTTTTTTGTCCTTACCCTATCACTATTGGAATAGGGTCTCTTCGCCGCTGGAAATCAGCAGCTGATCTTAAAATCGAATTAAATATATATAGTCAATCGACACAAACATGGCTAGGTCAGGAAAAATCCTGGAAAAATCCTATAGATAGCAGTTAGTGTAAACCAGGTAAGCTAATACCCATTTACGCTACTCAATTGCAGCCATTGGTGCGCGATAGTTCCGAGGGACATAAACTGAGCTTTTGGTTTAGTAATCCAGCCTCAGCTCCTTCGCTACAGGGGCATCAGAGTTGATAACTGGCAAGCGCAGCTTTTCCAGTAGCGCGCTTAAAGCATAGTTGACTGTTAAGGGTTAAGGATCAACTGCCAACAAGCTGTGATCAATTCCAATAGATCAGTTTAGTGTGTACCAGCTTATCTGTGAAACTAGCTTATCTGTGTAATTAACTGCATCTACTGATATGCTGCCAAGATCCGTAATGACCAAGCTTGGTCAGTCTTACGGAACTTTGGCAATTTGGCAATAGGGATTGAGTAATCACACTGATTAGAATAACTCATCACACTGATTAGAATAACTCATCAGTGAATCTAATGTCATAAAAAAAAAGACTGACTTCAACATTGAGTTGTTTCCTGAGTGTTGAAGTCAGTCTTTTTGGGAATTAAGAACGAAAATAAGGCAAAAAGGACGCCAAGGGCGAACCTTCACCCTTCTGCTTATGATGCCACCTTGGCAGTAGAGCGCCGACGTCGTGTACCTGTGACCTTAACTGGTGGTTCCTCTGGGGTTTGCAGCAAGAACACCAACAGCGGACGACTTCTGAGTTCCCGGCGAGCTAAACGCTGGAGGTCAGCTTGAATTTGCTTTTGCAAGCCTTCCCAATCAATTTCCGTCGGTTTCCCTGTCAAGGATTTATCAAAATCTGACCAGCGATCGCTTAATGTCCGTTCAATTCTTTTGATCACCAACTGTTGCAGGAGGGATGTTTCTAACGGTGAGACCACACCCCGCAGATGAATTTCTGGCTTGGCAAGGAGTTTGCCATCCCAACTGATTGCTGCAGCTACAGTCACTACTCCATCTCCAGCCAACTGCTGACGTTCTTTCATAACATTGTCATGAACAATACCAGTGCGGTCTACCAGTTCAATACCTGAGGGGACATTACCTGTAATACTAATGCTGTCCTCAGATAACTCCACTACATCCCCATTGTCGGTAATCACAGTATTTTCCACAGGGATACCCATACTATGAGCCATCAAGGCATGTTTAACTAGCATCCGATGTTCACCATGCACCGGCATAAAGAATTTTGGTCGTGTTAGAGCCAACATCAGTTTATGGTCTTCCTGAGCACCGTGACCAGAAACATGAATGCCATGCTTACGACCATACACTACATTGGCTCCCAGCTTCATTAACCGATCAATGGTATTCACCACCGCAATCGTATTACCAGGAATGGGGTTGGCAGAGAAGACAACTGTGTCCCCTGCTTGGATTTGAATTTCCCGGTGTTCCCCTTTAGAAATCCGAGTCATTGCGGCTAGCGGTTCCCCTTGAGAACCCGTTGTCAGAATCAGGATTTTTTCTGGCGCTATATTTTTAATTGCTTTTAACGGCTCAAACAAGTTATCTGGGCATTTAATGTAACCCAGGCTACGAGCGTGGGCAATCACATTCAGCATGGAACGACCCACAATTGCCACCTTCCGGTTTTGTTTTTGGGCGATATCCAGGACTATACTTATCCGGTGAACTGAGGAGGCAAAGGTAGTCACTAGGACTCGTCCTGGTGCTTGGGCAATGGCCCGTTCTAGATTCGGATAAACCGAACGTTCAGATGGAGTATGTCCGGGAACTTCGGCGTTAGTCGAGTCACTCATCAAGCACAAGACCCCTTTTTCCCCATGTTCCGCTAGTGTTTGGAAATCGAAGAATTCTCCATCGACAGGGGTATGGTCAACTTTGAAATCACCTGTATGGATAATCACACCCACTGGCGTATGAATGGCAATGGTAAAGCTATCAGCAATTGAGTGAGTGTTGCGAATAAATTCTACAAGGAATGAAGAACCGATATGTACCGTTTCACGGGGCATTACAGGTTTCAATTCCGTGTGATCAGCTACACCAGCTTCTTCTAGCTTGCCTTGAAGTAATGCCATGGCTAAGCGGGGTCCATAAATCACGGGAATATCAAACTGCTTTAAATGATAGGGAATGCCACCAATATGGTCTTCATGACCGTGAGTGACAATCATGCCCTTGATTTTGTGACGATTTTCCCGTAAATAGGTCATATCGGGGAGGACGATATTAATTCCATGCATCTCATCATTAGGAAAGCCAATCCCAGCATCTAAGAGCAGGATTTCGTCATTGAATTCAAAAACACAAGTGTTCTTGCCAATTTCATGGAGTCCGCCTAGGGGAATAATTTTTAAAGCTGGTTTAGATGTTTGCTTAGTCATTTTAATCCTCGGGGGGTTTTTGATAGTAAAAATTTGATAAAAGTGATACCAATTACCTTTTTAATATAGATATAAATTACACATATAAAGCAATGATGTATAGCTTTTTATGCTAAAATCATTATTAGCAAATAAACGTGAAAATAATAGGAAATAAAATAATATAAAATAAAAAAATAGTAAAAAATTAGGGATAAAGGAAGCCAAAATTCAATCAACCCTTTATAGCTAACTAATCTCCCTCGCAATCCCTAACATAGTCTTCGCTAAGCAGTCATTCATCTTTCCTCCCTTACAAAGCGAAGATAGATCTGATCAAAGGTAATTGTTACCAAAAAATGAGTACTGATTTAAATTAAATCCAGCTCAATTAGAACCTCCTTTAAACGGGATTTTAATTCAGAGGGTAGTTCGCACAGGGGTGAGCGAAAACTACCCACCTGCCAACCTTGAAGTTCTAGTGCTGTTTTGATCGGGATAGGATTGGTAGTACAAAAGAGTACTTTAAATAAGGGAAAAAGCTTGAGGTGAATTTGAGTAGCCTCGGTAGTTTTACCCTCCTCAAAAGCTTGAATCATCTGTTGGATTTGGGAGCCAACCAGATGACTGGCTACACTAACTACACCTGCTCCTCCTAGTGCCAGGGTGGCTAGGGTAAAGGAGTCATCGCCAGAATAGATGGCAAAATCTGGTGGGGTTAAACGCCTAATTTGACTAGTCTGTTCAAAGTCGCTACTAGCCTCTTTGAGAGCTACGATATTAGGAATTTGGGCTAAACGAGCAATCGTCTCCGGTTGGAGATTTTGTCCTGTGCGACCCGGTACATTGTAGAGCATCAGGGGAAAGTCAGGACTCGATTTTGCGATCGCTTGGAAATGTTGGTATAGTCCTGACTGTGGCGGTTTATTGTAATACGGTACAACTTGTAATGATCCATCTAACCCTAGTTTAGCAGCTTTTTCAGTAGCAGCGATCGCTTCTTCTGTAGAATTTGAACCCGTTCCAACAATTACCTTGGCTTTACCTGCAACTGCTTTTTGGACTACTTGGAATAGCTGGTACTCTTCATCCCAGGTAAGGGTAGGAGATTCCCCAGTCGTACCACATACGACCAAAGTATCTGTCCCATTGTCAACCAAATGAGCTGCTAAGTGCTCTGCCACAGCATAATTGACGCTGCTATCTTCCCTAAACGGCGTAATCATCGCCGTTAGCACACGTCCAAAATTGACCACCCTTTTCTAACTCCTCATTAATTATTGGTCATTGGTCATTGGTCATTATTCATTAGTCATTATTCATTAGTCATTGGTGTAGCTTCTGTGCCAGAATACTTTTTGCGAGCGACAAAGGACTTTTGACAAAACCCGACAAAGGACTAAGAACTAGGGACTAAGGACTTTAGCCAATTTTTGGCTACCAATAACTCAGCAATTTGCACTGCATTCAAGGCAGCACCCTTACGAATCTGGTCTCCACTCAACCAAATTTCTAGACCACAAGGGTGAGAAAGGTCTTGTCGAATCCTACCCACTAGTACTTCGTCATTACCGGACGCATCAATAGGCATAGGGAAGTAGTTCGCCTGCCAATCTTCTACTAGTTTTACTCCAGGGGCAGTGGCTAATATTTCTCTTGCCTGAGCCACTGGCATGGGTTGGTCGAATTCTAAGTTAACTGCTTCTGAGTGAGCACGCAGTACGGGAACCCGTACACAGGTAGCACTAATTTTTAACTGTGGAGCATTAAATATTTTGCGGGTTTCATTGACCATCTTCATTTCTTCCTGACAGTACCCCTGCTCATTTAAAGGGGAGTTGTGGGGGAACAAGTTAAATGCCAGGGGATAAGGAAAGCTTTCTGTTGGTGGCGTTCCTCCTTCCAAAATTGCCTGAGTCTGTAATTTTAATTCTTCCATTGCTTTCATTCCAGCACCACTAGCGGATTGATAAGTAGCTACCACTATGCGTTTTACTGGCTGTACCTGATGTAATGGCCATACTGCCATACCCATTAAAATCGTAGTGCAATTGGGATTCGCAATAATTCCTTGATGATTTGCTGCTGCCTCTGGATTGATTTCCGGAATCACTAGAGGCACTTGTGGATCCATCCGAAAGGCACTGGAGTTATCAATGACCACTGCACCACTTTTTACAGCAATAGCCGCCCAAGCTTTCGACGTTGCCCCCCCAGCTGATGCTAAGACCAAATCTACCTTATCAAAAGAGTGCTCTCCCACCGCTTCCACTGGTAACTTTTCTCCCTGAAAGGGGATGACACGACCAGCAGAGCGGGGTGAGGCTAACAGCTTAAGGTCAGCCAGTGGGAAGTTTCGGCTTTGCAAGAGTAACCGTAGTTCTTCACCTACGGCACCCGTTGCGCCTAAGATGGCAACGCGAACTTGACTAGACAAATGACTTTCCTCCACTCATTCAATTCAACATAGTAAATATTTTGATAATTTCATCAGTGCATTCTTTAAGAGTATCTAAATTTTTTTTCCC
The DNA here is from genome assembly GCF_010672265.1 of Moorena sp. SIO3A2. Taxonomy (NCBI): domain Bacteria; kingdom Bacillati; phylum Cyanobacteriota; class Cyanophyceae; order Coleofasciculales; family Coleofasciculaceae; genus Moorena; species Moorena sp. SIO3A2. The sequence goes on from NZ_JAAHHC010000018.1 coordinate 53,452, forward strand.
TTACTAGGTATTTAACCTCTGATAACGGTTCGCTATAGCAGGGTAAGCGAAATAAAAATTGATCCAAAATGTGATATGGCCCAAGGGTTATGACCATAATAAGCCTTGATTCTCAGTACTATTGCACTTTTGTCTCAATATTGTTGATAATAATGCCTCCTTATTGATTCTTGGCCTTACCCTGTTCCCTATCTTCCCTTGGCGTCTTAATAAAATGCCTGGAATTACCACATAAATAATAAACTTATCAATTAGCGCGAGTGTAATCGCTCACACTGCCCTATTTAGCCCGGGCCAGAGTCATCGACTGGCGTGTTAGGTACACTTAAAAAGCTCTGATCGACTAAGAGCTGGCTTAAAGGCTGTAGTAACCACCTATAGATAGTTCTGTCTACTGCCGTAAAGGAACTGGTAGATGTGCTTCACGCTTTACTGGTTGTTAGGATCAGCATACCATAATTGCTTTGGATTCTCCCGTCTAGTTCAATCCGAAGTAGAGGTTGTCCATCTGTATCGATACTCGATAACGGTTAATGTTCACCTCTACTCCTTTGGAGATCGGCGTTTTGACTCAAACCCCTTGAGAAATTCGTGGCTAGCGACTTTGTTGCCAAACCCCCTGATGGCGCGTCGGCTAGGGCAACTAGTGCATGTGGATAAATACCTTGGCTGAAACAATGTAAATCTTTTTGGTGAATTTTGTTGGTCGAAGCAGGCAACACCTAAAGTAATATAGGAGTCCCCAGGTCGAATCTTTGATTCAGCCTGGTTGATTATCCACTGTCCCGACTCATTAAACAATTAACTCTTCACACCCAAGCGTCAATGAAAGTAACTCAGGAAAAACTTCCCGCTAGCCAGGTTGGTCTGAAAATTGAAATTCCGGCTGAAACGACCAAACAAGCCTATGAAAAGGTTTTACAGAACCTTTCCCGCACCGTCAAAATTCCTGGGTTTCGCCAAGGTAAGGTACCCCGTCAGGTTTTGCTACAACGTCTTGGTGCCCAACAGGTAAAAGCTGCTGCCATCGAAGAGTTGCTAGACAGTAGTCTAAAGCAGGCGATTGAGCAAGCCCAAATTGAGGCACTAGGGAACTATAATTTAACCTCTACCTTAGAAGATTTGCTCAGCCAGTTCAAACCAGGGGAACCCCTAACCTTCACCGCATCGGTCGATGTGCCACCATTGGTTAATTTAGGGGAATACAATGGCTTAAGTGTGACAGCTGAGGAAACTAAGGTTGAACCGGATGCCGTCGAGAATTTTCTCGAAGAACGGCGTGTTGAGCAGGCTACCCTAGTACCAGTGGAATCACGCCCAGCTCAGATGGGAGATGTGGTCGTGGTGGATTATGTCGGTCGATTTACTGGTGATAGCGAAGAGGATGAAGGCTCAGTAATACCTAACGGTGAGGCTAAGGATTTTGAAATTGAACTTGGGGAAGGCAAGTTCCTAGAGGACATTCTTCAAGGCATCGTTGGTATGAATCCTGATCAGAATAAAGAAGTACCAGTAACGTTTCCTGAAGATTACCCCCTAGAAGATTTAGCTGGCAAGTCGTCGGTCTTTAGCATCACCCTAAAAGAAATCAAGGAAAAAGAGCTGCCAGAGTTAGATGACGACTTCGCTCAAGAAGTTAGTGATCAAGAAACCTTGGCAGAGTTACGGGAATATTTACAGCAGGAGTTTCAGGAAAAAGCTGATCAAGAAACGCAAGCCAGCAAGGAGGAGGCTTTAATCAACGCTCTCCTGGAAAAGGTTGAAGTTGAATTGCCTGAAACGCTAATTGACCAGGAACTCCAAACAATTTTGACCCAAACAGCGATCCAGATGCAACAGTTGGGAATGGATGTCAAAAGGCTGTTTACCGAAGAGAATCTACCACAGCTGCGAGAAAGATCACGTCCTGATGCCATCCAAAGCCTCCGACAATCCCTAGCCCTTAAGGAAATAGCTACACGTGAATCCCTAACCGTTGAAGAGTCGGAAATAGAAGCGAAAAGTAAAGAATTGATGAAGGAGTTGGCTGGTCAAGAGGTAGATCCGGATCGGCTGAGGGAATTCGTCGAGTCCGATTTGCTCAAACTCAAAGCCATTAAATGGTTAGAAGATCACGGTACTATAGAGCTGGTTCCCAAAGGAACCATCACCGAAGAAGAAGAAACTGAAGCAGAAGACACGGCCGTTACAGTAACCGAACTAGAAACAACCGATGCGGCTTCCCAGACCATTGAAGTACCAGCTGAACCAGTTTCTGAGTAAATCCTAGAGTTGGCCTTGTTGGTGATTTGCCCAGGGGAAGTGGTAGTGAGTGGCTAAGCTGTTGCGGATTTAACTTTCATAATTCTGAGGCTGAAACCCAAGGCTCAGCTTAGATTGCTTAGAATAAACACACCTTAGCTCAACAGCTTAGGCTTGTAGATAAGCCTCAACTCTCTAACCGTAAACTCTTGCACCAACAAGCAAACAGTTAAGGCATAATAGTTTCTATAGAGACTTTGACTTTATGCCTATTCGTGCCCTTGTTAGATAGCACCTTTATTAATAAATCGAGAGGTCTTGACGAGTTGTATCCTATGCTGCAATCTGTGTCCCCTCATTCCTCAATCACCAGCTTAAGTTCTCTAGACCAATACCAAATCACCTCCAGTAGTACTGTTGTACCAATGGTGGTAGAGCAGTCTGGAATGGGAGAACGAGCATTTGACATTTATTCGCGGCTGCTGCGAGAACGCATTGTCTTTTTGGGAACCCAGGTCGATGATGTGGTAGCTGACTCAATTGTTGCCCAGCTGTTATACCTAGAAGCTGAAGACGAGGAAAAGGATATCCAATTGTATATCAACTCCCCAGGTGGCTCGGTAACTGCAGGGATGGCAATATATGATACGATGCAGCAAGTGCGCCCTGATGTGGTTACCATCTGCTATGGCTTAGCTGCTAGTATGGGCGCATTTCTCCTAGCAGGGGGAGCTGCTGGTAAACGGATGGCATTGCCCAATTCTCGGATTATGATTCACCAGCCCCTAGGCGGTGCTCAGGGACAAGCGGTGGATATAGAAATCCAAGCTAGGGAAATTCTATACCACAAGCAAACCCTTAACCAATTACTGGCTAATCACACCGGTCAACCGGTGGAGCAAATTGCCGAAGATACCGAACGCGACTTTTTCATGTCAGCGGCGGAAGCTAAAGACTATGGTTTAATTGACCAGGTGATCTCCCGGCAGAATCTTCCTAACCAGGAAGCAGCTGTCGCTTCTATCTAGAAAGAGGCTTCTTATGTCTAAATACGACTCCCATCTAAAATGTTCCTTCTGCGGTAAGTCTCAAGAGCAAGTACGCAAATTAATTGCTGGCCCCGGAGTCTATATTTGTGATGAGTGTGTTGATTTATGTAATGAAATTTTAGATGAGGAGTTACTTGATTCCGGTGCGCCTGCTCCCCAGCCTGCTCCTCGACCAGAACCTGCCAAGAAACGTCGTCCCCGTGCCAACCGCATTTCCATGAATCAGATTCCCAAACCCAGGGAAATTAAACGGTATCTAGATGACCATGTGATTGGTCAGGAGGAAGCCAAAAAAGTTCTGTCAGTTGCTGTGTACAACCACTACAAGCGCCTAAGCTTGCTCCAATCTAAAGCTCAGGGTCAGGGTCAGGGAATAATCGATGATGGCATAGAGCTACAAAAGTCCAACATTCTTCTAATTGGTCCTACTGGTTGTGGTAAAACATTACTCGCCCAAACCTTAGCCAAAATATTAGATGTGCCTTTTGCTGTGGCAGATGCCACAACCCTGACAGAAGCTGGTTATGTTGGCGAAGATGTAGAAAACATCTTACTGCGACTATTGCAAGTGGCAGATCTGGATGTGGAGGAAGCCCAGCGAGGGATTATCTATATCGATGAAATCGATAAGGTAGCCCGCAAGAGTGAAAATCCCTCCATTACCAGGGATGTTTCTGGGGAAGGAGTCCAGCAAGCATTACTGAAAATGCTAGAAGGAACAATTGCTAATGTCCCGCCTCAAGGTGGACGCAAACATCCTTATCAAGACTGCATTCAGATTGACACCAGCAATATTCTGTTTATTTGCGGTGGTGCGTTTGTTGGTTTGGATAAGGTGGTTGAGCAACGCCTAGGCAAGCGTTCCATGGGATTTATTCAGCCTGGAGAGAATCAGTCGAAGGAAAAGCGCACAGCAGATATTCTGCGACACTTGCAGCCAGATGACTTGGTGAAATTCGGCATGATTCCTGAGTTCATTGGTCGCATACCAATGGTAGCGGTCATTGAACCCCTGGATGAGGAAGCCCTGATGGCAATTTTGACAGAACCCAAGAATGCACTGGTCAAACAGTATATGAAGCTGTTGAAGATGGACAATGTTAACTTGGAGTTTATGCCAGATGCAATTCGAGCGCTGGCCCAGGAAGCTTACCGTCGTAAAACTGGTGCTAGGGCGTTAAGGGGCATTGTGGAAGAATTGATGCTGGAAGTGATGTACGAGTTGCCTTCTCGTAAGGATGTCACTCGCTGTACAATCACTAGGGAAATGGTAGAGAAGCGCTCCACTGCTGAACTATTGGTTCATCCTTCTTCATTGCCAAAGCCAGAATCAGCATAGTAGTAGCATAGTAGTAATTTTTCATTTGTCATTGGTCAAAATAAAATTTATTGCTTGTTAATTGTTGATTGTTAATTGTTTATTATTAATTTTTGATTGTTGATTTTCAATTAACAAAGGACAAAGGTCGAAAAATGCCTTACATTCAAATTCGGGGTGTAGAACACTACTATGAATGGGTAAAGAAGTCAACAGCTTGTGGAAATAAACCTGTGATGGTATTTATCCATGGCTGGTGTGGTTCGTCTCGCTACTGGGAAAGTACCGCTAAAGCTCTATCCAATACCTTTGACTGCCTCCTATATGACCTAAAGGGGTTTGGTAGGTCAAAATTACCCCAACAGGGGACAAACTTGACCTATGAGATGGAGGACTATGCTGAAGATTTAGCGGTGTTGTTAGATACCCTGGGAGTTAGTCGTATCTATATCAATGCCCACTCCCTAGGCGCATCTGCTGCTACCATGTTTCTCAATCGTTATCCTGAGCGGGTTGAGCAGGCAATTTTGAATAATAGCGGTGTTTTTGATTATGACGAGAAATCCTTCACCGCTTTTCACAAAGTTGGTGAGTTAGTAGTAAAGTTCCGCCCCGGTTGGTTGTTAAATATTCCCTTGGCCAGTACACTGTTCATGATGCGATTTTTGCACCATCCCCTACCTAGGGCAGTGAGCCGGGATTTTTTGGCAGATTACCTAATGGCAGATCATGAGGCAGCTTTGGGAACAATGCTGACTGCGGTTAGTAAGTATGCGGCGGAGGTAATGCCTAATAAGTTTGCTCAGTTAAAGGTGCCAACCCTGCTAGTTTCTGGTGAATACGACAAAATTATTCCTTCAGCACTAGGACGTAGAGCATCACAATTAAGTCAAAAAGTCAAGTATGTTGAAATTCCTGATACAGCTCACTTTCCGATGTTGGAGGCTCCAGGGATTTATCTAGAGCAGGTGCGGGAGTTTATTTGTGTTAGCTGAGGCTTGAGTTTATTTGTGTTAGCTGAGGCTTAAAGAAATTACTACTCTTCGGGGGAAATAAGTGGTTATTGCTCATAAAACTGAACACCAGAGGAATAGCTTAAAAAATCAGGAAACCCCCAAGCTGTAAAAGCTGGGGGCGGTGATCAGGGTGCATCTACTACTTCCTTATTCGAGTAGGTATGACGCTTCTCCGGACAGATTTTGAGAGTGAGTTCGCTTCAAGAAGCGCATCCTCGGCAACTTGTTGAGGGGGACATTGGGAAAGAAGGTAGTATGTATGACGGCAACTAGGTCTTTCCAGATTAGTGTGCACAGGCTACTGATGTTAATTTTTATAAATAGCTCAATAATTTCCTTAACTTACTGAAAAATATATTTAGGAATATACAGCAAGTTGTGAGTAATCTTATCTCTGGTAACCGAGGTAAAACAGAGACATAACTGCTGAAAATGAGCAAGGGAGATGGGCTACTCAAGTTTCTTTGGCTCCATCATCCCCCCCATCTACATCAGGGAGCAATATTACTATGGCACATCTGGTTCAGAATCTAGTTGAAACGGAAGTCGAGCAACACCAAAACAAGAGTGCAGGAGATGACCCTGTCCAGCCTCAACCTCGTAAGTATCGCCAAAGTCAGTTACAAAATATACTCAAAACACTGCAAAACACCTTAGCAATTTGTCAAACTAAGGAAGATTTGGCTGGTCAAGTGGATACTCTCAAACGCATTGGGTTAGTTCATTGCCGTTTGGGAGAGTATGCCTGGGGAATCAAGTGTCTCAAGCAAAGTTTACAAATGGCCAATGATATTGGTTCGCCCAAGAGTTTAGGCGTCATTCTTCATCATCTCGGAATGGCTTATTGCCAGACTAACCAGGATGATAAGGCATTTAAGGTTTATCTAAAAGCATTGAGGATTTTCCAAAAAACTCAAGATCATTCAGAAATTGCTAAAATCCTTAATCACCTAGGGGAAATTCACAATAGCTGGCATCAACCAGTGCTGGCTCTGAGATGCTTTCGCCAAGCCATGAAGATTTTTCAAAACTTAGGCAATTCAGTTGAGGGCGAAGGCAGAGCACTGGAAAATATAGGGGAAGCTTATACCCAGCTTGGAAGATACCGTCAAGCTCTAGCTGTCTTGGAGCAAGCCCTAAGCATTCACGAAAAAAAAACATCCTCTGGTTACTCTAGTCGGAAGTTAACTACTCTTGAGAGGATTGGCACAGTTTACTTCCGACTAGGTGAGGAACTACGGGCATTGGATTTCTATCATCAAGCTTTGGAGATTGGTCAGGAACTGAGTAAATCACTTCATCGTAACACCAGAAGCTTGGATTATATCGGAGCGGTTCACTACCACTTGGGAAATTACCCCCATGCCTTAGCCTATCACTTACAAGCCTTAAGACTTTGGCAAGAAATCGCCCATCCTGGGGAGGGGGAGAGCTTGTTCCATGAAAAGGCTGAATTCTCTCAACTCAGGACAGTTTATAACTGTCTGGGTATATCTGAGCAAGGGGTGCAGTGCAGCCAACAAGTACAGAAGATGATTATTAACTGTGGTTACCGAGTTAGTGAAGAAGAGATTAGCCAGTATCTTAGTCACGGTGGAAGGTTAAACCATAACGTAGAATGATTAATGCATGGTAGCCTAAAGACTCGTTACAATTAAAATCTAAACCCCCGATAATTCCCATTTCACGCAAATTAGAGAATTATCGATAAACAACAAAACTGTGAACTGGCAGAGCTGATTCAGCTATAAGCTGTGAAGCATCTAGTTTGATGAGACACTCTAAGCTAAATCTTGGGTTAGAGCCTGATAATTATCTTTCTTTAAAATCCACAACAACTTAAGACCAAGCAAAATTAGGAGTCAAAAGTAAGCAATGGCACAAGTAACTGAGTCACAGCAAAAAGGTATTCAACTGACAGACAAAGCTCTAAAGCACGTTTTAGCCCTGCAACAAAGTCAAGGAAAAGACCTTTACCTGCGAGTTGGTGTTCGCCAGGGAGGCTGTTCAGGACTGTCTTACATGATGGATTTTGAAGAACCTAGTAACATTCGGGAGAATGATGAAATCTTTGACTACGATGGCTTCAAAATAATCTGTGATCCAAAAAGTCTGCTTTATCTCTACGGTCTGGTACTGGATTACAGCGATGCTATGATTGGTGGTGGATTCCAATTCACCAACCCCAATGCCAATCAAAGCTGTGGCTGTGGTAAGTCGTTTAGCGTTTAGGGCATTGTTAGTTTAAAGTCTGTCAATTCAAGACTACAACCAAGGACTAGAAGACTTAGGCAGTGACGCTATAGAATTAGCTATATAGAGGTAGCGCTATAACTAGTTAGGGTGCAAGGCTTGTACCCCTACAATAGATTAGGCTTGAGCCATAGATTTTGGGGAAGTCCTAGACTAATAAGTAATTACTAATGACTAACGACTAACAGCTAATGACTAAAACATCACTATTTGGTCTGAAGGCAGATCATTTTCGTCATCCCCTAGATTTGGAAGCAACCACAGCCCTGAAACAGTTGCCAGGGATAGACTTGGTGGTGCGAAATTTACTAGGTCCTGTGGCGGAACAGTTTTTTTACCTGAACAATATTGCTGCTAGTGTCTTGGTGGGAGAAAATCAACTGCCCCATCTTCATAAACTACTCGAAGATGCCTGCACAACTTTAGATTTAGAGCCGCCTCAGCTTTATGTGCAGCAAAATCCCGCTCCCAATGCCTATACCTTCGCTATGCGGGGTAAACAGCCTTTCATTGTCTTGCACACCTCTTTAATTGATCTCCTGACACCAGAGGAAATTCAGGCGGTTATTGCCCATGAACTGGGTCATCTCAAATGTGAACATGGGGTGTACCTGACACCGCTCAATATCATGGTATTAGCGGCTAGTTTAATTCCCAATTGGGGGATGCTCATTGCTCAAAGCATACAGGAGAAGATGTTAGAGTGGCTAAGATGTGCGGAATTTAGTTGCGATCGCGCTGCTTTACTGGCTACTCAAAATCCGAGAGTGGTCATGTCTGTATTGATGAAACTGGCTGGTGGTTCGCCAACTCTGGCACCACAACTTAACCTAGATGCGTTTATTACTCAAGCTAGAGCTTACGATAGCGCTGGTGATACTGAGCTGGGTCAAGTACTCCAACAATTGCAGATCTCTCAACTGAGCCATCCCTTACCTGTACTACGGGCGCGAGAAATTGACCGTTGGGCAAGTTCTCAATCTTATCAGTCCTTGTTAAATCAGCGATTAATTAGTTATAATAAAGGAGATGCCCAAACGGGCGGGTGGCGAAATTGGTAGACGCACCACACTCAAAATGTGGCGGCCTTATGGTCATGAGAGTTCGAGTCTCTCCCCGCCCACTGTAACTAAGGGTTAGTAAACAGCTAGAGAAAATGTCGCAGAGTCTAGCAAAAACTCTTATTATTTGTTAGACTTAAATTAGGGTAACACCGACAGGGATTATTATGTAACTTAAATTAAAGCCGAAAACCAAGGGTTTAATAGTTGCGCTTAGTTCCCGGTGGAACCAAATTTGTTGAAATTTTTATGGCGCTCGCGGGATATTCCTGAGGGCTTTGGGAGATACCCCCTGGCTGAGAAATCAGCTTGCATTGGCGAGCTAGAGTTTACCTTTGGTAGATTCTGGTAGCTAAAAAGTATCGGCTCTGCACGGCGCAAACAACTGAAAAAACAGACTCAGATGCTGCGCCGGAAGCTTAAGGAAAGTCGGAAAGCACTCCAAAACCGAAACCAAGACAACCAAAATCAATACAAAAATCAACAATGGGGAAGAGATATTAATGCTCTTCCCTATTTTTGTTGTAGAATCCTGTCTAACCGCCTCAAAATATTCCTTGCAATAACCCAAACTCAGAAATACTTACCATAAACTTCATAAATCTTTATAATATTCGTGAGCAAGATACGTACCATATCATAAAATGATCTACCAGCGCCTTCAACGCAGTAAATTGGATGAGAGCGATGATGTTCTGTTCTATTCATTTCCACGGTTTGTGACTCATGTCGATGAGGGCTTTATCGATCAGCTGGTAAACCTCTACCGGGAACGACTACAACCCAACACGCGAATCCTGGATCTCATGAGCAGTTGGGTTTCTCACTTACCAGAAGACATGGAGTTTGCTCATGTTGAGGGGCATGGCATGAATCTGGAAGAATTGGTCAAAAATCCTAGACTTAATCACTACTTTATCCAAGACTTGAATCAAAACCAGCAATTGCCATTGCCTGACCAAGACTTTGATGCTGTGCTGATTGCTGTTTCAGTTCAGTATCTTCAGTACCCTGAAAAAGTTTTTGCTGAGATTCATCGTGTCTTAAAACCAGGGGGAATGGCAATTATTAGCTTTTCTAACCGAATGTTTTTTCAAAAGGCGATTCAGTCCTGGCGAGATGGGACCGAGACAAGTCGAGTGGAGTTAGTGAAAACCTATTACCAGTCTATTCCTGGATTTAGTTCGCCTGAGGTTGTTGCTCGACCATCCCCGCTTCCTACTTTTCTGCTACAGCTTGGGATCACTTTAGGCGATCCATTCTATGCAGTACTGGCTAATCGAACTACTTGAGCCTGATGAAAAGGGTTTTGTTGAGGGTAATTTTTAAGAGTCAACAGCCAAGAGTCAAGAGTCAACAAAACAGAAATTAACTAACTTAATAACTAATGACTAATTACTCATCAATTTGCCAGACATCTTGACTTAATGCTTCATCCAGAATTTTTTTCGGTCGTAATACTAGGATGAGGCGTCCCAAAAAACTAATATCAGGAGAATCTGGAAACCACTTAATCTCTAACTGTCCTGATTCTTCAACCAAAAAGTAGCTGTCCCCATCCCACTGCTGCTGTGAGCGGTCAATAATAAGCAAAATCTCTTCAGGTTTGTTATTCTGTTGAATAGGCAGCTGATTACTGTTACACAAAATCACCACTGGATCTTGTGCCTTCAAAACTACCTGCCAGCCCGGTACTGCGGCGAACATCTGCTCTCGAAGCCCCTTAACTATACTAAAAGTGCCCTTATAGTCAGTTCTAGGAACCTGGTTGAGATCAGCTATTGTCAGGGGTAAGGCACCCACTACCGGAAGCAAACGGGGCAAATCTTCTTCAGCTTCAAGGCGGTATATGGGTAATCTGGGGGCTGGACGCTGAGTGCTACCAAATGCTCCTGTGAGTAATTCTTCGATTTGTTGTCGGGCTTGTTGAGTATGAGCAAACATCAAGCCTCGGGCAATCAAACGAGAACGTTCTTGCAAATCATTGTGTTGTTTGGCAAGTTTCCAATACTGATAGGCAACAGCATCACCAGGATGATTGGTGAATCCCTCCGGTGGACGGCTTCTGCGGGAAAAGGTCTTGAGTGCTTTGGCAACTTCATGGGCTCCTTCGGAGTTCAAGTTTCTAGCAACGAGAAATTCAGCAGCAGCAGCTCGTTCCTCTTGGGTGAGAATCCGCAACTCGTACAGGGAATCGCTACCAGTACTCTCAAAACGCGATCGCACTTCATCGGACACCCCGACTGTAATCAAACTTGTGTAAACCTGAGATGCCACCATCACTTGATTCTGTTGAATTGGCTCAAACCCAGTTTCTTCAAAAATTACCTGAGAACTGTAGCCAGCTTTTTGTAGCTGCTGACAGGCTTGACCCCACTCCACCCAGTTACGTTCTTTGCGCCGCAGTAAGGTTAATAAATCTTCAGCATTTATCTGTTCTGAATTGGTTTGAGGGTGACTTTCAGGAGAGCCTGGTGGTACTTCAGTCATGGTTTAAAGAAAAAGAAAACGAACAGTGCCATCAACGGCAATGTGTATTATATCCCGTTCGGGTTTAGTGTAGCAGGATGTCACTTTTGGAAAAAGCCTACAATAGAGATTGGGCATTAAATAAATTCTTGAAGTATAAAAGATGAAGATAGCAAGTGTAAAGGCAGCAATAATGATAAAGGTGAGGGATGGTGCATCTTTGAATTAATGCTCAAACCTACTAATTGTTAAGGGACCGCAGCCATATATAGCGGTTCTCATAGTAATGAGGTACAGAGGATTTTTTCCCTATTCCCTATTCCCTATTCCCTATTCCCTATTCCCTATTCCCTATTCCCTATTCCCTATTCCCTATTCCCTATTCCCTATTCCCTATTCCCTATTCCCTATTCCCTATTCCCTATTCCCTATTCCCTACTCCTCCAAGGGCGGGGTACCTCACCTATTTAATAAATGCTATAACTAGTTTACTTCATACTTTCTCCATCATACTTTAAAATTACCTATTACCTGCTTTTTAAGTTCTACACAACTCGATTTTTGTTTTGGATCTGTTTAACCTATTATTGTTGTTTGTTCCTCCCATAGCTGGGGGAATTATTGGCTATTTCACCAATGATTTAGCCATCAAAATGTTGTTCCGTCCCTACAGACCAATTTACATCGGTAAGCGTCAGCTACCTTTTACACCAGGTTTAATTCCTCGCAACCAGGAACGGCTGGCTAGGCGAGTTGCTGACACTATTATGGGTTCTCTGCTGACGCCAACAGAGTTACAGCGTTTGGCAAAGCGTCTGCTCCATACTGAACGTGTGGAAGGAGCGATCTTGTGGCTATTAAACCTAGCGCTAGATCAAGTCCGGTCGGATAAGCAACAGAAAACAGCTCATATTCTTGCTGGGATTCTCCGAGACTTGATCGGGGAATCGTTGCCACGTATGCTAAAAGTCTTAGCCCGTCGTAAGGATTTCCTAGAAGCCCAACTTAACCATGTTTTTGACCAGATTTTATTGGAGTTTCGACTGGATCAAGAACAAGCTCGGAAGCTTTCTGAGTGGATCTTAAAAGTAGTACTACCCCCAGATATTTTGCGACAGGCAGTTATTGATTTCCTAACTGACCGCAACATTCAAATCATTGATGAAGACTTTCGGGAAAAGTCCAGTGGGACATACTGGGTAGTGGCAAATTTATTTGGTATACGCAATGCTTTGATCCGCCTGCGAAGCTTTTGCCTTGACGAAAAAGAAGCGACTAATGCTCGCATCGAAGAGTTAATTGTGGCTCTAGGAACTCGCGATCGCTTGCGGGAATGGTTGCAAAATGTTTCATTGCAAAATCTGCCTTTGTCAACAGTGAGACAACTACGGAAAACTATGCGGGATTCGGTGCGTGCTTATATTCAAGAGGGGGGTGCTGAATTTATACAAGGATTAAATCAATCTATTGACTGGGAAAAAGTGTCTGCCTTAATTGTTAATCGGCTCCGAGATTCAGCAATTATGACTACATCGTTGACAATGATTAGCAAGGAACTCGCTTTGGTTATAGAGCGCTACCTGGAGGAGGATTTGGAAAAAATTATGACTGAAGTGATTCCGATTTTATCTATTGATGAGGTGATTGTTGAACGGGTAAACGCTACTTCTCCAAAAGATATGGAAATCACGATTCAGACTTTAGTGAAAAGTGAATTACAAGCTATTGTGAATTTAGGGGGTATTTTAGGAGTGATGGTGGGACTATTTCAAACAGTGTTGCTGCTGTTGACAGGAGGAATTTAATCAGGAATTTAATCAGGATGCTCTCTAGGATTTATCCTGAGGCTGATTCTACGGAACGGGACTTTTATCCCAGTTTATGCTAAGACCGACGGCTAATGATGGATAAAAGTTTACGAGAACGGGGACCTCGGTATCTTTCGTATAGTAAAAAGTTTGGTATCATCGTTCTGAGCCAATAGAGTAAATTTAATAACCAACGATGATTAACTTTAATTTTGCCATTGAGCAGATCTACTGGTAATTCCACTAATTTAGCTAATCTGGTAAAACTTTCCTGGTCTTTTTCCTCAAAACTTTTTTCTATCAAATACTTAATACTTTTCTGGCATAAGCTAACTAATTTTTGGTGATTTGTCAAGACAATTTCAAAATACTTAATGTAAGACTCCCGCATCAGTGAGCTATTATCGGTGAGATTGAAGCGGTGTTTTCTATAATAGGCTCCGATGATTGGAGTATGGACGAATCTGACGTTCCGTTGCAGAAGTTCTAATACCCATTCTCGATCCTCACAGGCTTTCAGGCGAGTATCAAAATTTCTCTGGTCTAAGAGTTTTTTCTTGAACAGCATCGATTGCTGTAACAAGGGAAAAGGAGAATCTGCCAGAAAATCTGGACAAATTAGCAGTCGTTCGATGAGCTGTTCTTTGGTGAGAGCACCAACAACATGAGGCTTGGTTTCAATAATGTTTTCGTTTTGATCAACATAGACCCGTTCATAGTCGGAGTAAAATACTACATTATCACCAGTTCCCTCTAAACAGCTCAATTGAAATCTGATTTTATCTTCATGAATCCAATCATCAGCATCTAAGAATTGAATCCATTCTCCAGTGGCTTTATCAGCGCCAAAATTACGAGCAGACGATACCCCTCCATTGTCTTTATAAAAGTACTGTATCTCTGGGTGGTAGTGGACTAACTGATCAGCAACTTGGCGGGTATTATCGGTAGAGCCATCATCGACAATAATGCATTCAATCTGGGAAAATGTTTGCGCTAGTACACTCTTTACTGATTGTTCGAGGTACTGGGCTTTATTAAAGGTGGTGATAACTACTGAGACAGATGTATTCATGAAATAAATTATTTATACCATAGGTTAAAAGTCAGTAATGACCAAATTTTGTTGGCATTATCTGGTTGGTAGTCTTGGATTAATTTATAAAAGTTTGGTCGAAAAATACTGGTTTAAGGTAATGATTTTATCGACTGACATAAATCATCCCAGAGGTAATCTCTGAGCTAAGAGCCAAAAGGCGATAGCCAGCCGTACTTTGTACGCTTTTGTACCACTTCTGGAAGAAGATCTCAGAAAGTAGACCTAAGCAACCGCTTGTTTTGCGGCCAAGCTACTATCCTGACAAAAGGGTATAGCCATAGCATACTCGATGAATTGGTAATTTTAAAAGGGGGTAGGGGGTTTTAAGGCTGGTTTAATACTGGTCTTATGGGTATTATGCACTCTGATGGGATTTTGTTCAGCTATGGTCAAATTCAAATCTATGTAGAGCAGCGCATCTTGGTTGCTGATGGGTGATATGATGTTTGTCAAAACATCATCGATAAAGAATCCCAGGAAGTATGAACAGATAATTAGCTGTATTTGGGGTTATTGAGATTAAGATTTGGGGCACTAATCCCCCCAATATAATGGCGTTATAATAATTGATTACTTTTTTTGTCGAAATAAACAATGAGTATAACCCTCTTTAAAAGGCTGATTTATTAACATCAATTAGCTCAAGTACCTATTTTTAGCTAGAAACTGACTGGTAATTGAAATTGGCGATCGCGTTTTTAGAGCTAGTTGCACAGAGGTATTGAGTATTTTCCGCAGAGCTCTATTGAAATTTCAGTCCGAGCCACTTCTGCAAAAGCCGGTCTACCCTCTGACTATCTCGCCATCTGACCATCTGACCATCAGCCCCATGCACAATTTCAATGGGTGACAGCTTACTCCCTCATTTGAGTAACTTATCGTTAGTTGAGCTGATTAAGGGACAAGTCTCTTAATGTCCGATAGTCAAGGAAAAAGTTAATGTTGCCGTGGGACCCTGCGCTTTTTAAAAGCTAAGCGTGAACGGGCACCAAGACGAGGGAGTTGAGGGTTAATTAAACAACTGGTAATGTTAACTTTCTTTGTGGTATAACTGGCTTTAGGATCCAAATCAATGGTATATTTACTGAATTTGGAATCATAATTAGGTAGTCATCACTAACCCCTCGATGAGCCGCTTATCTGCACAGACAAAACCTGCAAAAGCCCTAGTAGGCGGACGCTACAAAATTATCAACCAACTGGGATCTGGTGGGTTTGGTCGAACGTTCCTGGCACAAGATATACATTTGCCAAATCAACCCCGATGTGTGGTTAAACATCTTTTGCCCCAAACCGAACAGACGGCAACGCTGCAAATGGCAAGACGCCTTTTCGATAGAGAAGCTCGATTTCTCTACCAGCTAGGTAATCATGACCAGATCCCTCGCCTACTAGCACATTTTGAGGAAGATCAGCAGTTTTATCTGGTTCAGGAATTGATTGAAGGACAACCTTTGAATCGAGAACTTGTCCAGGGTGATCCGTGTTCACAAGAGCGAGTTATTGCTTTATTAACAGACATTCTACAGGTATTGGCCTTTGTTCATCAACAACAGATTATCCACCGGGATATTAAGCCCTCTAACCTGATCCGCCGCCAAGGGGACGAGAAAATCGTGCTGATTGACTTTGGTGCTGTTAAGCAAGTCAGTAGCCAAAAGATTAATCCTGAAACCGGGGAAACTCATTTAACGGTTTCTATAGGCACCCAGGGCTATATGCCCCATGAGCAATTGGCAGGAAAGCCCCGCTTTAGCAGTGATATCTATGCTGTCGGGATGGTTGGTATCCAGGCATTAACTGGGGTTCATCCCAAAAACTTGAAGGAAAATCCCATAACTAGTGAAATTGATTGGCAACACTACGCAAAGCAGGTTAGCCCAGAGTTGGCCCATATTCTTGACATTATGGTGCGCTATGATTTCCGTGACCGTTATCGGACAGCAACTGACGCTCTAGAGGTATTGGCTAGTTTACCAACACAGCAACTGTTGTCTGAAGCTGAGGAAGAAATCCCTACTCAGGAAATTACCAGGGAAAGCCAGTCTGGGATGGAACTCCCAATTCCCGACATTAGGAACCTACCAAAAACTACAGTCCACTCGTCAATGATGACCAGGAGTCAAAGTAGAACTACGCCTCAACTTGACCTCACCGAACATTCGAGAGGTTCAGCAACTAACTTGACAACAGTATCTATTCCGCAACGATTGGTGAAGTTGGGGTTAATTACTGTATCGATAACTATCTTGGGGGTCAGCTTGCTGCTGTGGAAAACTTTTCTATCTGCTCAACCGACTGGTGAAAATACTGACTATAAGACTGACTATAAGACTGACTATAAGACTGACTATAAGACTGACTATAAGACTGAGGCTACGGTTACAGAAGAGCAATTTTTAGAGGAAGCTGAGCAGTTGCGGAAATCTCGACAGTACCAGGAAGCTCTCAAACTATACGACCAAGCGATCGCTAAAAAAGCCGATTTTGCGGAAGCCTATTGGGGCAGATGCTACAGTCTGAATAAACTCCAAAAGCCGGAGATGGCAATTGTTGCTTGTAATGATGCCTTACATTTCAAACCTAACTATCCAGAAGCTGTGTGGAGCCTTGGTCAAGCCTTTGACCAACAGCAAAGGTCTGTAGAAGCCCTTAGACTCTATAACCAAGCCCTTACTCTCAAGCCAGATTTAACGGAAGCTTGGCTTTCACAGGGAATAACCCTCCAAAAGTTGGGTCGTTCTGTTGAGGCGATTACGGCTTTGGAGAAAGCGATCGCACTTCAACGAAATTTGGCAGAGGCTTGGATGACTAAGGGGGAAGCTCAGATGACACTAGGACGCTTTAATCAGGCAATCACTTCTTTAAATAAGGCACTCCAGATTGAACCTAACCACCGGAATGCCCTGAAGCTACGTCAGCAGGCACGGAAGAAACTGCAACGCTAAATTCAGTAGTTCCAAAACTCGACTCTCGGATCATCTGCATCTGTAGTCCTACTTTGAGGAATTGGTATTACTTTACCGATTTGCCTACACTATCGATATTTTCTCTTATTTCCCAACAGGTCTAAGCTCGGTCTAATTAAGAATTAACCATTAACAATAACAATTACTAAAAATTACACAATAATTAATAATTAATAATTAATCTTAACAATTAATCGGTAACGATGAAAATGACCAATCACCGCTGTAATTGTTAAGTAATGTGACGAACTTTTGTTAAGGTGTATTGCAACTTGACCCCAAATATTAGGGAAGCTTCAGATCACAGGAAAGTCCATGATAGTATGCATTGCGTAGCTTAAAAAACCATGGGAGAAAACATGCCAGCACTAAGGGTTGCAGTAGTTGGTTCGGGACCAGCAGGTTCTTCTGCTGCCGAGACGTTAGCTAAAGCAGGAATCGAAACCTATTTGTTTGAGCGTAAGCTGGACAATGCTAAGCCCTGTGGTGGTGCGATTCCACTATGTATGGTGAGTGAGTTTGACCTGCCACCAGAAATTATTGACCGGCAAGTGAGAAACATGAAGATGATCTCACCGTCTGATCTTGAAGTTGATATCCATATAGAAAAGGAAAACGAATATATTGGGATGTGCCGTCGCGAGGTGCTTGATGGGTTCATGCGCAATCGTGCGGCTGAGTTGGGGGCTAACTTAATTAATGGCACCGTTTATAAACTCGATATTCCCACCAGTAACTCTCAACCCTATACCATCTATTATTCTGACCATTCTGATGGCAGTGTCAAGGGAACCCACAAAACCTTGAAAGTAGATGTGGTGATTGGAGCTGATGGGGCAAATTCCCGGGTTGCCAAAGCAATTGATGCTGGGGATTACAATTATGCGATCGCTTTCCAAGAGCGCATCAGTTTGCCAGAGAACATGATGAATTACTACCAAGACCTGGCAGAAATGTATGTGGGTAATGATGTCTCTCCTGATTTCTACGCCTGGGTCTTCCCTAAATACGACCACGTTGCTGTTGGCACCGGCACTATGAGGGTCAACCAATCCCTGATCAAAAAGCTACAAGCAGGGATTCGCGCCCGTGCGGCTAAAAAACTTGTGGGTGGAAAAATTATCAAAGTGGAAGCCCATCCGATTCCTGAGCATCCCAGACCTAGACGTGTAGTTGGTCGGGTAGCTTTGGTAGGTGATGCTGCTGGAACAGTAACTAAATCCTCTGGGGAAGGGATTTACTTTGCGGCTAAATCAGCTCGCATGTGTGCTGAAACCATTGTGGAAACCTCTAATGGCGGTAGCCGTATCCCCACAGAGAGTGACCTCAAGCTTTACCTGAAGCGCTGGGATAAGAAATACGGCATGACCTACAAAGTCCTAGATATTCTACAACGAGTTTTCTATAACTCCGATGCTAGCCGAGAAGCCTTTGTAGAGATGTGTGCTGACAAGGATGTGCAGCGGCTGACTTTCGATAGCTATCTCTATAAAACCGTTGTACCTGCTAATCCTCTTATCCAAATGAAGATTACAGCGAAGACAATTGGTAGCTTGTTGCGGGGCAATGCCTTGGCTCCCTAGAACTTGATCAATTTTTGATCAGAATTAGCCAACTGACTAACGGTGAGAAAGCTTACCCCCGGCTTAAGGGCGGGGGCTTTCCACTCTAGCTTAAGAAGGTAGATTTGTAGTACCTCTGACATTACCAATTTCATCCTAGGCAGTCGCCGAAGTCACTTCTAGGGTCTTTTCTGTATTGGGTAACTCTAAGCAATAACCTGCTCCATAAACGGTTTTGATGTACTTAGGATGGCGGGGATCAGGTTCTAGCTTGGTTCTCAGGTGACGAATATGCACTCGAATGGTTTCGATATCATCGTCAGGGTCATACCCCCAAACTTCTTTAAGGATTTCGCTCGGAGAAACAGTTTGACCATGGCGCTGCAGTAAACAGTGCAGTAGTTCAAACTCCAGATGGGTCAGTTTCACGGTTTTATCAAACCAAATCGCCTCAAACCTTTCTGGAACTAGGGTCAAAGGACCATAGTTCAGTATTTCCGTATGCTTAGCAGCTTGGGGAATTCGGTCTGTGCGCCGTAGTAATGCTCGCACTCGCGCCAGCATTTCTTCGAGTTCAAAGGGTTTGGTGAGATAATCATCGGCACCAGCATTAAAGCCTTCTACCTTGTCTTGGGTTTGACCTAGGGCAGTCAACATCAATACTGGAATATCGGAAGTGCGTTCATCCCGACGTAACCGTTGGCAGACGGTGAAACCATCTACCTTGGGTAGCATCAAGTCTAACATAATCAGGTCTGGCTGCAGTTGCAGAGCTAGAGCCTGACCCTTGATGCCATCCATTGCTTGACTAACATCGTAGCCAGCCATCTCCAAATTGATGGTGACTAATTCTGAAATTGCGGGGTCGTCATCGATGACCAGTATCCGGGGCATCACTAAGGAGTTGTTGCTAAGGTGTATCCGTTAACGTTCGATAAGAACAATTTGAGATTAGTAACAATACTTATACGATTATAAAGGCAGACTTTACGTTTTTTGTAAACAAAAGCTAAGAATTTTTAATATTTTATAATTTTACCAGAAACTCCCTAAGCCTCAGTGCTAGAGTCATAAGTCCTGAAGTAGACAGGATAAATCCATGGTGCTTGCACTTTGGAAACCGGAGTATACTCTGCTGCTCAGGAGGTTTTACAACTAAGCCGCCCTCAGAACTGAAGCCGCTCGGCAACTGGCAGGGTAGCACTCAAGGTACTACCCTAGGGAAACTTATGTCTGTTCAGGACTAATCAGTTTCACGTTTTTGGCTAAACCCAGCTGTTGTAGGAACTGAATCGTCATCCAAGTCAGGTCAATTTCCCACCATTTAATGCCATGCCTTGCAGAATACTGATAAGCATGGTGATTGTTGTGCCAGCCTTCGCCATAGGTTAGTAGGGCTACCCACCAGCAGTTTTTTGAGCAATCATTAGACTCATAGGTGCGATAACCAAATTTGTGAGTAGCACTGTTGACAAACCAGGTACAGTGAAACACCAGTACTAGCCGCACAAAAATCCCCCACACTACAAATGGCCAGCCACCCATGGCATACAGCAACAGTCCTAGAACCACTTGAACAAGCACAAAATACTTATCCAAAAACTGATAAACCCGATCTCCAGAAATATCTTTAGTGAATTTAGAAATTTGCTCATCAGCAGGAATTTTATGCAACATCCAAGCCATGTGACTCCACCAAAACCCTTGATGGGAGTCATGGGGATCCGGTTGGGTGTCAGAGTGCAAATGATGGATGCGATGTAGTCCTACCCAATCGATCACTCCTCCTTGACAGGAAATGGTACCACACAAAACTAGGAAGTATTCTAACCACTTGGGTGTCTGAAAACTGCGGTGGGTCACTAAGCGATGCCATCCCAGAGTTACCCCCAAGCCCCCTGTCACCCAGTGGAAAAAGATCATTAAGCCCACTGCTGTCCAGTTAAAGTTGCTCGGAAGTAAGGCAAACAGGGCTGCTAGGTGAATAAAGGCCATATAGGTAATAACGACCCAATCTAAACGAAGATTATCTGAAGTAGCAATTGTCATGCAGTAAGTCTAATAGGATACAAATTGTCATAACCCGCTCTCTTTGATCTAAAATTTTGATCTAAAATTTCGAGGCGCGAATTTTGGGAATCAACAGCTCTCAACGGCTGCAAGCAGCAGAAAAAGCACTATTTCCGATCTTTTATGGTATTGACACCGCCGTCAAGCAAAATCTCAAAAAGGTACTGGATTCTTTTCGAGTACATCGTGTAGGAGTCCATCACTTTGCTGGTGTTTCGGGCTATGGACATGATGATTTAGGACGCAAAACTCTCGACATGGTGTTTGCTGATGTCATGGGAGCTGAATCTGCAGCTGTACGGGTACAATTTGTTTCCGGAACCCATGCGATCGCATCTTGCCTGTTTGGGGTATTGCGTCCTGGAGATGAAATGCTAGCGATTGCCGGTGCCCCTTACGATACCTTGGAAGAGGTGATTGGTTTACGGGGTGATGGTCAAGGTTCCCTAATAGAATTTGGGATTCGTTACCGCCAGTTGTCCCTAACTAGTGAGGGAAGTTTAGATTGGTCAGCCTTGGCAACAGCGGTAGGAGAGAATACCCGCCTGGTGTTCATTCAGCGTTCCTGTGGGTATTCTTGGCGAAAGAGTCTTTCAATATCAGAAATAGAAAAAATTGTCAAGCTTGTCAAACAACAAAATCCTGATACTATCTGTTTTGTGGATAACTGTTACGGGGAATTTGTAGAAGAACAAGAACCGACAGCAGTAGGAGCAGATTTGATGGCGGGTTCCTTGATTAAAAATCCTGGGGGAACGATTGCTACTGCTGGAGGCTATGTCGCTGGAAAAGCTGACTTAGTTGAAGCGGCGACCTGTCGTCTGACTGCTCCAGGGATTGGTAGTTCAGGTGGGGCGACTTTCGATCAAAATCGATTGCTGTTTCAAGGATTATTCCTAGCTCCCCAAATGGTTGGTGAAGCCCTCAAAGGGAGTCATTTAATCGCTCATACTATAGCACAACTTGGTTATCCTGTCAATCCCCCACCGATGGTACCCCGTCGGGATGTAATTCAAGCAGTTGAGTTGGGTTCAGCGGAAAAATTAATCGCTTTCTGTCGAGGGATACAACAGCATTCTCCGATAGGTTCCTACCTCGACCCTGTCCCAGCCGCAATGCCGGGTTATGAGAGTCAGTTAGTGATGGCTGGGGGGACTTTTATTGATGGCAGTACGTCAGAATTTTCTGCCGATGGTCCGCTTAAGGAGCCTTATATTGTGTTTTGTCAGGGAGGAACCCATTGGACTCATATTGCGATCGCATTAGAAGCTGCCATTGAAGCAATCGCAACAGCTGATAGCTGATAGCACCTCAAGTAGCACCATCTGTAGCGCATAAGCTGAATGATTAATTGTCGCTAGTTTTATCAATATTTCAATTATTATAGCGCTATCGTTCTAAATCCTTGATCACCTTCTCCCAATACCATTTTTCTGGCATCCCTGGGTATTTTCCCTTAGCCAAGTCAAGTAGGCGTGTGGCGATATCGGATTGTCCTCCTACCAGTCTTAGTAGTCTTTGTTGCAACTCCCTACTAGGTTTGATATTTGATGGTGCTTGTGATTCTCGATTGCTCGACCCCTCGGTCAGTTGTAATGGCTGTAGCTGTTTGAGTTTATCGAGCAGTTTCCGATAATTAGTCCAGTCTTGTTGATCGAAATACAGGTTTGCCGCTTGTTGATAATCTTCAAATGCTCCCCGTAGATCTTCAAACTTTTCACGAGCGGTTGCCCGATAACGATATGATTGAGCATCATTGGGTTTAAGAGTAATAACTCGGGAATAATCTTCGATGGCTTGGCGATAGTCTCCCATCTGGATATAGGCATTACCCCGATGGATTAAGACGTCCCGATTTTCCGGATTACTTTGTAGTAACTTGGTCAAGTCATCAATAGCTCCCCGGTAATCTCCCAATTCAATTCGTACTAATCCTCGATGGTAACGAACCTGAGCATCTTGGGGATTTAGTTCCATAGCTTGACCAAGGTCTTGAATGGCTCTCCTGTAATCACCGAGTTTGCAGTGAACAATACCTCGATAGCAATAAGCTTGGGCATTTTTGGGGTCAACCTCAAGGAGCCAGTTGAAATCCTCTAAGGCTTCTCGGTACTTGCCTGTGTTAACTTTATTTATTGCTTGATGGCAAAAATCGTTAGTCTGGGCTCGACCTAAAGCTAGTATTTGCTGTTGTTGAATTTGATTGATACTCTCAAGACAACGACGACAATTTAATTTATCTTGTTGGTCTAGGTAGAGCTGAGCTGCTTGTTTAAATGATGCGATCGCAGCCTGATTATCTCCTAACTTACGGTAGGCACTACCTTGAAGCTTACAAGCTGCAGGCTGATTAGGATTAATCTTAAGTATTTGATTGGCATCTTCTATTGCTCCAGTGGCATCTCCCAGTGCCAATCGAGCCAAACCCCGCCCGAAATAAACTTCAATACTTTCAGAATTGATTTGTAAAGCCTGAGTATAATCGGCAAGCGCGCCTTGTTGATCCCCTAAGTCAAAGCGAGCCATAGCTCGTTTATAGTAGGCTTCGGCGAAGTTCGGATTAATCTCTAAGGCTTTGTCAAATTCCTCGATTGCTTCGTTCAAGTCTCCTTGACGAATTTTATCTATTCCTCGGTAGTAAAACTCTTCCTCCATTCCAACTCTATTGTGAATCAACTACCATTCCTACTTTAGCTAGATTGTAACTTTAGCTTCTAGCGCCTTCAATCTTGAGATCTGACCCGTAAGGGCACCATGGGATGAATCCCCAATCAAGTTTTTATTTTTCGAGCCAAGTTTTTGCTCAAAGCTAGCAGCTTAGCCCTCTTGCCTCTGTTGCCTATCATTTGGGATCTGGAACTGTCCACCAAGCTAAAGCATAAGCTTGAGACGGCTGATTAACCTGTTGTTGATACTGAACCCGAATTTTATAGCGACCCTGAGCAGGGACTTGGCAGAAAATATGTTCCACAGCATCCGCTTCACTGATAGAAGCACAGACACTTTTGGTAATGTCCTCTTCTCCGACTGGCATTAAATAGAGGTCAAGATTATTCAAACCGCGATCGCTAAAACTCTCCCCAAGATCATAAGCATCATTATTATTGTCATCCTCTAACTCTACCAAACGGTCCCAAGCCAGAGTTAAAGAGATAAAACTTCCTTCTGCTAAGGGTTTTGTTAACACATAGTCCCGATCAGATGATTTCTCCACAGTACGGTAATCCCAACCCACTGGTGGCACTCCAATGCCACTGGGACTCCATTGGCCGAGTTTAAATTGCTGGTAAGCTCGAAACCCATTTAGATGTCCTGTCCCCATCTGCATATCCAGAGGAATTTTGGGGTCTTGGTAAGCATCAGACTCTAACCAGTGGTGATTATCCTTTGCCCGAATCGTGCGGCTCATGCCTAGTAGCATCCCATCACCGAGATCTTGAATTTTGTCAGCAGAATTAAGCAACACTGCCTTCATTACTTCATGGCGTCGGGAATCTGTACTCCAATTCATCCACAAGCGATGCAGCCCGGTATTGGGGGTTTCCGCTCTGAGGGACTGCATCAAGAATAGTTTTTGTTGTCTTGAGCGCAGCTTGCGCAAAGCGGAATCACCAAATTCCTGTAGCAATGCTACAACACCAGTGATATGGGGAGCAGCAAAACTGGTACCACTGACCTTAGTCACTTTACCTTTGAGGTCATACAACGATATCTTGTTGCCAGGAGCTACCAAATTAATCGAGCGGCGAGAACCAACATTAATTTCTTGCCGAATCAGACGACGACCAATACCAACTGGTAAAGCACTCAAGTTAGCAAAGTCTACCTTATTAAAAACTCCCTGACGCTTGGCTGTGTATGCTGCATTGATACCATTAAAATTATCTGTGGGGATCGGAATGCCCCCTTTGCCTTGGTTGCCAGCAATCACATACAAGACGTCATGCACCCTAGCTGACCAATCGATACATAGAGTTAACAGCGCATTGCCATCCAGCACCGCTTCCTCCCTCGGGTCCCGCTGTAGGGATTCACCAAAACTAAAATTAATTGCCCGCACATCGGAGCCATTTTGCTGAGCAATATGCTGAGCCGCGAGGCACTCTTCCGGTTGTCCACTCCTAGACAGGGAACCAACTGCTGAAGCGTAGAGTTTTGCCCCAGGTGCTACTCCCCGAAAGGCTTTGTCTCGACTAATCATCACAGCTGCTACCATAGCCGCATGTTCATCAACATGGGTATTCGGTTTTGCGGGGGTGTTGCGATAAAATACTCCCGCAGGAGTTACTGTCCGATTCTTGATAGCGGCCTTATCCTTACCAAATAATCCAGGTCTACCAATTTCCACTTGCCCAATGGCAATTTTGCGACCGGTTAAATTATAGGGAGGTTGGTGTAACCGATAGACATTAATACCAGCTTCTGAGATTGATGTATCTAATCCCAAGGCTGGCGCGATTACCCCTGAGATACCTAAACCACCCAATAGCCATACCAGTGTTTTTTGGATCGGAATTTTCATAATTCTTTACACAGAGCGCGTTTATTGATCTCCGACTACTTAGCAATCTCCCAAAGACTTAGCTAGATCTAGCTATAGCGTTTCTCATAATTGTGAACTACACAAGATTTTTTCCCTGTTCCCAGATCCGCTGTTCCCAGATCCGCTGTTCCCAGATCCGCTGTTCCCAGATCCGCTGTTCCCTGTTCCCTACTCCCTACTCCCTACTCCCTACTCCCAAGGGAGGTGTACCTCACCCAATTGAGAACCGCTATAACGTATTAAGCTGTGTTTAGATCGATGCAGTTTAAACTGATGAAACTACAAAGGACAACTCTGATTTTAGTCATTTGTGCCATCCTCCTGGGGGGAGGTGTATATATTTATGAAATTCAGGGTTCTGAAAAGCGAGAAGCTGCTAAAATTAATAAAAAACCGATATTTAATTTCACTGAAGACGAGATTCAATCGTTTACTGTTAATAGTGATGACAAGACCTTAGTATTCGAGCGAGCCAGTGAGCCAGAATCGGGTTGGCGGATGAAAAAGCCCAAAGAGGCGACAGCTAGTGATGCGGTTGTTTCCTTTTTGTTGAACTTGCTGGCTCAGGGCAAAAGCGATCGCATTCTTACGGTTAGCCCTGACCAACTTCCAGAGTATGGATTAGACAAGCCCTCAGCAACTATAACAGTGAAACTGAAAAATCAGGACAGTCCGAAGCTGATCTTAGGCAACTTGGACTTTACTCGCAGTTTCCTATATGCTCAAGTCCTACCACTGGATTCCAAATCTGAGCAGTTGCAGGTGCTGTTAGTGCCAGTGGACTTTCAGTATGCTGTCTCACGCCCCCTCTCAGAATGGCTGGTTAATCAGGACAAGGCTGAAGAAGACAAGCCATCTGCTGCTGAAAAAACTGACTAGTACGAAATTGTAAGCATTCAGCGTGTCGCGTATCAGCGTGTCGCGTATCAGCTATCAGCCAAAGGCCACGCTACGGGAATGGCCAGGCTACTGTTGGCGCAGCGTGCGCGTAGCGCAATCGGTGCTTTTGAATAAAATCAGCTGACTACTGAGCACTGACGGCACCTCAAGTAGCGTGAGCCAAGGCCATTCGCGTTCGCGAATGGCTCACGGCTGAATGCTTAAACTAAATCTACTTTGATAACCTACTTTTTTAGTTGTTGCGGATCTTCCCTCTGTTGTGTTCTCAGTTTCTAAGTATAGGTTAGGGGAATGGTGAGGGGAATACCCCTCATCCACAGAAGTTAGCTTCCCCGTAGTGTTGATAACAGCTTTGACACTCAACCCAGGGGTGGCTAGAGTGAAAGTTATCTATACACACATTTTGTGCTCTTCTATTGATAAAGTTATTTCTAGGAAATGCTAGCCGCAGCAAAGCGTGAATTTATTAATCTTCTAACAGGATCTAAAACACTATGGATATTCTTCTTAGCATACTCGCCCCAATTATTTTAGTAGCCTTTGGCTACACCGTAGGTACGACAAAAGTTGTCCAAGAGGGAAATGAAGCTCTAGTAGAACGTTTTGGTAAGTATCGTAAAAAACTAGACCCTGGTCTTAACTACAATGTAGTTCCGTTTATAGACAAGATTGCCGTAGAAGAGAGTACCCGTGAGCAGATTTTGGACATTGAACCCCAGCAGGCAATCACCAAAGATAACGTTCAGGTAGAAGTCGATGCGATCGTGTATTGGCAAATTTTAGATATGTACAAAGCTTTTTATGCTGTAGATAATGTTCATGAGGCGATTGAAAATTTAGTCATGACCACTCTGCGTTCTACCATTGGTCAGATGGAATTAGACGAGACTTATGCCTCCCGAGACAGAATCAATCAGAACTTATTGCAACAATTAGATGATGCCTCTGCTGATTGGGGAGTCAAGGTGATGCGGGTTGAGGTGCAAGAGATTAAACCACCCCAGACTATTATCGATGCCCTAGAGAAGGAACGAGCTGCTAAGAGTGAGAAACAAGCCAAAATTTTACAGGCTGAAGGTACAGTGGAGTCGATCCAAATGATCTCCAAAGCTCTTCAAGAGCAAGCTAATACTCAGAAAGTCCTACAGTTCCTGATTGCTCAACGCTATGTAGAAGCTAATGAAAAATTAAGTGAAAGCAACAATTCTAAAGTCGTCTTTATGGATCCAAAAGCACTGAGCGAAGCCATGACTGATTTGCTTCAAACTGAATCTGTGGGCGAGAGTAATTAGGGCAATAACAATGTAATAATTCAGCGGTCAGCGGTCAGCGGTCAGCGGTCAGCGGTCAGCGGTCAGCTTAAAATAAACCTCGAATGGGAGAATTTAATAGTTCGAGATTAATGAGAATTGAAACTCTCGGGAAAAGCCCATCAAAGCATTTAGCTGTCAGCTGTAAGCTGTCAGCAAACGTAACAGAGATTAAACCAATGCTTACCTCTTTTATTCAAAAGCTGAATGCTGATAACTGAATGCTGATAGCTGAATGCTGAATACTTAAACACGCCAAATCGCATCAGCAACACGGCAGACATCACGGAGCTGGTCAACATCGTGTACCCGCAGGATGTCTGCTGAACCGGCAATGGCACTACAACAAGCCGCAGCAGTTCCCCAAATTCGACCCTTGGGGTCTGGTTGATTGATGATGCGTCCAATAAAGCTTTTGCGAGATACTCCTATTAACATCGGTAGACCGAGGGCATCAAACCTAGGCAGTTGCCGCAGAATCTCTACACTTTGCTCAGCGGTTTTGGCAAAACCAATGCCTGGGTCAATAATAATATGCGATCGCTTAATTCCTGCTGCGGTTGCCGCAGTTACCCGCTCCTCCAGAAAGCTATAGATTTCTCCAATTAAGTCTTGATAATCAGTTAATTTTTGCATGGAAACCGGGGTGCCTCGGATATGCATTAAGACAATTGGTACCCCCAATTGCCCTACAAGTGGCAACATGTCTGGGTCAAATGTGCCACCGGAAATATCATTGACCATATCGGCACCAGCTTCTACCGCAGCCTTAGCCACAGATGCTCTAGTGGTATCGACAGAAATCGGTATCTTCAGCACTGAACCCATTGCCTTTACCACAGGCACAACTCGTTTCAGTTCTTCGGGTAGGGAAATTTGCTCGGCACCAGGTCGAGTGGATTGACCACCAATATCGATAATATCAGCACCAGCATCTACTAGAGCCTGAGCTTGCCTTAAGGCAGCTTCTGGGGTAAAATACTCTCCGCCATCACTAAAACTATCGGGGGTAACGTTCAAGATACCCATGATATAGGTTCGTTTGCCCCACTCAAAAGAATAGTTCTGGATGGTTAATTTTCCTTTATCCATCGCTTATAGATCATGGCTAATTGCTAATTGAAAATTGCCCATTGCAATCAACCAATTAACCAATTAACTAACTAATAATAAGCTAACTAACAATTAACAATTAACAATTAACAATTAACAATTAGCCCATGACTAATCACAACTACTGATAATTGACTATTCTGGCAAAGCTCGCAGGTTCTAAGCTTGCTCCGCCCACCAGTACTCCATCAATTTCTGATTGAGCCATAATTTCATCAATATTCTTGGGTTTGACGGAGCCACCATATTGAATTGGGACATTAGCTTCCTTTAGCTTGGAGCGAATTAATCCAATGATTCGATTCGCTTCTGATGCATCACAAGTGTCTCCAGTACCAATTGCCCAGATTGGTTCGTAAGCAATCACTAAATTTTGCTGGTCAACGTTGACTAGGTCTTTTTCCAACTGCTTGCTAATAATGTCTTCTGTTTCACCAGCATCCCGTTGTGCTTTCGTTTCCCCAACACACAGAATCGGAATCAAACCGTGACGCTGAGCAGCGTGAAGGCGTTTATTAACGGTTTCATCAGTTTCGCCGAAGTATTGACGCCGTTCACTATGACCAACAATGACATAGCGCACACCAATTTCCTTGAGCATCCCACCAGCAATTTCACCAGTGTAGGCTCCAGCATTTTCCCAGTGGATATTCTGAGCCCCGATCTGTACACGAGTATTTTGTACATGCTCAGACATCACACCCAAGTCGGTGAAGGGACCACACAGAACAACCTCCCGTTCTATGGGAGTTTGCTCCACCTCAGGCAAAAATCCCTTTAAAAACTCAGCGGTTTCCGCTTGAGTTTTGTACATTTTCCAGTTACCAGCTATAACAATTTTCCGCACAGCTTAACTAAATCATCTCTAAACCATAATGCATTATTTAGTGTAAAGCTTTTACTTACGGCTATCTCAGAAATGTTTAACTTTTGCTGGTCACTGACCTGATCACAGGATACTCCTAGGGTAAGTTCAGGGAAGCATCATCAGAGTAGGGTCAATTTATTCCCCCAACTCCCCAGAGGCTTCTACATCTGTTCTCTATAGTCTTGAGAAGCTTCCCTGCTCCTGACGCTTCACCATTATCTAGCTAGCCTAGCTAGGTTATAACGCTGCTGCTTCCCGTGCTGCGGCAGCTTCGTCCGGATGAATGTTCAAACGGGTTAAATTAAGACGACCCTTGTTGTCAATTTCCCGTATTTTGACAACTACCTCATCTCCTACCGCTAACTCATCTTCCACTTTGCCAACTCGGTAGTCAGCTAGTTGGGAAATGTGAATCATACCTTCTTTGCCAGGAAGTATTTCCACAAAGGCACCAATGGGAATAATCCGGGTGACACGACCAACATAGACATCCCCTTCATGCAGCTTGCGGGTTAAGCCTTGGATGATATTGATAGCTTTGGTGGCTCTGTCCCCATCCATAGCAGATACGGTAACTGTACCGTCATCTTCAATATCGATTTTTGCCCCAGTTTGCTCGGTAATTCCTTTAATTGTCTTACCCCCTGGACCAATGACTGTACCGATGAACTCCGGATCGATCTTCATGGTTAAGAGGCGAGGAGCAAAGGGTGACATGTCTGTGGAGGGTGTGTCAATCACCGCCAGCATCTTTTCTAGGATATGCAGTCTGGCTGGTTTGGCTTGCTCAATGGCCTGGGCTATGGTATCCATGGACAGACCAGTGATTTTCATGTCCATTTGCAAAGCCGTGATGCCAGTATCGGTACCGGCGACTTTGAAGTCCATGTCACCCAAAAAGTCTTCAATACCTTGAATATCGGTGAGAATGCGGACTTCATCTCCTTCTTTGATCAAACCCATGGCTGCACCACTAACCGGTTTGGTAATCGGTACACCTGAATCCATCAAGGCCAGTGTTGAACCACAAACCGAGCCCATGGAGGTGGAACCATTGGAGGAGAGCACTTCCGATACTACCCGGATCACATAGGGAAACTCGTGTTGAGGGGGCAACACGGGGACTAATGCTCGTTCGGCTAAGGCTCCGTGACCAATTTCACGCCGTCCGGGCGATCGCAATGGCTTGACTTCCCCTACAGAAAAGGGTGGGAAATTGTAGTGGTGCAGATAGCGCTTCTCATCTTCTGGGTTAAGGTCATCTAGAGTTTGGGCATCTCCAGGTGTTCCCAAGGTAACCGTGGATAGGACTTGGGTTAGTCCTCGGTTGAACAAAGCGCTACCATGAACTCGCTGAGGTAATAGACTGGTTTGACAAGAGACAGGACGCACTTGGTCTAGCTTGCGACCATCCACGCGCACCCCTTCTTCCACAATCTGAGTACGCATCAGTTTTTTGGTGAGGCTTTTGAACAGCTTATCGACTAATGCGCTATTTTCATTAACCGCTACACGGATCGGGTCATCCTCTTTGAGTTGGGTAATTTCTGCTTTGACAGCACTGTCTTTAATCTCATCTAAGGCAACATCCCGACCATTTTTGTCCAGGTCAAATTGCGAGAGGACACCTTTAATTTTGTCAGTGGCGCGGACGCGAATAAATTCTTCTAGATTCGAGTCTACGGCTGGGGGTTCGCCAATCACTATTGCAATTCCCAACTCCTCAAGCAGGTCATGCTGGGCTTTGATCAAGTCTTGTACCGCTTCGTAGCCGAAATCGATGGCCTCGATTATATCTTGTTCCGGTAATTGATTGGCACCGGCTTCTACCATAATTACCCCTTGTGGGGAACCAGCCACGACTAAGTCCAAGTCGCCATTTTCGATTTCCTTGTAGGTGGGATTAATCATAAAATCATCCCCGAGTAACCCTACCCGTACAGCTGCCATTGGTCCATAGAAGGGAATGCTGCCCTGCAACACAGCAATCGATGCACCAGTAACTGCCAAAACATCTGGCGGTACTTGTTCATCCATAGACAGGGTAGTTGCTACAATCTGTATATCATCTCGTAGCCAACTGGGAAATAAGGGACGTAAGGGACGGTCAATGAGACGGCTAGTTAGGATAACTTTTTCTGGAGGACGGCCTTCCCGCCTGAGGAAACCACCTGGAATCCGACCTGCTGCGTAGAGTCTTTCTTCGTAGTCAACCACCAAGGGTAGAAAATCAATCCCTTCTCGACCAGGGGCACGAGTTGCTGTCACTAGAACTGCTGTATCCCCCGACTGTATCATTACTGAACCACCAGATTGAGGGGCAAGCAGACCTACTTTGAGTCTAATATCCCGTCCATCAAAGGATATTGACTTGTCTATCTCTACCATTTCGGTACTTTTTCCTTCTTTGTTTGATCACTGTTCTCGTTCTGTCGCAATCGTAGCATTTATCACTCAGGGGGGTGGTAAGTAGGAAAGGGAGTAGGGAGTAGGGAGTAGGCAATAGGCAATAGGCAATAGGCAATAGGCAATAGGCAATAGGCAATAGGCAATAGGCAATAGGCAATAGGCAATAGGGAGCGGTGCGACCCGTGGCGAATTTAATTCGACGACTGTAAGCGCACTCCCTGGGAGTCGGGAAATGAAAAAATTTCTATGCACCTGATTAGACTAGTAAACGCTATACTTTTTGATGGTGTTTGGCTAAGGGATCAACTCCTTGACGCCTACGGTTACTTTCTTTTTGAAAGTTGCCAAGTTTGTTGTGGAGTAACTTCAGCGGTTTTTTAGAGTTTAAATACTACTGAATACTCTAAATAATAGCCATAGAGTTTACTTAAAACTTGACATTTTTTTATTAAGAAAATAATAAAAGTAGTCTTTAATCAGTTTTTTTGATAACCGAATAAATTTTATTAAATCGGTAAATTAGCTGGAGATTATCTCGCCTAATCAGCTCAAAAAATAACTTTGTTTACTTCAATTATTAATATAGTAATCTAAATGAATTATGATAATTTCTGTTCGTTACTCCCTACTCCCTACTCCCTACTCCCTACTCCCTACTCCCTGTTCCCTACTCCCTACTCCCTACTCCCTATTACCTTTGTTATAAAATCTATTAATCAGATACGATAGCTGTTAATCCTAAGGGATAAATTCAGCAAATTTGATCGACAAAACCTGGACTAGATAACAAAAAAAGACACAAAAATTATTATGGCAACGTTACATGGCAGTTGGATATCTGGGGAAACTAATGGTCATCTATTTATTTGGGGAGAAACTTGGCGCACGAAGGCGCAGATATCAACAACTGCCAATGATATGTCATGTCACCCGTTTGCCATGACTGAGGAAGAATTGACGTCTTTTTTAGATTCTCATCGTCTGTCCATTGGTCAATTTTTAGAGGTGTCTGAGAAGGCTCGTTCAGGTAGTCGTAAGCGTGCAGCTCAACAGCATCAGGTTCGCTGGCAGTCTCAAATTGTTCTCTTACCTACTGAACCATCATCCAAAGGTGAACCAGCTTATCCAGTGCTGTCTAGCAAAATGTTGTTAGATAGTGCAGAGGATAGTGCAGAGGCTGGTCAGTGGGAATTACAACCATGGCAAGTGCAAGGGGTAAGTCTGGAACCGATGGCAGGGGTAAGATTCCTGGAAGCCTTACCCCTGGGCTCTTTTGAAGGCTCAGACGCTTACCTGGGAGGGGAGTTGCGTTTTTGGTCTCAGGTGATGCGCTGGAGCTTGGATCTGCTGAATCGGGGTAAGTTTTTACCAGGAGTGTACCGATTGCCTGATGGTAAGGTAAGGGCTTGCTGGCAACCTCTGCTTGATAGTACTACGGATCAAGTCCGTCTAGAAACGTATATCAAGCTCATGCCCTCGGCTTGCTGTGCTTATCCACAAGAGGTTACTTCTCCACAGTTGAACCTTCAACCTGCAACCGATTTGGTTAAGGCTCAGGAATTGCTACTGGGATTCTTGAGTAGTGTGGTTAATACACAGGTGCGGGATTTTGTCAAGGGTGAGTCGGTACCAGTAGTAGAATCACCGATGGTGGAATGGTTGCGATCGCTTTCTTCTAATTTGTCTTCTAATTCAGAAACCCTAGGGCTAGAGTCAACAACCCTAGGTCGATTAGCGGCAGCACTGTCTACTTGGAACACTCCGGTGCAACAGAATTTAGTGACACCGACGTCCAAGAGATTGAGGCAAAATCTGTTTCGCACTTGTTTTATCCTGAAGCCTCCTACCTCTGACCAAGAGAATTGGTGCTTGGCCTATGGCTTACAAGCGGTTGATGACCCAGACCTGGTGGTGGATGCGGAAACGATCTGGAATTACTCAGGAGAGCGATTGGAGATTAAGCAGCGAACCATTGAACAACCTCAGGAAACGTTCCTGAAAGGGTTAGGATTAGCGACTCGACTCTATCCTCCCATTGAACCGAGCTTACACCAATCCCGTCCTGAGTTTTGTGAGCTAACCATAGTAGATGTGTATGAGTTCATTAGGGCTAGTGCATGGCGGTTGCAAAACAATGGCTTGGGTATTGTCTTACCACCAGGATTGAAACCAGGCACGGGAGCCAAACGCTTGGGAATTAGTCTTCTGGCGGAAGTGCCACCACAAAAGAAGAATCAACGGTTAGGACTCCAAAGCTTACTGAAGTTTAAGTGGCAACTGGCGATTGGAGATAAAACCATCTCGAAGCGGGAGTTTAATCGCTTGATGGCACTCAAATCACCCCTAGTGGAGGTGGATGGGGAATGGATGGCGTTACAACCCTCTGATGTCCGGGCAGCTCAAGAGATGTTTAAGGGTTCGACCGATAACATGACTCTGTCGGTAGAGGATGCTTTGCGGATCACTACTGGTGATAATAATACTTTGGCAAAACTACCGGTAGTGAAGTTTGAAGCATCGGGAGCGTTGCAAGAGTTAATTACTAATTTACAGGGGAATCAATCCCTGGAGCCGATTCCTCAACCAGCTAGTTTTCAGGGGCAATTGCGACCCTATCAAGCTAGAGGGATGGGCTGGCTGGCGTTTCTGGAACGTTGGGGTTTGGGTGCTTGTCTGGCGGATGATATGGGCCTTGGTAAGACCGCACAACTGATTGCGTTTCTGTTGCATCTTCAGGAAGAAGGTATGCTGAATGGACCCTGCTTAGTGGTATGTCCGACTTCTGTGCTAGGAAACTGGGAACGGGAAGTAAAGAAATTTGCGCCATCCCTGAAAACTATTGTGCATCACGGGGATAAACGCTCCAAAGGGAAAGCCTTTGCTAAGGCAGTTAAGACTAAGCAGGTGATCATTACCAGTTATTCCTTAGTACATCGGGATGCGACTACCCTGGATGGGGTGGAATGGCAGGGGGTGGTGCTGGATGAAGCTCAGAATATTAAGAATCCTAGCGCTAAGCAATCCCAAGCGGTGAAGCAACTTTCCACTACCTTTCGGATTGCCTTAACCGGTACTCCCGTGGAAAATCGGTTGTCGGAATTGTGGTCAATTATCGATTTTCTCAATCCTGGGTATTTAGGCGATCGCCAATTCTTCCAACGTCGATTTGCTGTACCGATTGAGAAGTTTGGCGACCGGGATTCCTTGCAGACCATGCGATCGCTAGTGCAACCCTTTATCCTCCGTCGCCTCAAAACCGATAAGTCTATTATTCAAGATTTGCCCGAAAAGCAGGAAATGAATGTTTTTTGTGGTCTTTCCGCAGCCCAAGCTACGGTTTATCAACAGTTGGTGGATGATTCTTTAGCACAAATTGAAGAAGCTGAGGGGATTAAGCGCAAGGGCATGATTTTGACCTTGTTGTTGAGACTCAAGCAACTGTGTAATCATCCGGCACTGTTAGACAGTAAAGGGAAAAAGACTAAAGGCAAAACAGGGGATAATTCGTTAATGTCTAGCCAGCAGTCGGGTAAGTTACGACGGTTGGAAGAAATGTTAGAAGAGGCGATTTCTGAGGGAGACCGTGGCTTAATTTTTACCCAATTTTCCGAATGGGGGAAATTGCTGAAACCCTATTTAGAGGAAAAATTCGGCAAGGAAGTGTTATTCCTCTATGGCGCAACTCGTAAGAAACAACGGGAGGAAATGATTGATCGGTTCCAGAATGACCCGGATGGTCCATCGATATTTATTCTGTCTCTGAAAGCCGGTGGCACTGGATTGAATTTAACGAGAGCTAATCATGTGTTTCATGTAGACCGTTGGTGGAATCCAGCCGTGGAAAATCAAGCTACTGACCGCGTCTTTCGGATTGGTCAAAAACGCAATGTTCAAGTCCATAAGTTTATCTGTACTGGCACTGTGGAAGAAAAGATTAATGACATTATTGAAAGTAAGAAACAGTTAGCAGAACAAACTGTGGATGCTGGAGAAGATTGGTTGACGGAAATGAATACGGAACAATTGCGCGATTTGGTTTTGCTTGACCGGAGTGCGGTTATTGATGATTAATTTTGTAGGGAACAGGGAACAGGGAACAGGGAACAGGGAACAGATAAGAGGCAAGAGGCAAGAGGCAAGAGGCAAAAGGCAAGAGTGCGTAGGGTGTGTTAGGGACGGGCTCGGCTGATTTTATCGGTAGCCAGGGTTGGGATAGTCCGTCCCGTAACGCACCACCGGGTCAAACAGCAAAATAGAGATGCACCCGCAGAAAGGGAGCAATTCACCTTTGTTAATTCCTGATTATGATCCCCCTAAATCCCCCTTAATAAGGGGGACTTTTTAAGAGTTATACTGAGAGGATATTTGAAAAGTTTTTTGATACTGAATTTTGCCCCCCTAGCCCCCCAACTTTGGGGGGAACAAGAGCAGCCCACCAGTGTGTAGGGTGGGCAAAATTCTATGATCTAGAATTATTACAAGAACCAAAGGGTTTTTGCCCACCAGCAGTTGGGTAAGATGGGCTGAATTAAGGAATGAATAAGAGTAGAGTGGGCATCCTGCCCGCCCGAAAATAAGCATGAAACTGGCAAGATGCCAGTGTCTTGATGCAGTCGCTCATGGGGGAAACCCCCAAGACCGCGCTGCATCGCTTCCACACCTGATGCCCCTTCCACACCTGATGTCCCTTCCAGCAAGATGCCCGTAAGCTGATAGCTGACAGCTGATAGCTTATGCTTCATATTCATTTGCCGCAATAGAAGCGAGGGGTTTGATCGTTTTTAAAATCTGATCACCCAGGGTTGCTTCGGCTAGTTCAAGTTCATAATGTTGTTGGAGGTTCAGCCAAAATTGGGGAGTAGTACCGAAATATCTGGCTAGCCTCAGGGCTGTATCGGTAGTAATGGTTTTTTTGCCGTTTATGATGGCATTGATCTGTGTTACAGGTACATGGATATCCTGAGCCAGTTGATTCTCGCTGATGCCGAATGGTTTGATAAATTCTTCTAGAAGAATGTCACCGGGAGTAATAGGGGGAAGTTTTGTAGTCATTAGTGTTTAGTTGCCTAGAGTGGCCAAATTGTTATTATCTATAATTCTTAAAATAATCAAGTTTTTTTTAACCCTAAAAGCTTCTTAAGGTTGGATAGTAGTCTTGAGATTATATATGTAAACTTTAATCTAAATTTTAATCGGTTTAGCCTGACACAATATTCAGGAAAATTGTCAAAGGTATAAACTTTCATAGTTTCTTTAATACAAGCGATTGCCAGTTTAATATTCCGTGCTTTATTACCTTTGCTTCGCTTAGCGTAAGCAACACCCATATTAGTTTTTATAGTTGCCCAATTTTGGGGAAAAGCCTCAAAGGTATAAACGGTAAGAGCCTGTTGGAAACAAGCGATCGCATCTTCTATATTCTGTGCTTTCTCACCTTTGATTCGCTTACAGTAAGCAACACCGAGATTAGTTTGTGTGATTGCCCAATCTTCAGGAAAAGCCTCAAAGGTATAAACTCTAAGAGCTTCTTGGTAACAAGCGATCGCTTCTTCTATATTCTGTGCTTTCTCACCTTTGATTCTGTAATAGTAAGCATTTCCGAGATTATATTGTGTCATTGCCCAATCTTCAGGAAAAGCCTCAAAGGTTCTGACTCTAAGAGCTTCTTGGTAACAAACGATCACTTCTTCTATATTCTGTGCTTTCTCACCTTTGATTCGGTTACCGTAAGCAATACCGAGATTATATTGTGTGATTGCCCATTTTTCGGGAAAAGCCTCAAAGGTATAAACTCTAAGAGCCTGTTGGTAACAAGCGATCGCCTCTTCTATATTCTGTGCTTTGTCGCCAACAATACGATAACTATAAACAGCACCAATATAATTTAGAGTTTTCGCCCATTCTTGGGATAGATTTTCCCGGGGACGTAATTGTAAAACAGTTTCTAATCCAGTAATGGCTATTTCTAAATTATTGGCACTTTTTCCTGAATTATATTGAGCAATATCAAGACAAAGACTTTCTACTATATCGGCAATCGCTTCTTTTTCTTCAGGATTTAGATCAGCACAAGTCTTAAGGAGCCACTGTTCTAAAATTTTGGCAAACGAGTTATCTAATTTATCCGCATTAGAGTCAACTACATCATGAATAGCTTGTAAATCACCATCATTTTCATACTCTAGTAATAGTAGCTTTTTCAACAAGTCATAATACTCGTCACTACTATGAACTATATCTTGAGATACTTGCTGTGGTTTTTCCTGGTCAATATCAGCTTGAAGGGGAGTATAATATTTAAGTAAATCAATATCTCTATCTACAGGAAACTCTATTACTCCAGAACGCCAATCAAAAAAATCAGGAGAACGAC
Organism: Moorena sp. SIO3A2; assembly: GCF_010672265.1. Classification (NCBI taxonomy): domain Bacteria; kingdom Bacillati; phylum Cyanobacteriota; class Cyanophyceae; order Coleofasciculales; family Coleofasciculaceae; genus Moorena; species Moorena sp. SIO3A2. The sequence goes on from NZ_JAAHHC010000018.1 coordinate 91,883, forward strand.
GGACTAAATATCTTAAAGTATATTTTCTAACGGTAAACACTAAGCAGCAATTAAAATTATCTCTAAATCTTTCCCGTTGCCAATTGAGATGACCTAATAAGCTGGCTAAAGCCTCTCTTTGATACGCTTTTTTAGGGTTTTCAAGGGTACGTTTAATATAATCGTCTAACGCTAACGATTTTTCAAGGCCACTAATCACTAAAATATCAATGGGATTGTCGTTAACCTTTTGCTCAATCAAATCATATAAATTATAAATAGCATGGTCTAGCTTTAAAACATCAACGGTTTTATCATTAATATCTTGTTTAATTTCTTCAAATATCAAATTTTCTTGCACAGGAGTACACCGCACAAATAAAATACCAAAGCCTTCACGCCAAGATAAATCGCGTTTTAACCTCAGATACGATTCTTGTTCATCTGATTTAAATGTTGTTGAATTGGATGTAAGCATTTTATTCATTGATTAGTTAAATCACGAAGAGCAGATTTAAACTCAGGTGTTCCTTCAATTACAGGGTGAACATCATACCAACGCACAGGATTACCCTCTCCATCAAACTCTCGATATTCCAAGACACAACGACGGAATAGCAAACTACGATAGTCTTCATCATTAGGGATAGTCTTGGAAACAGAAACTTCAGCTAATTTGTGCCATTCTTCAGCACTAACCGCATTACGATAGGTGCTATCTCTGGCATCACTAACCGCCCGCCTCACTATTTTTGTAGTAATCGGAAAATCATCAATATAACGCATTACTGACTGCATTAATAGCATCAACTCTCGCACATGACCACCAGTCATAGCACAAAGCTCAATGCGACTGTCTTGACTATCAAAGATTTGTGTATCAATATCAATCCTAGGGTCAACTAAGTGAACTCTTTTTTCAATAACTTCTTTTAATTTATCTAATCCTTGTGAATAGGGTTTGTTGTCACGGTTTTTTACCATAATCATTGGTAACACTTGAGGAGTATCATAAATATTTCTTAACTCAGTAGCTTGACTGGAATAGGCTAAGGAAATTGGCACTGTATAAACTACGTGACAATTCAAGGCTGTTAACTGACTGCTATAATCAAGAAATATTTCCTCGTGACTTGTTCTGTCATTCCCTTTTTCCAGGGGGATGATTCTATCTAAGTTATCTGCGATTACAACTATGTTGGATTTTTCCTCAGGTAATTTATGTTGAGCATCTTTAATAAATTCATTTAACGCTGCAATCAACGAGACACTATAATTATCAACCTGTTTTCTAATGGTTTCACGGCTACTAGGATTGCGTCTTAAGGTTGTAGTCAATTTGCTAAAAATCTGAATTTGAGCTTCAACCGTTAATTTTTCAAATTCCACCTCCGATAATGCCAAATCCTTTAATTCAGTCCACCGAGACTCTAACCAATTTAATAACGGATTAGGAGCAGCATAATCTTTAAGTTTCTCTAAAATATTACGAGTACAAGCTAAAAGTATATCTGTATATTGAGCATCGATTTCATCAATATCTCCTTCCGTTGCTGGAAAATAAACCACAAAGCAGCCATTCTTCTGCAAATAATCTTCCAGACGCAATAACTCCGTTGATTTCCCCACACCCCGATGTCCAGTATAAAGTTGACAAGTCGCTTGGTCTGAAAAGATGATCGTTTTACCAATTTCCCGGAAAATATTGTCATCTCCCCTGACTTCACTACAGTTTACATAAGCGGGATCGTTGGCTGGTAAGGGATAAAATGGTTGAAATTTATTGTAGATTTTTTTTATTAAGCTCATGGGGGTGGATGTTGATAAAGGGGTTATAATTTAGGTTTTTAGGGAGCAGGGAGCAGGGAGCAGGGAGTAGGGAGTAGGGAGTAGGGAGTAGGGAAGATGGAAAAAATTAAATGGCAATTGCCCTATGGCTGCCTGGTCAATGATCCTATTATAAAATAATATATAGCAGTTATCATAGCTATGAGGTATACATTTTCGGTATTTTAGGAAACAGGGAATAGGGAACAGGGAACAGTGCGTAGGGTGGGCAAAGTGATATTATCTAGAATTATTAAAACAATCAACCGGTTTTTGCCCACCCTACTTACTTGAGCCTTATAGCCCTACGCGCAAGTCAAAAGTATAGGGTTTTTAGGGAGCAGGGAGCAGCGATGCAGCGCGGTCTTGGGGGTTTCCCCCATGAGCGACTGCATCAAGACGGGAGCACAGAGCAGATAAGAGTGAATTGCAAACCGCTGTATTGATAATTGTGATATTTTTGCCATCATGGAAGTAACTCCTATTTAGGTGGGAGGAAAACCGCGCTGGCGTTGGTGAATGGTTTTAACCAGCGCGGTTATTAGTCTCAGTCTCAATATATATAGTATATATAACTCCTGGCAAAAAGGCAAGGGGTAATTTAAATTATTTACATTTATTTACAAATACTATTGGTAGGGATTGATGGATTAAATTATGAATAAATTATCATAGCAATGTAAGTCTAGCTTAGGACATATTGTTTTTAGTTAAAAGGTAAGCATTCAGCTTCAATGTAAGCTAACATTTCATCAAATTGTGGATCATCTTGATATTTTCCCGCTAATTTGAGCCAAGGATTTTCTTGATTCATTAATTCCTTATGGAGTACCTTAAATACAGCTTTCTTTCCCTCTAAAGGTAATTGCTGTACTAACATGATTACTTGCTCAACTGTTAGATCTAAGGTAGGCATAGCGATCACTTTGTGGAAATTTATACTTGTTTTATTATATAGCGGTTTCTAGCCTAATCAGGTACACAGGATTTTTTATCTATTCCCTGTTCCCTGTTCCCTGTTCCCTAAAACCTAAAGATTTTTACCTAACCCAATTGATAATTTCTATATCCCACTCCACTCTCTCAAAATAGGTAAAACCCAAGTAATGGGCTTACGCTCTTCCACTGTTACCCTGACCGTTGTTGTGGTTCCTGGAGAAATTTCCAACGGGGGTCCGAGGGAAGATGACCATTTATAACCACTGGGAGTTTTTGAGTCAAGTTGTAATTTAGCGATCGCTTCGATTTTACCTCCTTCCTCACCCATTAATTTTTGTACCACTTCTGGATTTCCGATCACAGAATTCGCCCCTGCTGAGGTCACCGAAAAGGGAGAAACTTCGGTAACTTTCCCGACAATTCCCCCATATCTTGTCCGTTTTACTGTATCCGGTGTAATTAAAATCCCCATTCCCGGTTGAATTTTTTTGCCATCCTCCACAGCAAAATAAGTCACGCTGATCATATCCCTAGGTTTACCTGGTGTTTGTAGGCTTCCCAGGGAATTTCCGGGGTTGAGATATTGCCCCACAGTAGCCGTTATTTCTAGAATGCATCCGGTATGGGGACTTTTAATAATACTGTTGTCTGCAACTTCCTTTTGCAATCGGGCGATGGCTTGCTGTATGTCCTGAATTTGATTATTATCAGTATTGGTAGCTTCCAGATTATCCTGTTCTAGTTGTTTACTACGGGTGTCTAGTTTTTCTAATTCCGCTTTAATTTGAGTAATACTATTGATATTTTCTAAATAGTTCTGTTGTAGTTCCGTTTCCTGTACCTGTAACTGTTGCAATTGGGCTTGAATCTCGGAGATAGTTTGACGGGTTTCTCGATAGTCTTGTTCTGCTTGTAAAATCCGTTCAGAGGAAATTGCTCCTTGTTTTTGTAAGTCCCGTTGCTTGGCCAGTCGCTGTTGTAGTATTGGGGTTAATTCTTGGGCATCTTTGAGCCGTTGTTGGAGGCTGCGACGCTGGCTCAAGATGCTAGTTAATCCTTGATCTTGGAGGCGGGGAGTCAAGGTTTCAGTATCTCGTAACCGTTGTTGTAAGCTCGTTCGTTCACCAGTAATTGCTGCTGTTTCTAGCTGGGTGCGTTGTTGTCGCAGTAACGTAATTTTTGCGATTTGTTGCTTTAATTGAGCCAGTTTATCCCGTTGTTGTTGCAACTGCTGTTTTAGATCAGACGGGTCAATGATTCCCAGGATATCGTCTTTTTTTACACATTGACCTGTGCGAATCGTTAAAGATTCCAACTGTCCCGATATCGGAGATTGCAACTGTACCACCCGACGGGGATTAATCAGCACTCCCTTACCAGTGACTGTGATCGGAATAGTCCCAACTATGCTCCAAAGTACCCCGATCAGGCCGAATATCGCTAATCCCCCCAATGGTAGCCAATCCACGGGACTAACCACTGGCATTAACCGATCTAACTGTTCTGGGTCAGATAATCGGTCTAGGGCTTGTTGACGGAAGATAGGGGGTTTTTGCTGAGTCATTATCGGGGAGCAGGGAGCAGGGAGCAGGGAGCAGGGAGCAGGGAGCAGGGAGCCGTCAGCCGTCAGCCGTCAGCTTATTTTATTCAAAAGCACCTCAAGTAGGGTAGCCATAGGCTTTTGGCTGATAGCTGATAAGTAGGTGGGCATAAATAAACGTTAAAACTCAGAATCCGAAAATGAAGCTGGAAGTTGTATTCAAGGGGTTTTCACCATTTTGAATCTCCATCGCTATTTTACGGATAATTAAACCCACCTACTTAGCTGATAGCTGATAGCTGATAGCTGATAACTGATAGCTGATAACTGATAGCTGATAGCTAATAGTTGATAGCAGACTTCCTTGAGATATCCCACGTTTTGTCAATTACAATTTCTTCCAAACAAAATCCGATTGATTAGCTAACCCTATGTAAAATATAATAAACTTTGTAAAGTTGCTTGACAATAGTGCTATATTTCTTTGATTATAGTATTATGTTTGATCTCCAATGGGTTAGTAAATAACTGCATCAAAGTAGTTGGTTATAAAGAGCATGACGCAATTACGCTCCTGGGGCGGGGGCGCAACTGGTGCCCCAACTTAGTCAGTCCAAACCTACTTTACCTAACCTGGATCACCTACAACGGATCGATCAGATCATCATTAAAACTACCACTAAACGGCAAAAAAAATGAAGAACAATCAAACCCACCAAACTCCACCACAAAACTCTCGACCCAACTCTGAGTCGGTCAACTCAAACTCCACCACAAAACCCTCGAAACTCTCCAAACTCTCTTTGTGTGAATTGGAGACGATAGCGGGAGCGGGAATGGGTATGTGAGGGGTGGGAATACCTGAAAATACCACAGACCTAAGGCATTGGTAAAAAACCATTTGACCCATCCCAGGGCGTTGGGTTCGCCTCGATAAATTGATTTACAACCATCCCAACGCCGATCAGCCTTTGATTACCTGGCACGGGCAATACGGTTGCTGTTTTCACCCCAGCATTGAGCTTACTTCCTATGTAGCTCTTGCTGGGGGTTTTGCTTTTTGGTTTTAGCAATTCTGTACCCCAACATCATCAAGAGATGATAAAATTATTAATTATAACGAGCTAATAAGCTAAGAAAATTAATGCAACTAGAAGACTATTTTGACTTCCTAAGTGTGGACGATATTCGGCTCAAAGGCACAAGAATAGGAATAGAAACTATTCTCTATGATTATATCCATCGTGCCCGCACTCCCGAAGAAATTGCGGAAACCTATCCATCCCTAAATCTAGAACAAGTCTACGCTACTATTCTTTATTATCTACACAATAAAGAAATGGTCAGCCAATATGTTGCTGACTGGCTAGAGTGGAGTCACCAGCAACTGAAAGCACAGCAACTTAACCCCTCCACCTCTGCGCTGCGATTGCGGAAGTTGAGAGCAGAACGAAAAGTAATCAAAAAAGCTGATGACTCTCAAATATCTATTGGATGAAAATGTCAATCCTGTTTTTATAAAACTTTCATACCATTTGTCGCGCCATCAAATCAGCAAACAACCCCTCAACTGCTGCCAATTCCTCAAAACTTCCCTGTTGTACTATCTTCCCACCATGCAACACATAAATCCTATCAGCATGACGAATAGTACTCAAACGATGGGCAATTACTACACGAGTTACCCCCAATTGTTCTAAACTGTTAGTAACAATTGCTTGAGTGCGATTATCCAACGCAGATGTCGCTTCATCAAACAACAAAATCTGGGGTTTGTGTACCAAAGCGCGAGCAATAAATAACCGTTGTCGCTGTCCTCCAGAAAGATTACCACCCCCTTCGGAAATAATAGTATGTATCCCCATGGGCATGGCTTGAATATCCTCAGCTAATCCCGCCATCTGCAACGCTTCCAGAGCTTTATCTTGGGTAACAATTGCCCCCCCAGCAATGTTTTCCCAAATTGAACCACTCATAATCCGCCCATTTTGTAGCACTACCCCTAACTGTCGCCTGACCGCTGCAATATCTAATCCCGATAAATCTTTGCCATCATAAAAGATTGCTCCGGCTTCTGGGGTTTCAAATCCCAACAGCAACCGCATGATAGTGGATTTACCACTTCCCGAGGGACCGACAATAGCAATAAATTCTCCGGCTTTCGCGTCTAGGGTAATTTTATCTAAAACTAACGGACTATCCTGGCGGTAACGAAAGCAAATCTGGTCTAATTTAAGTTGACCAGAAAGCCTGCCGGGATGGTACTTATCAGCATCAACTTCTGGCTTTGTCTGTAAAATTGGTTGGGCGCGTTCCCATAAAATAGTGATATCTAAACTATCAATCAGAGTGTTGCTTAATCGGGTGGCGCTGGTGATAAAGGTACCGAAGGCAGTATTAAATGCCAGAAATGTACCAGTAGATAATCCTGTTTCCCCTACCGACTGTGCCATTAAAGCAACAGTAAATCCAAACAGCACCATGGAACTTACTGCTGGTAACAATACATTAAAAGCGGTTAGTAAGTCTTCCACTAACTGGGTACTTAATATCAGTTTTACCTGCTGAGTGTATTGTTTCGCCCAGCAAGCAAACGCCTCTGATTCAGCAGCAGCAACTCGTAATTTCGAGATGCCACCAATTAACTGCACTGTTAGTCCAAAGATTTCTCCCGAAAGCTGCTGGAGGGGACGCATTTTCCGCCTGGTAATCATACCGGATATAGTAGTAAGAATTACTGCTACTAAAGCAATAGCGATCGCAACTAATGCTAGATTAAAACTGTAGACTATCAATAGTCCTAGATTTAGCAACGAAAATAAACTGGTAAATAGGGTTCGCAAAATGCTACCGCTCAGTCGGTCACGAATCTGATTAACAGCGGAAACCCGATTGTGTAAATCCCCTGTGGAATAGTCGCGGAAAAATGCAGGTTTGAGTTTCAGCAATCTATCCCAAAGGGCGGCTTGAGTATCATAACTGACTTTGGTTTGCCATCTCAGGATTACAAAACTTTGAGCCAATTGGAATATCATCACCCCAAAGCTAGCGGCTAACAATCCCAAACCCATTTGGATTAATAATTGGCGTTTAGCGTCGGGAATAGCATAGTCGATTAGAATACCGGTAATTTGTGGTGTCAACATCCCGAACAAGGTTGCAACCACTCCCACTCCCAGGATTTTCAGCAAGTCTGGGGCACGACCTCTGATAGTAAATTGGAGAATATCCCAGACTGTAATCTGTTTATCGGGTAAAGGGCGATAAAAGGTATAGGCAATCGGAGCAATTGTTGTGGCAGTGTGACGGTTGAGGGGGGTGCGGGTCAACTCCACTGGGTCAAGTATTTCATACTTGGTGGCTTTGACCGGTAGGATAGCGACGGGTTGATTTTCTTCTTTTGTAAAAGCCAGCAGGGGACCACCATCTGTTTTCCACCAGTTACCAGTGAGGGTGACTCGACGGGTGCGGAAACCGGAAGCCCGTGCGATCGCGTCTAGGGTATTGGCATTTTCTGATTTAGCAGCAGGACGAATGGTTATCCCTAAAGCTTTGCCGATAGCACCTACAGCAATTAACAGCGGGGTTTCTCCTTCGGGGATGTCGGCGGTGGGATTGAGGATTGAGGCGAGTTCCCTCAGGGCTTTTTCTGTCATGGGACAGGGAAATATGATAGCCTACTGAATTTTATCAAAATTGAGGTTAATGAACTCTTAGGATCAGCCATTACTGATGCTATTCCTCAGATTATCGAAATCCTTATGTAAATATTTTTTACAAAAAATCTTTTCTCTGCGTAAAAGAAAAAGATTATCCCGAAGTAATAATTGAGGGCTTCAGGAAAGCGTCCGCTAGCCCAGGATTTGATCCGTTTAAGTCGTCATAACTTCGATAATTATTGACGAGGTATGAGTGATTAATCGTAGGGTGGGCAGTGCCTACCAACGCGGTTTGCAAGCTTCATTATCTGTCTGGTGCACTGCCCACCCTACATGAACTGCATAGTCGGTAGTGATAAACATGTAGTGGGTAGTGGTACACAAGTAGTGATTTTAGCTCCCGTTACCTTGATCAGACCGTAGCAAACCACTACATCTTTACCACTACTACACAATTGCATTTAACGAATCAAGACGTTTATTGCCGCCAGCTATAAAACCGCCGCACACCTTGGTTAACTCGTCGTCAGTCAAGGCCAATAAGGTGTTACCCCTTCCTGATGAGTCTTTGGTTGATTTCTCGGTCAGTTCTTCTATTTTGATTCTAGCCATTTAAATCACCTTTGATTTAGTAAGTCAGCTTTGACATACTTCCTACACTAATCAGTGTATAGCTATGAGTAACTTCCTACACTGATCAGTAGGGCAGTTTTGAAACTGCCACAATGGTACAGATTGGATTCACTATCTAGATCAGATCATGAAGCATCACCCAGAGGTGCGACCCCGTAATTTAATTCGTCATAGGAAAGCAAGTAGCTTGCTGCCCCAGTGGCACTTTTTGGGGGTTTGTTTTTTGGGTTTTGGTTTGTATCTGTTGCCAAATAAGTAGTCGGACAAAAGTAAACCGCACTATATTAACTTTTATAAAATCCTGCGATTGCGCTACGCGCAGGCTACGCCAACGCTCTCAAGGGCAACAATTGTGTATCTTAATTAAAATTAACACAGCTATCTTTATTTATGTCCGACTACTTACCTTATAGCGTTTCTAGGACTCATGAGGTACACAGAATTGCTTGACTATTGGCTCTTGCCTCTTCTGATTTACCTGCTCCCTGCTCCTTGCTCCCTGCTTCCTGCTCCCTGCTCCCTGCTCCCTAAAACCTAGATATTTATACCTCACAAGTCTTAGAATTGATATATAGTTTATCGCACAATATTCCTGGCTAAAAAATTAGGATAAAATGTGCTGAATAACCAAATATTTTAAATAAATATATTGACTAAAAGATTAGATAATGATACATAACTAATGAACGTTAGTTCAACAGATTAAAAAAACGAAACCAAGCTCAGACTATGAAGTTAAAAAGAAACAATTTTCAATCTCAGGAACCCGCAATTCAGCCAATTACTCCCTCCAAACCTCAACCCTCTAAACTCTCAGAACAGGAATTGGATAGCTTAGTTGGTGGACTAAGTTGGGGGGGCTGGAGTAACACGAGTTACACCTATCGTTTTTGGTAAAACAGGATAATGCTTTGAGTCCAACACGCTGAAAAAATAAAAGGGTATAGGTGCGCTTTCCGGATTAAGAATTAAATTCACCACAGGTCGCACCTGTGGTAACGATGTAGTGGTTTAGCTACAGTCTGCTCAAGGTAACAGGAGCTAAAATCACTACTTATTTACTACTACCAACAAAATCAAGGTCATACTGTTAAGTTAAACAAAAATAATTGGTAACCTAAGCAATCAACCTTCTGAACGAATCAACTGCTCATACACTCCCCCTTCCTCCCACAATTCCTCATGAGTTCCCCGCTGCACTACCTTACCCCCTTCCAGCACAATAATCTGATCACAATCCCGAATCGTACTCAGGCGGTGGGCTACCAAAATACAACTACACTGACGCGATCGCAAATTTGACACAATCATTTGTTCTGTCTGGGCATCTAAAGCAGACGTTGCTTCATCCATCACCAAAATTGCTGGATTTTTCACCAATGCCCGGGCAATTTCCAACCGTTGTCGCTGTCCCCCACTTAAATTCACACCCCCTTCCAGCAATTCCCCGTCATATCCCCCCGGAATTGCCATGACTGCTTCATGGATAACCGCATCTTGACAAGCTTGGACTAATTGCTGATCGGTTACTGTAGCATTCCATAAGGTCAAATTATCCCGCACCGTCCCGCCAAACAGAAAGATATCCTGTTCCACCAGAGATAAAGAACTGGCCAAGACCTCTCGCGGAATTTCCCTTCTAGGAGTCCCATCCAAGAGAATCTCCCCTTCCCAAGGTTGATAAAGTCCACAGATCAGTTTAGCCAGGGTAGATTTCCCCGAGCCACTGGCACCCACTAAAGCCACCCTTTCTCCTGGTTGCAAGGATAGATTGAAGTTCTCAATCAAGGGCGGGTCTACATGGGAGTAACCAAAAGTAACATCCCGTAACTCCACATAACCTTGCAATCGGGAATCAGTAATGTCACTGTCTACGTCATTTTGAATTTTGAATTTTGAATTTTGAATTTTGACTTGTCTTGTCTCCACTTCCGAATCAAGGGAATTACCCAACACATCATCTAAACGATTCAAATCCCCTTCTAATTCCTGGAGGGTACTCCCGAAATCTACCAAGGTATTAACAGGTTGTTGAAAACTGATCATCAAACTTTGAAACGCCACCAACATCCCAATACTGAGGTTTCCATCCATCACCCGCCAACCCCCAACCACTAAGATCAACATCGAGGTTAAGGAGGTAAGTAATATGGGCAAAACCCCCAACATCTGGTTTGTGACTTCCAACTCTTGCTGAGCGATCGCAGCTTTGGCATAATAACCAGACCAGCGGGAAAAGAAATCCGACTCCAAGGCTGATGCTTTCAAGGTTTCCATACTCTGGAGGGCTGCAATACTTACCCCCGCAGCTTTTCCCCAATCTTGGACTAAGCGCATATTAGCATCCACCCGCTGTCTGGCTACCCACTGCAAGGCCAAGCCATTGATGGCGGAAAAACAGATACCAATTAAGGTCAGTACTCCATCATAGGCCAACATCACCACAGCGTAGAACAATATCATCACCGTATCAATCACCGTAGTTGCCAATTGTCCAGATAGCACCTGACCTACTTTATTATTCAGACTGGCACGATTGCTAATTTCCCCGGCATATCTTTGAGCATAAAATCTCACAGGTAATCTCAGAATATGCCATAGGAAACGAGTGGACATCCCGACAGCCAGCTTAATCCTCAGCTTTCGTAAATAGCGCAGTCGCAGCAGGGTCAGAATCCCTTGAAACACCGTGGTAATAATCATCCCCAAAATTAGGGGACGCAGCCATTCCGTGCGATTTTCTACCAGAATCTCATCCACAAACACCTGACTGAACACTGGGATAGCTAATCCTGGCAGCACTAACAGAAATCCTGCCAAAATACAGTATAAAATTGCCCCAACTGAACCTTGTAAACGGTCAATCAACCCTAAGATAACACTAGGTTTACGACCCCCCTTGTTAAACTCCGGTCCCGGTTCCATTACTAGGATAATCCCAGTAAACCCCTCATCAAATTCTTCCCAAGACACCCTGCGGGGACCCGTAGCGGGGTCATTGAGGAATACCCAATGTTTGCTGAATCCTTCCACGACCAGGAAGTGATTGAACTGCCAAAAGACAATGTAGGGGGGAGATACTTCTTGAAGTTGTTCTAGGTCTTCTGCTTTAAAGCCATCTGCAACCATTCCGTAACCTCTAGCAGCAAGAATCACATTAGAAGCTTTGCTGCCATCACGGGAAACCCCACACTCAATCCGGAGTTCAGCTAACGGGACAATGCGATTATAGTAAGCAAGAATAATAGCTAAGGAAGCGGCTCCGCATTCGACTGCTTCCATTTGTAAAATAGTAGGAGTTCTAACACGCATTTATAGCATTTTTATTTTAAGGGAGCAGGGAGTAGGGAGTAGGGAATAGGGAGTAGGGGTAATAAAATTTAATGTACCTAATAAGTTAAGTATTCAGCTATCAGCTATCAGCTATCAGCTATCAGCCTTGGCCTGTGGCCACACTACTTGAGGTGCTTTTGAATCAAATAAGCACCTCAAGTAGCGTGAGCTTTTAGCTCACGGCTGACCGCTGACCGCTGACCGCTGACGGCTTACTCACAAACAAAAAAGTACCCTGATTGGGTACTGTTGAAGCTTGATGTCATTGTCCATAATGCAAAACAAGCCTCGCTAAAATCATGAGGCTTCTCGCCGGATAAACTAACCAACAGGAGCTAGTCATGATTCAGACAATTAACACTAATAGCAAAATTAGCCACCAAACCTCACAGGTTTACACAAGTACCCCTGAGCCAAGAAACAGTCTACCTAGCATTTCCGTTCGTCAGCCCCTACCCCACGACATTGTTGACGAAAAAATTTGGGTTTCAAGCCCCGTCCTTCGCTGGATAGAAACCTGTTTATTGTGGAGCCTTATTCAATAAGTTTTAACCATGCATCCGCATAGCCTGCCGACCATAAAGGCTCCACTATCTTACGGTAACTTGGCCGTAGGCCACGCTGCGCGAACAACGGACGGCTTTCTTGACAGTTTTATTTTTTTGAGCTACAGTTTACGTAAAGTTGTTCCACGTCAAATGATCGTCTTAGAGTTCAAAGTCAAAGGGAATAAAACTCAATATGCCGCCATCGACGATGCGATAAGGACGGGTCAATTTGTACGCAATAAGTGTCTTCGATATTGGATGGACAATAAAGGCGTAGGACAAAAAGACCTTTATCGCCATAATACGTGGCTCAGATCTGAGTTTCCTTTTGTCAAAGATTTGAACTCTCATGCATGTCAGGCTTCTGTGGAACGGGCTTATAATTCAATTTCTAGGTTCTATAGCAACTGTAAAAAACAAGTCCCTGGGAAGAAAGGCTATCCAAAGTTCAAAAAGTTTTGCAGATCAGTTGAATATAAAACATCTGGCTGGAAGCTTTCCCCTGATACAAAGTCAATCTCCTTTATTGACAAAAAAGGAATAGGCAAATTCAAACTCAAGGGGACTTGGGACTTGTGGCGCTACGACCAAAAACTAATCAAGCGAGTTAGGTTAGTTCGCCGCGCAGATGGTTATTCTGTTCAGTTCTGTGTAAAGGTTGATGTCAAAGAGTCTTTAGAACCAAGTCATACCAACATTGGTTTGGATGTAGGACTAAAAGAGTTCTATACAGACTCAAAAGGAGACACAGAGCCAAACCCTAGGTTTTATCGAAAAGGAGAAAAGCGCTTAAAGTTTTATCAGCGTAGAGTTTCTCGCAAAAAGAAAGGCTCATCCAATCGTAAAAAAGCCAGAAATAGATTAGGTAAGACACACCTCAAAATAAGTAGGCAGCGTGAAGAACATGCCAAGAGACTGGTTAGAAGTTACCGCAAGAAGAGTGCAGCCTTTATAGTTGGTAGGCTATGCATCAAAGGTGGCAGGTTTTGTTGTAAGGCTGCACTCTTCTAAGGTTTCGTCTCCGGCACGTTGCGTAATCCACTCTAACGATGTGGTTGCTTACGAAGACTTGAGGATTAAAAATCTGGTGAAAAATCATTGTCTTGCCAAATCTATTAATGACGCGGGTTGGTATCAATTTAGAAAATGGTTAGAGCATTTTGGCCAAAAGTTTAATAGGCAGACAGTAGCAGTCAATCCTGCCTATACCAGCCAAAATTGTTCAGACTGTGGCGAGGTCGTTAAGAAGTCTTTATCAACCAGAACCCACGTCTGTGAGTGTGGTTGTGAATTAGACCGAGACCATAATGCTGCGATCAATATTCTAAAAAGAGCCTTGGGTACTGTGGGGCACACAGGAACCTGGATCATAGATCCGAACGCTTATGGAGAATTGGCCTCTACTCTTCCTGATTCCGGTCTGGTTGAGCAAGTCAGCTCGTTGAAGTAAGAATCCCCGTTCTTCTAGGACGGGGAGTGTCAAAATCCCATTCGTGTCTGCGGCATTGCTACTGGGTTTGAAGGCATCATTCACGTCGGTGTCCGGGACAATAATGATACCGAGTTATTCCGGAATTTTCTCACTGTTGGCGGTAATGGCATCCTCGCTAACTTCTCGGTAGGATTGCCATTGAAAATAGTCCCAGCAACCCCCCAAGGTACCCTTGAAATTTTCAGTATCTCACCAGCAAACGGCAGTGAAACCAATAAAGTAATCGTGCCAATTGTTTTCGGCAACGCCTTGCTGCTTCGGTACTTTGGTTTCTATCAATACACTGTCATCCCCGGAGACACCCTCTTCAGCATCGCCCAACAAGTTTATGGTGACGGCAGATTGTCTCGTCGGATATTAGAAGCCAACCGACACCAAATTAAGCATGCTCATCAGATCTATCCAGGATTAGTGTTACGAGTTCCAGTCTCAAAGTTTTAGTTATAGAGGTTTTCAATTTAGTGAGGTACATTTTTTTAGGTTTTAGGTTTTAGGTTTTAGGTTTTAGGGAGCAGGGAATCGGGAATCGGGAATCGGGAATCGGGAATCGGGAATCGGGAATCGGGAAACAATATTGTGTACCTCATTAGACTATAAACAGCTATAGTGATAATATAAGTATTTGTTGCCTACTCCCTACTCCCTACTCCCTACTCCCTACTCCCTATTCCCTTTACAATAATGACAAACTACGAAATCGAAACCCAAGAATGGTGGGTAGAACGTTGGAATGAATTACTCAATTCCTATCGCTTCAAAAAGCGTTTGGAACGGGGACGTATTTATGCCAAAGAAGGCAACATTCTCAGTATTGACTTTCTAGGACCACAAGTAGTGGCCAAAGTTCAAGGAACTGCTCCGGAGCCCTATGAATTGACCATTTCCATCGAACCCTTTACTGAGGAAGACTGGAATTATGTGGTGCAAACCCTGGCAAGTAAAGCAATTTACTCAGCTCAGTTATTAGCAGGAGAAATGCCCCATAATATCGAAGAAGTATTTACTTCCAATGGTTTAAGTTTATTTCCCTTCACCCTCTCCGACGTTCGTTCCAGATGCAATTGCCCCGATCCCAAAAATCCTTGTAAGCATATCGCAGCAGTATACTATGAATTAGGCGATCGCTTCAGCGAAGACCCCTTTGTTTTGTTCCAGTTGCGGGGAAGCACCAAAGAACAAATCCTTGATGCCTTGCGTAAATTACGGAGTGGTCAAGCACCAGAAACTTCGGCCACAGAGCAGCCATCGTCAATTCCAAATCTCACGTCTGCTGATCAAAACCCTGATCAAAACAGGGAAGAGGGGGAATCCGCAATCGACGATCCTGAAACCTCAGTCAATATTCAGCAATTTTGGCAATACGATCAGCCCCTCGATTCTTCCCTCGTGGTAATTGCACCACCAACAGATAGTGGAACCGTCCTTGATGTCTTAGGAACAATTCCTCTAGGAGGAGCTGACCCTCGTGTCATGCAGTATTTAAAGGGAATTTATCAGATAGTCAGCCAGCAGGCCGTAATCTCAGCATTAAATCGAGATAGCTAATAGGCTAATAATTAATTCCCTGTTGGAACTAATGTGCCTATTTTAGCTATCAGCTATCAGCGTGTCGCGTATCAGCTATCAGCGTGTCGCGTATCAGCTATCAGCTATCAGGTTTTAGCGTTCAGGTTTTGAATAAAACAGATAAGCATTGGTTTAATCTGAGTTACCTCAGCTGAGGGCTGACCACTGACCGCTGACCGCTGACCGCTTAATGCTAACAAGACTTCTGAGCCACACCCTTATACATATAGCCCATAATCTTAGGAAATTTTGGTTCATAAAACTCTTCTAACTTCAGAATCTGGAAATGGTTTTCAACCAGCTGTTTGATATTACGATTGAGATGACAGCCATCCGCAATAATCTTTTGTACAGGGGTCAAGCGATTTTGCCAAACCTGAACCTTAGACTCATCACTCATGCCATGCTCAATAAAAAAGAACTTTCCCCCTGGTTTGAGCACCCGATAAATTTCCTCTATAGCCTGATTTACCTTACTAATACTGCACAAGGTCCAGGTGCTCACTACACTATCGAAGCTATGGTCAGCCATCGGTAAACTTTCCCCATTCAGCACCCGAAAATCAACAGTAATTTCCGATTGATTAATACGTTTTTTTGCTACGGAATCCATCCCAGGATTAACATCAATAGTTGTAAGTTTTTGCAGGTGCTTGGGGTAATACTTTAAATTTAATCCTGTGCCAAAGCCAATTTCAAATACTTCCCCAGACACCTGAGATAAAACCTCTTGACGATACTTGGTTAAGACCGGGTCAGACATAACCCAGTCCAGAAATCGGGGAAAAATTAACTCTGAATATAAACTCATGATCCAATTACCTTGGGATAACCTTGAATTGGTACTCATGATCAATTATATATATAGCAAGTCTTAATTAGTTGAGTTACAAAGTACTGGGTTTTAGGGAATAGGGAATAGGTAAAAAATCCTGAGGTGCGACCCGTGGCGAATTTAATTCGCCAAGTAAGAGCGCACCTACGTACCTGATTACTATGAGAAACGCTATATAAATTATAGTATTAAAGATAAATATGAGCGTGCAGGCTACCGGGTGAAGTATGACAAGTATATTTGATTGGATTAATCAATTCCGAAATGCTTGGGGTGACAACTTCCAGGCGGTGGGTGATTTGGTTCTTTACGCCTGGATTGTAAGTTTTGTCAATTTAGTCTTATGCGGGGGAGCACTGAACGAAAAGTTTGGTATCCAACCCCGCACCTGGCTTGGGCTAGTTGGTATTTTGTTTTCACCCTTCTTGCACAAAGACTGGAAACACTTGATCGGAAACACTATTCCGTTTGCGCTCCTTGGCTGTTGGGTATTGTTACGAGGAACCGATGATTTCTGGGTCGTGACCTTGGCGATAGTCTTGATTGGTGGTTTGGCTGAATGGCTACTTGGTTCACCTAACACTGTCTCTTATGGCGCGAGCGGTGTAGTTTTTGGGTATGTAGCTTTTCTGATCGCACAGGGGTATTTAGAAGGTAAGCCCCTGTTAGTCATAGGTTCTAGCGCTATCGGTGGTCTCTATGGTTTTACACTCAGAGGTTTATTTCCTGGTGAAACAGGGATCTCCTGGCAAGGACATTTATTTGGCTTCCTGGCAGGTATGCTTGCAGCCAGCTATTTGGACACGTTTCGGAATCTGTTTCTCTAAGCAAACATGGGGCTAAAGGTTAGACCTGATGTAAGCATATGCGCGTAGCCCATTAGCTGAATGCTTACAACCTGATGAATTTACCCAGTTTTGAGCCTTACTGGTCAAGTGGTCTGGCTCCTGGCCGTAGTTCCGGTAAAAAAAATCCCCGCTAGCGGCCAGACTAGCGGGGTGTGCTTTTCTCTTTGTGTTCTCAATTAATATTATTGGCCAATCATGTATGATTTGGTGTTTACTTAACGTCAATTTTTGGTGTGATTTCATATAAAGTTTTATAAACTTGCTTGTTTTGGTCGATCTAGTCAATCTGAGCATCAGGTGATCTCAACCAAAAAACTCCACTAGCCTGATACTAGTGGAGGCAGGGTGTGTTATTAGTCAACTTCATAATAGATATGCGATGTTGCTGATCTGGTTTGCTTAATGTATGGTTTTGTGTGTGATTGAGGTTGTTGCTCAGCAGAAACAGGAGTATACTTTTTATTCCAATTATTCCATCATAGCATAAAAATTGTGGCTGTCAAGGGCAAAAAATCTGAAAGATCCGTAAGTTATGGTAATAGTTGCCTAAATTTGACTATAATTACCTATGATACAACTAGCCTTTTGTGGAGCGCTTTCTGGTTATGGATAACAGAAAAGCCAAGTTGAAAGACTAGAGGTATGTGAGGGACAAAAAAAATACCGAAAAGTCCAGAAGTGTGGAGCCCTTAAAACCTTCACAACTTATGAAATCATGACTGCTGGATAACGTTGGTTATCTGGAAATCAGGTTATTTATACTGTTATTTTTACTGTTAAACACCACGATTATATCGTTATTCCCCATTACGGATTACCCACTTACCCGTAGCAAAAACCGTAACTAATGGAACCGAATTCTCCTGTAATGGTCATATTAGAACAGGGTATTAGCAACGGAGACGATCAGATGAACCATCAAATCCTTAGTCGTATAGCCACTGTTATGGCAGTCAGCATCCTGCTTACAGGTATATTGGGGTGTGTGTCGGAAAAAACCAATGCCCTTGACCCTCTGCCTAACTCCGAACCAACGAAAGAATCAATTTCAGCTAACCAGCAACCAAATCTAGACGTAGATACCAATCTTGTAGACGCTAATACGAAATTTGGCTTCAAGCTATTCTCAGAAATTCTCAAGCAGGACACTAACAAGAATGTTTTTGTCTCTCCTACCAGCATCGCCATTGCCCTAGACATGGCTTACAACGGTGCCAGCGGTGAGACTCAAGAGGCTATGGCAAAAGTCTTAGAATTAGAGGGATTGAGTCTAGATCAACTCAACCAGGGGAATAACGCTTTAAAAGCTAGCTTGGAAAATGCTGACCCTGATGTCGAGCTGTCTATTGCCAACTCCCTGTGGGCTAACCAAGGCATTGACATCAAGCCCAAATTTCTTAAAAACAACCAGGAATTCTACGACGCAGAGGTCACAGAACTTGATTTTAGTAGTGCCAAGGCTGCCACAAAAATTAACCGTTGGGTCAAAAACAACACAAACGGCAAAATCAAAACGATTGTCGATCGCACTCAAGGGGATGACTTACTTTTCTTAATCAATGCCATCTATTTCAAAGGTAGCTGGACAAGAGAATTCGATAAGAATAAAACCTCTAATCAACCTTTTTATATCTCCGGTTTAACCCAAAAGCAACACCCGATGATGTATCAGTATGGGAAGTATAAGTACTATGAAAATGATGCCTTTCAAGCTGTAAGTATTCCCTACGGTAAAGAACGGCTGAGTTTGTATGTTTTCTTACCCCGTGAAGGTAGCAGCTTGGCAGAATTTAAACAACAACTCACAGCGGAAAACTGGCTACAATGGATGAAAGAGTTTAAGTCGCGAGATGGGTCAATTCGGCTACCCCGCTTTAAATTTGAATACGATATTAAACTCAACGATTCCTTAAAAGCTTTGGGGATGGATGTGGCGTTTACCGATAACGCTGATTTTTCTAATCTGACCTCTGAATCAGCAGCCATTAGTCAAGTCAAGCACAAAACCTTTGTAGAAGTGAATGAAGAAGGCACTGAAGCAGCCGCTGCTACTTCTATCGGTATTGTTTCGACTTCGATTAGCATAGATCAACCATTTAATATAGTGGTTAATCGTCCTTTTTTCTGTAGTGTTCGGGACAATAAAACTGGCGCAATTTTGTTCATGGGTTCGATTGTGGAACCGTAAGCTATTAGCTATTGGTTTAGTTTGAATGTTGTTTGGTTAAAGGTTGAAAGTTAAAGGTTGAAAGTTAAAGGTTGTTTGGTTAAAGGTTGTTTGGTTAAAGGGTAAGCATTCAGCTATCAGCGAACAGCGTAGCGCAATCGGTGCTTTTGAATAAAATAAGCTGACCGCTGACCGCTGACCGCTGACTGCTGTTCCCGTAGCGTGCGCGTAGCGCATATGCTTACGTTAAAGGTTCAGAAGATAACCTTTAACCTGGTAACCTCGTTAACCTTAGGCAGGTAGCTTGAATAGAATTGCATCCCAAATACAGTATCCCTCACGTCCATATAATAGTGACGAGGGATCAGCAACACTCTGCTGACCAGAAGGACTTACTTTCTTAATTTCTGGATAATCGTTGTCCCACAACACTTTCCACTGACCAGAAACATCGAGTTCCTGCATTTCTAAATTTAACCCATAGGCAATGAAGTCTTCTTGGTTATTGCGCTCAAAGTTGATCGCATACAAGTTAGACTCGGAAGATCCTTTCACAACCGGTACCACCCCTGCTGGCTGATAGGGACCGTTGATTTGTGGCGAGACAAAATGGTACAGACTGGAGTGAGTAATGGAGGCAGCGTCGTCACCAAGTTGCTCAAGCCAACGGGGATTCACATGTTGCTTCATCACAGAGAAGAACATGTGCCACATTCCTCCTTTATAGTAAACTTGGCTTCGCTCACACTCGTAAAAAAGACCTTGCTCACCTTCATCGGTCATGAAATGAGGAAACAGGGCTGGTGGCAAGAGTGTATAGGGTCCTTCGAGTTGATCTGCTACTGCTAGACCAATACAGCCTTTCTTGGGTTGGGAATTTGTTTTGGCAGCAGCAGATAAAAACATCCAATACTTGCCTTCGTGAAATATCGGGAAAGGATCGCGCAACTGGCGGTGACGTTGGTCTGGCATCAATGGATGGTCGGAGTAATCGTAGTATTTCTCCCAATCAAGAAATTCGATCAGTTGGGGAGCTTGCCAATCAATCTCGTGATTATCCCTAATTATTCCCTTACAGAAGCCAATATACTCATGAAGCAAATTAGGACGGTCTGGAGATCCACCGTAAAAGAAATACAGGGAATTTTCGTTTACCAACCGTAAGCTTCCTGCTAGAAGGCGAGAGCTTCGCCAGTAGTCGTCCCGGTCTGGCTGAAAGACAGCATCTAAGTCTTTAATTACAGACAAATCTTCATCAAGAATAGCCCCACCCATTTCCCCTCTCTGCCAAGGCACTCCCTCTAAATCCTTTCCTCCTTGAAGGTAAAGCAGGAGATATTTTGAGAGAGCTGCTTGACTTGGAGCAGGTTGATGAGGCGTTGTCTGGATGCTGATATCATGGTTGAACAGTTGCTCTAAGGTCGCAGCGTCGCTCCTGCCCTGATCGAGTTGTTGTATCATCAGCTTCTGCTTAAGATATTTTTAGTTTTGTTAAGGGAATATTATTTTATTTAATCAATGTATTATTTGTTTGACAAGAGGATCCATCAAATTCCAGGGATATGGAGGACAATATAAGTATAAATACTTATATTTGACCAAGAATTGGCGATCGCCAATTCTCCTTGATGATATGTATTACTTAGTAATACATTAAGGTTACACGTTTGATGGCCTAATCGGTAGGGTTGCTCATGCAAGTTTAGCATCGAAGTATAGCGCTACGCGCAAGTCAGCAAGGTGCTTGCGTCAGAAGTCAAAAGTAAGCTAGGACTAGGTTTCGGAGTTTAGGAATGTCAAAAATCTGAATGCGTAGTGCTATATAGGCTGAGATCCTGGCGTTGCTGAATTTAGGAATGAATAGGAGTAGAGTGGGCATCCTGCCCGCTCGAAAATATGTGGGCATCCTGCCCGCTCGAAAATAAGCATGAAACTGGCTTGATGCCAGTTCCACGCAAGATGCCCATTCCACAAACATGCCCATTCCAGAAAACTCTTAAAATCATTCCATTATTAAGCAACGCCGAGATCCTATCTAGAGGGCGCAAGCCTTGGGCTCCTAAATTAGGGTTTGGCTTCGAGTTTGGCTTCGGGTTTTCCTTTCAACTGCGTAAGTCCTAGTGTAAGCATTCAGCGGTCAGTGGTCAGTGGTCAGTGGTCAGCGGTCAGCTAACGTAACAGAAATTAAAGCAATGCTTACCCGTTTTATTAAAAAGCTGAGAGCTGAGAGCTGATAGCTGATAGCTGATAGCTAAATGCTTACATCCTAGTAATCTCACCTTAGTTAAATCTTTGTCTATGTCTTCACAAGTTAAAGATTTGATTGTGATGCCAATTAATAAGCAATTTTACCAATGACATTTCCCCAACACTATTTGTTATCTTGGAATAAGTTTGGTAGTGATAGGTAAAAAAGCGAGTACAGACCTCGCTTAAATGGTATAGCCTTAACCTATTCTGAATCAATATTAGGAATTACGTAGTAACTCTCTGATTATCTGATTAGAGGGTAATTTATCAATTAAGACACTATGCTTTACTATGCTTTGAGCGGTCAACAGTGAGCGTATTTGCTGATAGCTAAATCAAACTCAAACTTTATGCCCGTCCAAAGTATAGATATAGTTTTAAATCCTCTCAGTACGTAATTCATCACTAGTTTAATGTATTCAGGAAAAAAAATTGGCTTGGATACATAGACTAGTGTTTAATCATTAGGCGTTGCTTCTATAAATTACACAACAATTAGTTAGATAGGCTCTAATTAAGCGGTAAGTAAAATTCCTTACCTTACCCTACTACCGAATTATTACTTTCTACTCTCTAGTTGACGCCTTAGTAAAGAGGCTAACTGTTCTAGGGAGTTAGTCACAGTTATTCACTAACGAATACTCTTACACAAAAGCAGGTAACTCATGCTTCCTAATCACAGTTTACAAATCCCAGATAAATGGATCTGGGACTTCTGGCTAGCTCAAGATATTTCCGACTATCACTTATTTTACTTGCAAGCTTCTAAGGATTTACCGGATCCAGAAGACCGACATTGGCATGTTTCATTTGGTCACGCTGTTTCTCAGGATTTACGGCACTGGCAGATTCTACCAGATGCTATGAAGCCTGAAGCTTATGGTGACGTGGATGAGTACACTAATTGGACTGGCTCCGTAATTCGTCATGATGGTCTGTGGTATCTCCTATACACCAGCACTGAGCGCAAAGAGCAAGGAAAAATCCAACGCATCAGCCTTGCGACCTCCAAAGATTTAATCCACTGGGAAAAACATCCGAAAAACCCGGTGATCGAGGCTGATAGTCGCTACTACGAGAAGTATGATCTCCAGCACCCTGAGAAAAACCTTTGGTTCGATGAAGCCTGGCGCGATCCTTGGGTGTTTCAGGATCCAGAAACAGGGGAATTTCATGCCTTAATTACTGGTCGCGTTAACTATGGTCCTGCCGAAAGTCGGGGCGTGATTGCTCATGCCACTTCACAAAACCTGATTGATTGGCAAGTATTGCCACCATTAACTGAGCCTATGACGTTCGGGACTATGGAATGTCCGCAAGTGGTTCTTATCCAGGGGCGCTACTATCTGCTCTTCTCAATCCCCCCAGGAGAATTTGTTGATAGTAACCTCACGGGGACCTTTTACATGGTTGCTGATCATCCTTTAGGACCATTTTCTGCGCCAATGGCACTCTGGGTTGATTCAGTGAAGCGGCTCTATTCCGGGAAACTGGTACAAGGTCCTGATCAGATCTGGTACTTTATGTCATGGCGTAATTTCGCTCTAGACGAGAGCTTTCTCGGGGATATCAGCGAACCTGTGCCGATCACAGTTGATGACCAGGGCAATTTGATCGTGCTTGAACCAGCAATGCTTGATTAGATGTCTTCGGGAATTCAGTAATAGGCAATCGGAAACGAGGAAGAGGAATTATAGCGGTTCTCAGTTTGATGAGGTACATACTAAATTTATTCCCTCTCCTCTGTCGGTTCTCACTTCCATAGACGAAATGCTTAAGGGGGCACAGCGTGTGCCCCTAAAATTAATATGGTCAGTAACCAATTACCAATTACCGATTACCGATTACCGATTACCAGAATGACTCTGCCTAACTGGATTACCTTTTCCCGCTTACTGGGGTTGCCCTTTATCCTATACTTCCTGAATCACCCAACTGACCAAAGCCGCTGGATTAGTTTAGGGATTTTTCTCCTTGCTGCTGGAACGGATTGGTTAGATGGTTATCTAGCTCGTAAACTGAACCAAATTACTGATTTAGGCAAATTCCTTGACCCGTTAGTGGATAAATTTTTGGTACTAGCGCCCCTACTAGCATTAATTGAGCTAGGTCAGGTACCCGCTTGGGGAGTCTGTTTGATTTTGGCACGGGAGTTAGCGATCGCAGGTTGGCGAGTTAACCCCAAGTTATCCGGTAGCGCTAGCATACAGGGAGCCAATATCTGGGGTAAACTCAAAACCGTCAGCCAAATTAGTGCGATCGCACTTTTAATTGCTCCAACTCCCGACACCTGGATCATCCCATCCCTTGTCCTTTTCTGGCTATCGGTCGTCCTAACCTTAATCTCTGGTTTAGTTTACCTGTTACCCGCTAATATCTGGTCATCAACGGCAAAATCCACGTCAGCTTGATCCCGACCTGAAGCCAGATAATCATTCTCAAAGGAATCCTTCAGTCCCGAAAGCAAATCATACTCCGGTTGCCAGTTAAGTTCCGTCTTAGCCTTATGGATATCAGCAAAAAAGTGCTGTAATCGAAATGGGAAAGCCTTGCGCTTACCAAAATCAAACTGCTTGGGGTCATAATGCACGAGCTTGACCTCTGAAGCCGACTTACCACAGGCCATAGCACAGGTTCGTGCTAAACCATCAAAGGTGACATAGCGTTCCCCGGACACATTGTAAATTTTCCCAATCGCTTCCGGATTCCCCAATACTGCCGCCATTGCCCTCGCCAAGTCCTGACAATGACCTAACTGAGTAATGTGCATGCCATTACCAGGGATGGGAATGGTGCGATCGCGAACAATCCGGTCAAAAAACCAAGCTTCAACATCATTATAATTTTGGGGACCATAGATATAAGTTGGACGAATCGCCGTAAATGGCACCCCAAGTTCTTGTAGGTAAGCCTCAGTATGATGTTTACCCTTGTGGCGAGAATTGGGATCAACTGGATCTCCTTCGAGATGGGGTAACTGCTCCGACTTCAAATACACCCCAGCGGAACTCATATACACAAAATGCTGCACCCGGTCTTTAAAAATTTCCACTAACGGTTGAGTATCACTCAACTCCCGAGCATTATTATCGAAAATTCCATCAAACTCTTGAGACGATAACATTTCCTTGAGCTGATTGGGATCCTTGCGATCGCCATGAATCTGTTGGACTCCTGGCAGTGGCGCTGGCTTATTTCCCCGATTGAACAGCACCACCTCATGGCCCATCTCCACCAAAACCTTGGTTAAATAAACCCCAACAAACCGGGTACCACCCATGATTAAAATTCGCATGGTAACTAATTACTAAAAACTTTGATTCACGCTATGGATTAATTCCCTCTTCGCGTACTTTGTGCGTAAGTATTCAGCTATCAGCGTGTCGCGTATCAGCGTGTCGCGTATCAGCGTGTCGCGTATCAGCTATCAGCCATTGGCCAAGCTACACCGAACAGCTTTTGAATAAAATAAGCTGACGGCTGACGGCTGACGGCTGACCACTGACCGCTGACGGCTGACCACTGACCACTGACCACTGACCACTGAATGCTTACCTTTGTGCCTTGGTGGTTCCAAACCAAACCACCAATAGCATTGCCAGGACTTGGAGAGTTACTCTACTAGTAGGGGCACCCTACTACCTAAGGGCGTTTGGTGCCCAGTTTTGGGTAAGTCCTGATGCCTTAAAGTCGCAACTGAGTCACAGCAATATTACCCGAAAAACACACATCCACATCAGTACCAGGAGCGCGATCGCGTTTGTTATACTCCCCCTCATAATAGTAGTGATCCCCGTCCACACGATACTTTATCGGTAACGGTTGAGTACTCGGTTCACAAAATACCACCTCTGGCTCAGGTGAACCCGGTTCCAAGTGAGGTAAATTCACATTCCAGTAAGTACCAGCAGAAATCGGACGATTCAACAAATCCGCCAACACCCTAGCTGTCAAACGACTGGCCACCTCCCAATTAATCACCCAAGGTTTTTTAATCCATTGGGAAATCGCAATACCTGGTATTCCCTGTATCGCCGCTTCCCTAACCGCCGCCACTGTACCAGAAATGTAAACATCAACCCCCAAGTTACCGCCAGCATTAATACCTGACAGAACCCACTTTACCTCTGGTATAATATGTGATATTGCAAGGCGAGTACAATCCGCTGGGGTACTAGAGACTGCATACTCATAGTCTGACCGACGTTGGACGTGAATCGGTTTATATGTAGTCACCTGATGGCCACAGCCTGAATGATGCTCCACCGGAGCGATAATTACAAAATTACCGTTACCGTTGACCGCTTGCTCTAGTGCTTTAATTCCGGGAGCATCTATCCCATCATCGTTCGTTAGGATTATAGTCATTAGTTTAGTCGTTAGTGGTTAGTCATTAACAGCTGAGTATGGGAAACGATCTAATCCAAGCCAAACTATCAAGGAATATCGAAACCGTATTACAAACTTAAAGTCAATCATCTCAAATTGCTTGAGCATTTGCACGCTTATACTTACTTTGGGTATAAACTTAGCTTTTGGTTTAGCTATTGAACTTAAGCTCTGATCTCCGTACAGCTAACGAGCTAATAGCTGTTTACCCAGGAAAGTAGCCCTTAAGCTGACCGCTCAATGGGTATAGCTGCCCATGAGCAGCCATCTGACAACCTCAGTTCAAAATCTTTCAAGCAACTGTTATGGCAAGTCAGGGATACATCTACAACCTTCAACCTATTGGCACACCAGGATTATGACTCAAAATAGCAAAAATCAGCCATCTACCCACTCTCAGCCAACTGTTAATTTTACCGAAGAAGAGCTGCAAGATATCTTACGCTATGCTAACGAACACGGTATTAATCCTTTTAGACTAGTCAAAGCCATTGCCCAAATTAGGAAACAGAGAATTGCTCAGGCTCACCAGAGTCAGATTCGGACCAGGGAAACTGTGTTTCAATAGAGGTTAGTGGACGGTAGTTAAAGTCCGTGTGAATTTGTTGGCCGTCAGCTTCTTTAACAAGAAGTGGTCGAGGTAATTCCTCTGCTACTCTATGCATAGTTAGGAAGGGTAAGCCAAGACACAATTAATTTTTTTTCCTTATATCTTAACACTCTCAGTGTGTATCGGATATACTGAAATAGTAATGGTAAGGTCGATACCATTAGGGAAACAAAAACTCAGAAATAATTGACTATTAAATCCCTGAAAACTGATGTTTGTAATTTAGATTCTGATCCACAAGTTTAAAAAAATCCGCTTAGTCAGGATTTTAAAATACAGTACCTTCCTAAACCCTTTGGTTATTTTAGTGACTTTTAAATAAAAACTGCTCTTTATTTTAAATGTGAATTAACGGGTTAATATCCTTGTCTTGATGCAGTCGCTCATGGGGGAAACCACGCCAGTTGCTCATGGTTTGTTCGCGTTCGCCTTTGGCGTGGCCTACGGCCAAGCGTCGCCTTTGGCGATAGTTACCGTAAGACAGGCTCGCCTTAATCAATGGAGGCGCGCTTTCCGCTTGAAGAATTAAATTACGGGGTCGCGCCTCAAGTTTTAACCCTTTTTTGCATAACCTACCAACCATAAAGGCTCAACGTAATCAGGTTTCGTCTCCGGGGGGAACCCCCAAGACCGCACTGGCTCCCCAAGACCGCGCTGCATCGCTTAAAAAAGGATTCATGAAACGGCAAAAAATACGTCAAAACCTGAATATTTAAAAAAAAGTAACCGTTATTACAGGGCTATTTCATTATGGTCTGAGATGGGCTGCTGCTATTATAGATGCACTTTCAAATTGAACCTGGGGTTAAAACAATGGGAATAGCTAGGGTTAAAGGTAGTAAACTTGTTTGGGTCGCAGAATTAACTGATAGAGGGTTTTACGTTCGGGATGCTCTAACTACCTGCTGGTAGTGCATAGGTTCATACTCTAGAAAAAAAAGACTCTCCTACTACAATCAAAGATTTAAGTTCCCATGTAATTTTAAAAATCACTCGTTACCAACAAAGGGGTTCAGCCACTAAACTATTAAATTTAAATGGGCGACAGCTTAGTGGGGGAGGGTTGAATTAAATTATCTACGTAACTGGTGAACGATAACACTCAACAGTCCATAGCTGATAGTATCATCAGTATTCACCTTTACCTGTTAGTTTAATAGAGTTGGTTTAATAGAATGTGGTTAACCACCATCACTGCTACGCTAGGAAGTTTCCAAGCAGTTCCAGATCGTCAAAGCGTGTGTATCATTACTTTCAATCTCAGCTTAAAGAACCCTAATGCAGACTAAAGCTTATAGTGACCTTTTCCCACTATTTAATACAGCTAGCCCAAAAACCTTAGAATGGTTTGAATCCATTGCGGTGGAGCATGAGTACCCAACCGACCGAGCTATCATCATGGAAGATGCTTGGGGTAATGCTGTTTACTTTATTGTCTCCGGCTGGGTTAAAGTGCGACACTTACGCGGTGAAAACGATGTCACACTGGCAATTTTGGGTCGGGGTGACTTTTTTGGTGAAATGGCAATTCTTGATGAATCTCCCCGCTCCACCGATATCGTTGCCATGTCGAACGTGCGACTACTGACCATTTCTGCGCAACGCTTTATTCAAACTCTGTTTAAAGATCCCCAGTTGCACCATCGCATGTTACAACTGATGGTGCGGCGGTTACGTCAGAGCAATGTCCGGTTACAAAATCGGTATCAGCCTCCAGCGGTTAATTTAGTCAATACTCTAGTTGGTTTGGCAGAAAATTACGGTGAAATCACTGAAAAAGGCACAGAAATCTATAACATTTGCTATCAAGACTTAGCTGACATCACAGATATCAGTGTAGAGGATACTACCAAAATTATGAAAAAGCTGGAGAGTAAGGGCTGGATTAAGGCTGACCCGGAGCAGCAGACTATGCGCTTGATGAATATCAAGCAGCTAACTCAGCTTGTCAGACGAGGTAGCTCATGAGGCAAGATTAGCTCTAGGTACTACCTGCGCCACAAGGGAGGCGTGGGCTGTGGGACTAAAGTTCGTAAAACCCACATTCCTCACTACTCAATACTCACTACATTGTGTAGTGCTAAAAAATGACGAATTTTGAGGATTTTGCGATGGGGCTGACGCCACCCCCCGAACGGCTAATCGCCATTACCCTGACTCACTAAATCCTCTTCCTACACCCCATACCGGCTTGACCCACACTGGTTCACCCTACAGGCTTGTCACCCTACACTCGACACCCTGTCTACTTTTCAAGTGGGTTGTTAGCCTCTTAGGTTTAGGAGATTTGGCTGAATTTACCAACATCGGGCTTGATAGATTACTTATCATAAGCTAATATTTCTTCATAAAGTTAAATAAAACTTAAATTAATTAACCTGCCTACACCTGTAGGGTGCTGACTTACTCCCGGGGAATGTAGATAGATTAGGTCTAGCTTCTTCCCAAAAGCTAAAAACTTTCTGTAAGATAGCAGAATCGGTTTTTATTTGTGATCAGAGCACCGTCTTAAGTTTTACTAGCTCTCAATCAAGCCAATTTAGAAGATTTTTGGAGGACTATAGATATGCGGATAGCTCAAGTTTCCCCCTTATGGGAGAGAGTTCCCCCACCAGGCTATGGTGGGATCGAACTAGTTGTGAGCCAACTCACTGATGAATTAGTTCGTCGCGGTCACGATGTCACCCTATTTGCGTCTGGAGATTCCATCACTAAGGCTAAACTAAAGTCTGTGGCTCCTCAGGCTTTGCGCCTTGACCCCTCCGTAGAGGCACCAATAGTTTACGAACTACTGCAACTGGCTCAGATTGGCGAGGTGGCTGATGAGTTTGACCTAATTCACTTTCACACAGGGATGATTACCTTTCCGGTGATTGACATGTACAAGACCCCTGTGGTTCATACCATGCATGGTCGCTTCGGCCATGATATTAGCAAGGCTTATGCGCGATACAG
Source organism: Moorena sp. SIO3A2 (assembly GCF_010672265.1). Taxonomy (NCBI): domain Bacteria; kingdom Bacillati; phylum Cyanobacteriota; class Cyanophyceae; order Coleofasciculales; family Coleofasciculaceae; genus Moorena; species Moorena sp. SIO3A2. The sequence goes on from NZ_JAAHHC010000018.1 coordinate 121,453, forward strand.
CCACATACCCCATATTAGCATCAGTAATCATCAGCGGTCATCCGGACCAGAGATGAATTACGTTGCCACCGTTTACAATGGTGTTAAAATAGAGGATTATCCGTTCAATCCAAAACCAGCCGATGACCCCCCCTACTTAGGGTTTTTGGGTCGTTTGTCAAAGGAGAAAGGACCTCATCATGCGATCAGAATTGCCCGTGAAACTGGCTGGAACTTGAAAATGGCGGGCAAGGTTGATGTAGTTGACCGGGAATTCTTCGAACAAGAAATTGCTCCGGAAATCGACGGTAAACAAATTCAATACTTGGGTGAAGTCAGCCACGAAGAGAAGGTGGAATTATTATCCAAAGCCAGCCTGACCGTCTTTCCGATTACCTGGCCCGAACCTTTTGGTTTGGTGATGATTGAGTCAATGTGTGTTGGGACTCCAGTGATTGCCACGAACTTTGGCTCTGTACCGGAAGTGGTGGCCGACAAGAGAACTGGCATAATCTGTGCCAATGTTGAGGATATAAACGCTGCCATTCCAGAGGCTCTTAAACTGTCTCGGGAAGAGTGCCGTAAGTATGTGGAAGAGACTTTCAGCGTTCCCAAGATGGTTGATGGCTATGAAGCGGCTTTTCAGAAAGTGATCGAACAGCATATGTCAGCTAATGGCACAACCTCAGCCCCTGTCAGTGCAGTCTAATCGTTTTGATATTGCTTAACGCTTTGTCCAGATAATTATAGGAAATCGGGAGGCAAAACTCCCCACATTCATGGGGAAAATGTAGCCCACCACTGCACTTTTCAGTGCGGTTAATCTGTTAGTATCAAAAAGTGAAACCCAGTAGGAAAAACCATCTACGTTTTGAAATAATCTAGTTCAATCTAGTTAAGGAAAAATCCCTGCAAAGCAGGTCACTACTAGATCCACTAGTCTACCTATAGGTGGGAAGCAATGGTGGTAATTCACTCTAAACATAAAAATTAAATAGAAAAGTCCTGAGTTGCCAAGTTCATTGATTTCTGAATAAGAAATGACAGGAACTGATTTATATTAAGCAGCACTCGCTACTCAGTACTCAGGACAAAACCCACAAAAATATGGCTGGGTGAATTAGACTTCACCCAGCCAATTTAGTTCCAAATAGTTAGTTAATGCATACCCTAACAAGGAATTAAACGATTTCCTGCTAATTGTTTGTGGAGGTTGCTCCAGTGTATGCCTTCGAGACTGGGTAACACCAGGTGGGCTGCTCCAACTCGTTCAACTGGACCAAGTCCTACAGCCCACATACCAGCAGCTAGAGCGGCTTCGACACCAGATCCGGCATCTTCTACTACTACACAATAAGCGGGTTCCAATCCCAACTGCTGTGCTGCGTGCAAGAACAGATCTGGTGCTGGCTTAGAGCGGGTCACACTGTAGCCGTCAGAAATTGAATCAATGCGATCGCTAATACCCAATCGTTCCATAACTTCCTTGGCATTTTTGCTACCGGAGCCAATCGCTACTTTGATACCAGCTTCCTTGAGTTCAATCAGTAACTCTAGAGCTCCAGGTAGTAAGTCAGCCTTAGAGATGTTCTTGATCAATTCCAGATAGTACTTATTTTTGCGATCCATCATCTCTTGGAGTTGGTCTTCTGTGGCTGAGCGACCGTTCAAAAGTTCCATCAGGGACTCTCGACGTGAAAGACCCCGCAGTGCTTCGTTGGCCTCGCGATTAAAGGGAATACCCTCTTCATCGGCTAGTTTTTGCCAAGCTTGGTAATGATATTCTGCGGTATCGGTGATTACGCCATCTAAGTCAAAAATCACACCCTGGATTTGAGCTGGAGAGCCGGGGGGTCGAGAACTTGGGGAGATGGTAGCCTCAGATTGTGCTGTTTGAGTACTGGTTTCTGGATTGAGATCAAACTCGTACTTCTTTCCACGCCATTGCAGCTTAAACTTGAGACGTGTCCAGCCCGGTAGGAAGTGGGGAATAGCAACAGGTCCATTGTCTGTGAACTTGATCCCAGCGCATCCAAAGATTATAGCTTGCCATACACCACCACCGGAAGCACCATGAATTCCTTCATGAGCGTTACGCCGCACATTTTCGAGGTCTACCATCGCTGCCCGCATAAAGTGTACATAAGCTTCCTCTGTCTTTCCTAATTCACAGCCGAGGATGGCGTGAACCGCAGGACCGAGGGACGAACCATAGGTGTGATCGGTGCGAGGAGAATAGTAGTCCCAACTTCGTTGCAAAATTTCCCGGTATTTCTCTGGCTCAGAGGTTACGCCGTACTGCTCCCGCATCAGGTATAGCAACATCAAGACATCTGGCTGCTTGAGCACTTGCTTTTTACTTGCTCCCTCAATGCCAAGGATAGCCTGCATGGAACGGGTACGTGGCTCGTAATCTTGGAGGTTGATGTCTTCAATTTGGAAGAACCCCTCACACTGTTCGATTAAGTCCCTTTCATGGTCATAGGGTATCCACATCCGACGGATAATTTCAGACCACAGACTAACTCGGCTTGGGGTTAGCTCCAGTGTTTCTTCCAGTTCTTTAGCTTTCTGTGGATGTTCCCGACGCAACCAGTCTAGGACGAACTGAGCAGTCTCTAGGTGCCATTGAACCATGCGGTTGGTGAAGGCATTGTTGTCTACCCCTTCGTGGTATTCATCCGGACCAATCACATCCCGCAGTTCATAGCGTTCCCGTTTACCATTCCACTCAACCCGAGTTCCCCAGAATACCGCTGTATCTAGGATAATCTCAGCACCGTAACGCACCACCCAGTCATCATCACCAGTAGCCTGCCAATATTTCCAGATACCATAGACTACATCAGTAGTGATGTGGAGTTCGCGATCGCCACACCAAATTCGGATCGGGTCTCCATCCTTCTCAGCAGAGAGAACCCAGCGAGGGGTTACTTCGTCGCCGGTGTCAGCACTTTCCCAGGCGTAAACGGCTCCCGGATAGCCCTGAAGCTTAGCTTTACGCCTTGCCCCAGGTAAAGTATGGTAACGGTAGGTCAGCAAATTCTTGGCAATCTGGGGCTGAGTTAATATCATCAGCGGCAGCATAAAAATTTCTGTGTCCCAGAAAACGTGACCCCGATAGCCAAAACCAGAAAGGGTTTTAGCGGGAATATTCACCCGGTCATCATGACGAGGAGCACTAATGAACAGTTGGAACATATTGTAGCGTATAGCAATCTGAGCGTTGATGTCCCCTTCAATGACAACATCACTATCTTGCCAAATCTTATCCCAAGCTGCCTCATGTCGAGAGAATAGGGTTAGATAATCTGGTTGGTTGACCAGGTGTTCCTGGGCTACCTTTTCTGGGTTTTCGGTGTCCCGGGATGTGAACACACTAATTACTTTATCCAGGGTCACTAGCTGTCCTGAGCGCACGTGTAAGCTAGTGGCTAAGGTGGGGTGACCTTCACAACCCTTTAGCTGTATTTGGGCATCATCAACACCACTTACACTGACTCGGGAAGCCATACCCAGTTCGATAGCCGTATGACGGGTGCGAACGTGTAACCAGATACCTCCTTCTGATGTCTGGTTAGTTCCCGTTGAAATCTGACCCTGTTTCAACCATTCCCAGTGGAGCACCCCTTGGTTATCTGGGTAGCCATTGATGCTGGCTTGAATTTCGATGGCGCCATCGAAATCCACCGGAGTGATTTGACAGCGAAGGGCTAACAGATGGTCATCAGCCATACTGGCAAAACGCTCGACATGGATATCGATAGTCTTACCACCAGGACTACGCCAACGCACATCACGAGTTAGCTTGCCTCGATGCAGGTCAAGTTGACGTTCGTAGTGCAAGATCTCGCCTTGATCAAGACGAAAGCGTTCACCTTCTACAACTATCACTATAGGTAGCCAATCAGGACAATTAGCCAGTTCAGTATAGACAACTGGCACATCGTCGTAGACACCATTAATCAATGTCATTGGCCATGCACCGTGATACCCTTCCTCAAAGCTACCTCGGGTACTGAGGTAACCATTCCCAAGGGTAAAAACGGTTTCCTTGTAGTGCAATTGAGTCGGATCAAATTTGGTCTCAGTTACTGTCCAGTCGCTGTAGATGTGGTTAGAGCTAGATGGGGACGATACTTTGGCATCCATAGTTAGTCGTTAGTGTTGCTGTGGTGGGTGGTTCCTTGAGTGAGGTCAAACGCTTCCCTTCCCTTGTGGGGTATAGGGTGTAGGGTTTAGGGAGTGGGAGAGAGAGCTGATGGGGGTGTGAACAGAAGATGGCACAACGCCACCCTTGAAACTCGGATCACTAACACCAGATTTTCCCCATACCCCATACCCGACAATCTAAACCCCTGCTGTCAAGGGAAGGCTACTAGCAATTAATTGAAATAGTTATTGGCTCAGGCAAATTGCCCATAATTAGTGAATTCACTAATAATTATGCGATTTCCGCATTAACTGACACATCAACAAATCTTTGGTTAGCTGTTGGTAGCCGACATCGGACGATGAGTTTAGGTCAGTTAACGATAGGAGGCTTAATAACTAGTAATTTCTATAACTAGTAATTTCTAGAATCAGCCTCCATGATTGCACGGGTTTTGTGCAACTGAGATCGGGAGTAAAGTTTGTCGGACTTAGTCCCGCTTCCGCGAAGGGCAATGTTGGTTGTAAAGGCTGGTTGGGCTAGCAGCAGATTTTTCCCTCACCTTAACTACTAGCGGCAGGGCTACGAACTGGCGGTCATTCGTAGCTGTCGTAACCATTACAACGAGCGGACTAATGTCCATCGTGGTGCATCTTAGCTAGTAAATTCCCGATTAACCGGAAATTACCAGGGAATTAACTAAGAGTGAGTTCTTATTAGCTTAAAATCAGTAGAATTTGAAGGCTTTTAAGCATTACTTTAGAAACAGTCAGCTCAACCATTCAGTTGTGATGCTTTCTGCTCCCCCTCCTCACTTTTTTATAGCCCATAATCTCTGATTAACGCGACCTATGCTTGGCTAGTAAGTTTGTCGCTCTGGGTTTGTAAATCAGATAGAACAAAGCTTCTAGGTAGCGCAGCAGAGCTTCTCGGCTTTCTTTAGAGGTTTCGCTCCAGAATCCGTAAATTTTTGCGAGTGAGAGCAGCTGTTTGGTATGCAACTGCCAATTGTATTTATCCCGAACTCGCTTGATACCTGCTTGAGAAATTTTCTGCCAGTAGTCAGGGGTGTGTTCGCACTTTGAAATAAATTGCTGAATTTTTTCGGCAGTATCTTGCAAGTCTGTGGGATTAATGAGAAACCCATTATCGCCGTTTTGAATAATCTCTGATGGTCCACCAAATTGAGTAGCAAATGTTGGTAAACCGGAGATCATGGCTTCTAAAACCGTTAGACCAAAGGCTTCAAAGCGAGCAGGATGGACTAAAAATCCCCCCAAATCAGCAATCACTCGGTAGGATTCACCGATATCAGGGGTGGTCAGACGTAGTCCGATCCATCGAATTTTGCCATGAAGATTGTATTGCTTAATTAGCTGGTTAAGCTTCTCGATTTCCCCTTTCTCTTCTGGATCAGTGGCGTCCTCAACCCTGACATGGCTAGTAATTAAAATTAGGTTGCACTTTTGCTGAAGTTCTTTTGAACTGGCAAAGCATTCCACTAAGCCACTCAGATTTTTGATTGAGGTTAGGGGCGCAATACTCAGAATCGGGCGCTGGTTAGGACTGTTGAGATAGCCGACAATTTCGGGGTCTTCCTTGCTCAACAGCAAGTCTTTAACCCGTTCACTGTCGTGGGCAATCCGGTCTGATGTCTGGGTGTAGGGAAAGAAAATGTTTTCGTTGACCCCTGGTGGTACCACATTAAATTTGGGGCTGAATAACTCAATCCCATTCACCACATGATACAGTTCGGGCATACTGAAACACTTGTAAGACTCGTAGTAGCCTACACTCTCTGGTGTTCCCACAAGCTCCTCATAGGTACTGGTCAGAATGAAATCCGCTGAATTCATCGCAATTAAATCAGCGGTGAATTGTATGGAGAAGTTGTATTGGGACTCAAAGTCTTTCCAGTAGAGGTCACTAAACAGATATTTAGGCTTTTCCATGGTGTGGGCAATACTGCCATGGATAGCGTTTAGGCGTCTCGCCAGCAGAAACGCAACTAAACTTCCATCGGAATAGTTTCCGATAATTAAGTCTGGACTACCCTGGAATTCTTCTAGCAGCGCTTTTTCTGAATCTAAGGCAAAGGATTCGAGATAGGGCCAGATCTCAAATTTGGAAATCCAGTTTTGAGTGACTTTTGGGTTAAATTCCTGGAAAGGAACCCGTAAAATCCAACCGTTGCTGGTGCCTTGGATTTTTTCTAGGCGTAGATTGCACTGGGTACCTTCACAGTTGGGAATTAGGCGAGTCAGAACGATCACCTTTGGTTCGACCCCCAGAACGTCAAGACCTGAGAGTTTAATATTGTTTTGGATTGTTTGTTCCAGGCTACGGGCTTGGTCGATGACGTATGCCACTTGACCAGCGGTGTCGGGAAGACCCAAGACTCCTTCTTGACCAACCCAGCCATGAACGGAAACCAGAACAACCCGAAAGATTAGGGGAATACGAGAAATAAAGGCTTCGAGGACTGCATGATCAGGAGCGTCCATTAACCGCTCAAGCAGTTCTAGGGTTTCGCGCACTCGACCAGCAGTGTTACCCCAACCTGCTTCAAAACCGAGAACTTGAAGCTCGAAGCGAAACTTTTCATAGGGGGTGTGAGCTGGTAGCTCTCCCACTAATGTTAGTGCTTCCTTAAGCTTTTCAAAGAGTTGAGTAGTTGAGTCAATCCGGTTATTGAGCAGTAATGGTGTGTGGTCGTAGTGGTGCGCTTGTAAGTTTTTCAACAGCTCCTCTAGCCACTGCTCAGAGTCAGCAAATAATTGGCTAGATAGGTAACGGTTAAGAAACTCCAGCCCATTGCCAATCTTTCTCGGGTCACGAATTGTAGGAGTATTTTTGTAAAACGGACCAACATCAATTTCTAGCAGACCCCCTTTTTCTGGGAAGTAGCGCTTAACCCAGCGATCGCGTAAGCTCAGTAACTCCTCCACTGGCATTGGTTCAAAACTGGTCAAATCCGCTGCTAGCCGATAGATTTCTTGAGAAGCAACCCTTGTCCGCAAGAGAAGCCAAAGGTTTTTCTCTTCCAGAATAATTTCGTGGGTATAGTTCAGTAGTTCGGCGATAGAGGAAGTTCTTTTAAAGTAAGCAGGCTTGTCATGAGTAGTGCAGTAATTATCAAACGCTTGCAGAATCTGATTCCTTAGAAAGTACCGCTCTTGTTCAGATCGCAGTTGACTGATAAACTGACGCAAATCGGCTTTCTCGTTACTTTGGAGAACAGCTCGTAACAAACTAGACATAGTAACTTAGCGTGTCTTGTCCATGGTGGGTCTGTAACCTACTCCCGCTCTAGCCCTTGGCTAGCAGGGAGTAGGATTGTCGTGGGAGATTGGCTCACTCCTTGGGATCTTCTGGCAGTGGGGCAATAGCTTACCCCACTATCTTGATTGGAATTAGGGCGGGGTGTGCCAAGCTTTAAGTAAGCAACCGCCATATTTACATGATTCCCCTAGATCGACAAGGCAGTTGGAAAATACATGGAAACAATTAAGCTTTTAATTTTGATTAAAATTTCAGCAGGATAAATAACCTACACTCAAACACCCTGAACAATAGGTTTCAACTCCCACGCACTAATGGTCAAGACAGCTTGCCGATCATCATAACTGGGCAAGTATAAAGGCAGTGCGTGGGAGATCAGCGCTTAGTGGTCAGGGTCAATTCTATGAAAGCCTTACCACTGTCACGCCGGACAAATTTATAGCCCTATGCTTTGTCCTTTCCCTTTGCCATTAACTGGAGCTTTGGATCACAACCGTGAGGTTACCGGAATTTTTGACCACTTTACAGGTGGTGGTTGTATCAGATCGTTCCAATTGCAAGTCTAGCACCGTTGAGCCAATCCGCAAGTTACGAACTAAGAGTTGATTGATAAAATTTGGTAAAGTTGGTCGGAAAATACGTAAATTTTTTCCTGGAGCATCCGGTCGCAAATTCACCATCATTTGCAGCAGTTGGAAAATGCTGCCAGTTGCCCAGGCTTGGAGAGGACAGGCTCCTGGATACTTTACCGGAGAGCTGTTGGAAGTGCGCTGGTAACCAGAGAATAGTTCTGGAGGACGATAGTAGGGTTGCTCAACTGTCATGTCAATCATGCCTTGGGCAATTTTTAAGGCTTGATCGACTTGATTTAGCGTACGCAATCCTACCGCAATCAAGGAATTTTCGTGGGGCCAGACTGATCCCACGTGATAGCTGATCGGGTTGTAAGCGGCGGATTGATTACTAAGGGTACGAATCCCCCAACCATTGAACATATCTGGTGCTAACAGTCGCTTTGCTACACTAGCTGCTTTTTCTGGGGTAAAAATGCCCAAAGACAAGCAATGACCAGGATTGGAGGTTATGCTATCTACGAGTTTTCCTTGTCCATCTAGTGCTAAGGCACAGAAGTCTAGGTCCTCTAGCCAAAAATCCTGGTTGAAGCGTTGCTTGAGTTCCTTGGCTTGGTTTTCCCAACGCTCGGCTAAATCAATTCGCTGCTTGATCCTGGCCAGATGGCTGAGTCTAGTTTTAGCACCATAGACATAAGCTTGGACTTCGCATAATGCGATCGCTCCCGTTGCTAGGGAACCATCACGAGTGACCATGGAATCACCGGAATCCTTCCACCCTTGATTACGCAAACCTTTTTTGGACTGGCGCTGATAACAGAGATAGCCGTTTTGCTGAGATTGACGATCAATCCAATCCATGGCCGCCAAAGCATGGGGCCAGAGCTGGTCTCGGGTAGTTGTGTCATTGGTCCAAGCATAGTAATCGGCATAGAGCATCAGCCAGAGTGGGGTAGCATCAACTGTACCGTAGTAGGGAGTGTGAGGAATTTCCCGACAGCGAGCCAATTCCCCAACCCGGAGTTCATGCAAAATCTTACCCGGTTGCTCATCCCGCAATGGGTTATCCTCTTGGCCTTGGTACTGGGCTAAAATTTCCAGAGTCCCTTTGGGGATGGTAGGGTCAAGAATTAAGGTTTGTGAGGCAGCAATTATGGAATCTCGGCCAAACAAGGTGGAAAACCGAGGTACTCCTGCGGAAAGAACTGTGCAGCCATTAATAGTCTGCCTTAGTAAAAAGATGTCTCGTATTGCCCGAGAAATCACTTGGTTAAGGGTTTCATTATCGCAGCTAATGTGAGTTACCCGTTTATACCATTCCTGGTTTTGGAGTAAGTTAGCGGTCTTAGCTTGTTCAAGGGTGGCTGGAATTTTAGCTGTAGTGATTCGCGCTTTGTGGGTGAGCAGTTCCAGTCGATAGCCTAAGGTTTCAGTAGCGCCAGGCTTGAGGCACAAGTCCCAAACCCCTGTGTTCCCTTTGTAGGTGTCTGGGAGACGGTGAGTAAAGTCGATCTGAGATTCAATCAGGGAGTTATCCAGTCCCTGGTAAGCTAGGTTGATGGTATCGGTGTTGAACTCACTTAGGGTTAACAGCGTCTCTAAATCGATATCAGGCGGTAGTAAATGCAGCAGAGTTCCCCGCTGCTGTCGCTGATGACCCCTGACTTCAAACCAGTCTTTAAAATCGGCATCAAAACTGAGGCTGACGCTGAAGCTAAGGGGTTGAGTGTCGTAATTGGTGATTACAATTTCTTCCCATAAGCCACCATGGAGGGCTAGCTGCCGCTGAATGCCTAGGGTTTTTGGGGGAAGATTAGGTGAACGGGGATTGCAACACATCACCGATAGGACAAATCCTTCCTCAGCACTGCTACTCAGGGGAATGGGCAGTTGCCCTTCAATTTGTAACTCTAAGCGAGAGAGAAAGCGGGTATCTTGACAAAATAACCCGGTTGTGCTATTATTTTCGTTTTCTAAGTTCCCCGAAATATTCCCTAGGGTATCTGTGATTAAAAACAGGTCATCTACTTTGAGAGGAAGGGTTGGTAGAGGTTGGTTTGTGGTGAGCCGAGGCCATTCGGTCATCGACAACTGCTCGGTAGGAAGGTATCGTCTACCATCTCGTTCGATAATCTGTAGATCCATAAAATCAGCGCTGGGGCTTTGGGTTTAACTAGTGGTGGGTCCTTGGGGGATGTCATAAGTCTCTCTCTACCGCTGTTGTAAGGGTCGGGAGACATGGACATTACCCTAGTTAATTATCAATTGTTTTGGACAGGTCGAAGACCTAAGATTTAGTAAAGGGAACAGGGAGTCGGGAGTCGGGAGCGGTGCGACCCGTGGCGAATTTAATTCGCCTACGGAAAGCGCACCGAGGGAGTCGGGAATCGGGAATCGGGAATCGGGAGTCGGGAGCAAAAATTCTCACAATTCCTAGACGGATTGCTAGACATCATAAGTATCTAAAACGGAATATTTTTAAACAAATAACGTTGTTATTGCTGTCTATCAGATTAGATATTATTTTAATAATATAAATTACCAATAATCAAATTTATTTAGTTATTTTAAAATCAAATTATTTAAATATTTTCGGTTTATTGAATTCCAGAAACCCAACGCTGATTGATAATAACACCAAAAAATCGGCGCTCTTCCCTACTCTTCCCGATTCCCGATTCCCGATTCCCGATTCCCGATTCCCGATTCCCGATTCCCTGTTTCCTCTATGTTTACATCTCAAATGAAAATGCTATCTGCTCAGAGGATTGCTACCCTTAGAGCTAAATGGTAATCCCTAAAGTTGAGTAATGACTGAAGCAACAACTATTTTTCGGAGCAGCGCAGCCACTAGTACCCTAGCTATTCACTACCATGTCGCTATGCCTCAGCCTCAATCCCATCTGTTTGAGGTAACGCTACAAGTGGAAGGCTGGGAAGCCCCTTTGTTAGATTTAAAGATGCCAGTTTGGACTCCAGGCTCTTACTTAGTGCGGGAGTATGCTCGACATTTACAAGATTTCTCTGCGGATAGGGGTAATCCTACCCAGTCTTTACCGTGGCGGAAACTGGCCAAGAATCATTGGCTAGTGGAAACTGGTGATGCCTCGGCTATCACTGTGCGTTATCGTATCTTTGCTAATGAATTAACGGTACGCACTAATCACTTAGATGCTAGCCACGGTTATTTTAATGGTGCTGCTCTGTTCTTCTTCATCCCAGGATTTGAACAACACCCTTGCCAGGTTACTATCGCGCCACCTAATCCCAATTGGCGGGTGACGACACCCTTACCAGCAGTGTCAGGCAAATTTAATACCTTCAACGCAAGGGATTTCGATACCTTAGTGGATAGTCCCTTTGAAATTGGTGATCATAAGCTCTATGACTTTGAGGTTTTGGGCAAACCCCATCAATTGGCCATCTGGGGAGAGGGGAATGCTGACCCACAACGGATTATTGAGGATACTAAGAAGATTATCCAGGTAGAAGCTGAGCTGTTTGGGGGTTTACCTTATGACCACTATTTGTTCTTGCTGTATCTAACTGGTAGTGGCTTTGGGGGACTGGAACATAAGGATAGTTGTTCGTTAATTTATTCGCGGTTTGGTTTTCGCGCAAAGGATAAGTACAATCGCTTCTTGCAACTGGTGGCTCATGAGTTCTTTCACTTGTGGAATGTTAAGCGGATCCGACCATTAGCCCTAGAAACCTTTGACTATGAAAAGGAAAACTATACGACATCGTTGTGGTTTTGTGAAGGAACAACCAGTTACTATGACTTATTAATTCCCCAACGAGCTGGTATCTATGATGCTAAGACCTTGTTAGAGAATTTGAGTAAAGAAATTACCCGCTTTTTAACTACACCAGGACGTAAGGTGCAGCCACTGGGTGAGTCGAGCTTTGATGCCTGGATTAAGCTTTATCGACGGGATGCGAATAGTGATAATAACCAAATTTCTTATTATTTGAAAGGGGAAATGGTGTCGTTATTGCTGGATTTGTTAATCCGGGAGCGCCATGGAAATCAGCGTTCTCTTGATGATGTGATCAGGAAGATGTGGGAGCAGTTTGGTAAACAGGAAATTGGCTTTACTCCCCAACAACTGCGAGAGGTTATAGAATCGGTAGCAGAGCTAGATTTAAGTAATTTCTTCTCGAAGACTATTGAGGGTACTGGGGAATTGCCCTTCAATCAGTATCTCAAACCCTTTGGCTTACAAGTGGTGGCTGTGGATGAAGAATCTGTGCCTTACTTGGGGGTGAAGGTGAGAACTGACAATGGTCAGGACTGGATCCAGTTTGTGGAGATGGATTCTCCTGCGGCAGTGGCAGGAGTGGATGCTGGTGATCAGTTACTGGCTATTGATGGGTTGCGAGTCAATGGGGATCAATTATGCGATCGCTTAAAAGATTACAAAGCTGGTGATGTGATCGAGTTCAGTGTATTCCATCAGGATCAATTGGTCACTCTACCGATTACATTACGCAAATCTCAACCCAGTCGTTACCAAGTGATGCCAGTGAAAAATCCTACCAATGGGCAGCAGCAGAATTTTTCTGGGTGGTTAGGGGCATCTTTGGCCAAGATGAGTTGAGGGGTAAGCATTAAGCCGTCAGCTATCAGCTATCAGCCGTCAGCTATCAGCATTTAGCTATCAGCTATCAGTTTATGCGCAATGGGCTTTTACCCAGACTTTCAATTCTCATTAATCTCGAACTATTAAATTCTCCCGTTCGCGTAGCGTGACCATAGGCCTGCATAGGTTTATTTTAAGCTGACGGCTGACAGCTGACCGCACCTCAAGTAGCGTGCGCGTAGCGCATATGCTTACGAATTTCCTGCATCAGCTGTTCAGGAGTAACGGGTTGACATTTTCCTTCGGCAAACTCTTGTTGAGCTTCTTTAACATCTCTAATTCTCTCGGCTCTTCGGCGATCGCGAAGACGATTTATTAAAATACTAATTAGATTTTCTTGATCGTCTAAGGGCAGTTCATCGGCTGCTTCTAATATTTATGAAAAGGTAGTTTTTGTCATGATGCTTTGGATTTTACAGAAAATAAGTTTTCTTAATTATAGCAATTATCTCTACCATGAGGGACAAAGCGATCCCCCTAAATCCCCCTTAAAAAGGGGGACTTTGAGGTTGATAAGCGTACCTGATAAATCCAATCAACGCTATAGATTTTGTATCCACAGCGATCCCCCTAAATCCCCCTTAAAAAGGGGGACTTTGAGGTTGATAAGCGTACCTGATAAATCCAATCAACGCTATAGATTTTGTATCCACAGCGATCCCCCTAAATCCCCCTTAAAAAGGGGGACTTTGAGGTTGATAACTGTAGCTGATAAATCGAATAAACGCTATAGATTTTGTATCCACCACGATTTACCATTAGGATTTAAGAATTGATAATACCGGCTTACCACTACCAGCATGATTTGACACAGATAAGGAGTTCGATTGTAATGCTTCAAGCTTTACCAACATTTATAACTGTTGATCAGTTTATTACCCAGTATGGTGACAACGAACGCTATGAACTAATCGATGGGGAACTAATTGACATGGAACCTACGGGACCACATGAGGAAGTAGCAGGGTTTGTGGGACGGAAGTTAAATGTGGAGATTGACCGAGGATACCCAGATTATGTTATTCCCTACCGATGTCTGATCAAACTTTTAGCTACCCAAACAGCGTTTCGTCCTGATGTGATTGTATTAGATAGAACTCGGCTCGTAAATGAACCATTATGGCAAAAAGAGCCTGTGATTACGTTGGGAACCTCAATCAAGCTTGTTGTTGAAGTTGTTAGCACAAACTGGCAGAACGATTATGCTCGTAAGGTTGAAGATTATGCCATACTAGGTGTGCCTGAATACTGGATTGTCGATTATCTGGGCATTGGTGGTAGAGATTATATTGGTAAACCTAAACAACCAACCATTACAATTTGCACTTTGGTAGATGATGAGTATCAAAAACAATTATTCCGAAATGATGATGGTCTTGTTTCCAAAGTCTTTCCGAATCTTAGTTTAACTGCTAACCAGATTTTGGCATCGAGTCGAATTTAGATATTATTGTTAGATATATAGCAATTATCGTAGTCATGATGGACAAATGGATCCCCCTAAATCCCCCTTAAAAAGGGGGAGTTTGAGGTTGAAAAGTGTACCTCATAACTGCGACAAATTATATATAATTGTAAAACCAGTGTATAAATAGGATACAACATGAGTAGTGTCATATCAAAGCATATTGAAATTACACCGGGGGTTTGTGGTGGCAAGCCTCGCATTGCCGGTCATCGTATTCGGGTTGAGGATATTGTCATTTGGCACGAAAGAATAGGATTGTCGCCGGATGAAATTGTTTCACAATACCCTACTATTACCCTAGCGGATGTCTATGCTGCTTTAGCCTATTATCATGACCATTTTGAGGAAATCAGGCAACAGATTCGTGAGGATGAAGAATTTGCCCGTGATATGCAAGAAAAAACACCGTCCTTGGTTCAGCAAAAGTTAAAGCAGTAAGATGCCCCAGACAATTATTATTTTATGGAATAGGGAATAGGGAACAGATAAGATCAAAAATATCTGTACATTATTACTATGAATATCTCTATATATAGCATTTTAAAATCAATTGAAGTGTGGCGACAGTTATTTCCAGAAGAAAACATTTCTTTAGATGAGTTATCAGAAAGATTAGAAGATTATTGTCTAAACCAAGCGATGGATGAGGCTAAGCTAACTCCTTTGTTAGACCGTGAAGCCGCACTAAAATACTTGGAGGAATCATACGGAAGGTTTATTTTAAGCTGACCGCTGACTGCTGACTGCTGTTCGCGCAGCGTGCGCGTAGCGCATATGCTTACCTCCCATTCAACTCTGGCTTCACCCAACAAGCCACTTCATGGTCAACACTTACTAATTCCAAGGTGGGATCGTTCTGCCAACATTTATCAATCACGAAAGGACAACGAGCAGCAAAGGGACAACCTTGGGGATAATTAGTTAAATCTGGTGGTAACCCTTCAATGGTCTGCAAACGCTCTTGGCGCTGTTCATCCAGACGGGGAATACTGTTGAGTAAACCAATCGTATAGGGATGGCGAGGATTTTTATAGATTTCCATCACCGATGCTTGTTCTACTACTTGACCGGCATACATCACTAAAATCCGATCCGCTAATCCCGCCAATAGCGCCAAATCATGGGTAATCCAAATCACGGCCATGCCAATTTCCTGGCGCAGTTTCTTGACTAATTCTACAATTTGGGCTTGGATGGTCACATCCAAAGCAGTGGTAGGTTCATCCGCAATCAGCAACTGGGGATTACAGGCTAATCCCATGGCAATCATGACTCGCTGGCGCATCCCTCCAGAAAATTGGTGGGGATAGTTACTAATCCGTTCCGCTGCACCAGGAATTCCCACTAATTCTAAGAGTTCAATTGCCCTAGATCGTCCTTGCTCTCGGGTCATTCCTTGGTGTAACCGTAGCGCTTCAGTAATTTGCCTTTCTACCTTTAGTACTGGGTTAAGGGAAGTCATGGGGTCTTGAAAAATCATAGCGATACGGTTACCCCGGATTTTCCGCATTTCCCCCTCACTAAGCTTTTGGAGGTCACGCCCTTCAAAAATGACCTCACCATTGGTAATCTTTCCAGGCGGAGAGGGGATTAGTCCCATAATCGACAGGGCGGTGATACTTTTACCAGAACCTGACTCACCAACTATCCCGAGGGTTTCCCCTTGATTGACCTGGAAGGAAATACCATTGACAGCATGGACAGTACCAGCTGGGGTGAAAAAGCGTGTTTCTAGATTACGAAGGTCTAGGATTGGTGACAAGGGAAAAAATTGAGTATTTTAGTATAGTTTATAGCAAAGGGAACAGGGAATAGGGAATAGGGAATAGGGAGTAGGGAGCAGGGAGCAGGGAGCAGTTAATAGGCAAGAGGCAAGAGGCAAGAGGCAAGAGGCAATAGGCAAGAGGCAAGAGGCAAGAGGCAATAGGCAAGAGGCAATAGGCAAGAGGCAAGAGGCAAGAGGGAAAAAATAATGTGTACCTCAAAGTCCCCCTTTTTAAGGGGGATTTAGGGGGATCCCTTTGTACCTCATCGCTATGATAAACGCTATATAAATGCTAGAGGAAAAGCGCTATCGTAGATTTCATAGTTTTCTACTCCCTACTCCCTACTCCCTACTCCCTACTCCCTAATTCTATAACAAGCATTCATCACATCTATTTTTAATAGTTGCTGCCCAACCAATAGCGGATTCTTCGGCATAAAATATAGCAGCGGGCAAATGACCTTTAGGAGCGTCTAAACTAAAGGTTAAGTGAGAATAATAATGCCAAGAATCGGCATCACCATTGCGCCATCCTACTAGATCGGCGAATTTATTATAATCTTGACTAACTTGCTGCCACAATTGAGATTGTACTCTAAATCCAAAATGACCTTGACTATACTGCTCCCAAAGATGATTGAGTGTTACCAAATCGTCGCAGGGAAAGTCTATTAGGTCGGATTCTCTGAGATAATTTAACCCTTGAAGCCATTCTTGCTCTTTTTTAGTAACGTCCTGCTGTTGTCTAATGGTTTTAGCTATGGATAATACAATTTTTTTGGTTTCCGCATCAGCAGCTTTCCACTGCACTTCCATCAATAAGGTCTTAAGGTGAGTGTAGTCTATTTTTAGATTAGTCATAAGTTTAGGGAGTAGGGAGTAGGGAATCGGGAATCGGGAGTCGGGAGTCGGGAGTCGGGAGTCGGGAGTCGGGAGTCGGGAGTCGGGAGTCGGGAGTCGGGAGTCGGGAATAGGGAACAGGGAATAGGGAACAGGGAATAGGGAACAGGAAAAAATCGTGAGGTGCGACCCGTGGAGAATTTAATTCTTAATGGTAAGAGCGCACCTATGTACTTTATAGTTATTAAAAACGCTGTAATCATTGTAATTATTACGATTGTAATTTTCAAGATTTTAATTGTATTTTTTTTATTTAATGTGCGATTAAAAATCAGCTAATCCATCAGGAATGTATAACTTAAAATATCGTTTTGTGTTAGAGTTAATTATATTAATATCTAGCAATTTTAATACCCATTAATTACACAGAATTTTTTACCGATTCCCGATTCCCGATTCCCGATTCCCGATGCCCGATTCCCGATGCCCGATGCCCGATGCCCGATTCCCGATGCCCGATTCCCGATTCCCGATTCCCTACTCCCTGCTCCCTGCTCCCTTTGCTCAACATTTACATAATTCAGAGTTTAATGAATTTTAATTAAATGTTCTAAATGTTGCTGGATTTACAGATAAAATACCCTTGGCCATAAAAATCAGCCATCACGTTGGAATAGATAATTACAGTTGTAAGCGTTCAGCTATCAGCTATCAGCTATCAGCTATCAGCTAATGCCCAAGCTACTTCAGGTGCTTATGCGCTATTGGCACGCTACTTGAGGAGTAGCAAACTGTTAATAAGAAAAGAGGTAAGCCTTCGGTTAATCGTAAGCATTCAGCCGTCAGCCGTCAGCCGTTGGCTACGGTACTGTTCGCGCAGCGTGCGTGTAGCCCATAGGCTAATAGCTGAATGCTGAATGCTGATTGCTGTTCGCGTAGCGTGCGCGTAGGGCATATGCTTACTTGAAAACTTTACTGAGGAAAAATAATCATGACTAGTAAATTAGCGATCGCATTGATCGCAATGAGTGTGTTCGATCTTTCGGCAAAAGGGGTTAGTGCTGCGTCGATTACCCCGATCAACCTTGACGACCTGACCCTGGGAGCAACCATCACAGGACCAGTGGGTCCGACAGTAGATGCATCCCTGATCAATGGTGACGGCAACAGCCTGGGGGACTTGACCAGTAGCGTTTCTTGTCCTGTTGGTTTTCTGAGTTGTGTGCCGCCCCTAAATCCACCGGGAACCATCTACACTTATATACACAAAGTTACCCCTGGTGTAGACTTTCCTAACGATCCCCCCTTCCCTCAACCGGATGGTTTACTTGGGTTTGATGATGTCAATCAGTTCGGGTTGCAGTTCAAAGCTGAAGGCTTTACAGGCGTTGCGGGCTATAGCTTTGGGGAAGCTAAGCAGGCACTCGGACCGAGTGGGGAGTTTTCAATCAAGTTTGATCAAGATGGCACTCTCGTCTGGAGCGTTGTGGGTGGAGCAGATTGGAGTACTAATGCTGACACTCCAGAAACGATCTCTTTCTTTTGGCAAACCACACAACCCCCCATCGGTCCATTTGGGACGTTCACGGCTAAGAACGATACGCAATCCGGGACAGGTAATGGTCCACTGCCTCTAGCAGTGCCAGTGCCTGAACCGATGTCGTCTCAGGGTCTACTGGCTCTGGGCTTTCTGGGCTTAGGATTAGTGCTGAAGAGAAGTATCGGTTCTAGTCTGTTTTAAGGCAATTAGTAGGGAATAGGGAGTCTTGATGCAGTAGGTATATCAAGACTGCATCAAGACATTAGACTTCTTGCAGAAGTCGGGAACAGGGAACAGGGAACAGGGAACAGTGGACAAGAATTGACGCAAAGCGATGCAGAGGTGCTTTTGAATAAAATAAGCTGACGGCTGACAGCACCTCAAGTAGCGTGAGCTAAAAGCTCACGGCTGAATGCTTACCTTTCGTTGCAGGGTAAACGCATCTAAATTTGTATCAAAAATTACAGTCAATAATTCAACAATAGTATAATAAATATCTAATCAACCTGTTGATTCTCAATAAGCCCAAAACATTGCTCAATTATTGGCCGTTTTACCCTTGGTCGATTTGAGAGTACTCTAGATTATGGTTGCGTACGCAATCCTCCTTTTATTTTTGTTCAAATTCAACGAATTTGAACAAAAAAAACTCCTTTAGTATGGAATTTATTCGAATTAAAAAAACTGATTTAATCACTTATTTAGGTTATATTTACTACCCAATTTATGCGTTTACCATGACTTACGTTGCTATAATATGATTCTTAATGAGGTCAGTTTATTATGCAGTTTATCATAAAAAAAATACTAGGATTATATGAAAAATTTAGTCCAATAAAAAGATGGCTTCCTATACTATTTATTCTGTTAACAGCTCTTATATTGTATCACCACCAAATAGATAGGCAAAGTCTTTGGATTGATGAGCTTTACAGCGTCAGAGATGTTAAGACAGGAAAAGGTTTTCCACCTCAAAATTTAATTCGCCCAATTTATTATCTACTTCTCAGTGTCTGGATGAAATTTGGGAATAGCGATGCTTGGTTGCGGAGTTTAGCATCATTTTTTGGCATAGGTAGTATTTTTCTAACCTACTTAATTAGCTGTCGTTTAAGCTCTAAACTAGAGGGATATATCGCTGCAATTTTACTGACTCTTTCTCCATTATTTGTCTATCATTCTCAACAGGTAAGAATGTACTCGTTAACTACATTCTCTGGTCTATTGGGTACTTTATTTATGATTCAGGTGTTGGAGCGTCCATCTAATTTTGCAATGGCTTGGTGGGCAGTATTTCGATTAATATCAATTTTAACGTTACCCTTAAATGTAACTCTAATTTTTGCAGATTTATTCCTAGTTATAATTAAGTTTCGTGGGCAATATAATGTGGTAATTAAGTTTGCCAAATGGCTCCTAATCATGTGTGTTGTTTGGTCTCCACTTTTGCTGTTAAAACTAATCCCAGCGACTAGGAATTTTTCAACTGACCCAGTACAACAAAGTCGTCCATCTCCTAATATTGTTAATTGCATCAGATTCTTGAGAGAATTTGTAGTTTTGCCACCCTTTTTAGCAGATAATGTAAACCCAGATAATAGTTTAATATGGGTCTATAGAATAATCACTTTATCCTTGATAATCTTGGTAGGTATAGCTTTAGTTACTGCACTTAGGAAAGAAAATTCCAGTAAAACGCTTTGGGTAGCAGCCTGGGGATTTCTACCTGTAATGCAAATTTTCTTAGCTTCTAATCTTTTCTTCTCAATTTGGTTAGATCGATACTTACTATTTACAGTTCCCTACTTTTTGATCCTCCTGGCATCAGCTTTAGTCAAGGTTTGGCATCGAAATACTATCATTGCCTTAATCATAATTTTCTTGTACGGTTTGGCAGTATTTAATGGTTTATCTAACTACTACAGAGCTGATTTACATCGAGATTTTCGAGGCATGGTTCACATGATTAAAACACATGAAAAAGACGATGACATTGTGGTTTGGGCTATAGAAAGTTGGATAAATACCTTACCATTATTCCACTACGATCATGGTTCTGCTGAAATTGTAGTAGCACCTAGACCACCCTCTTCAAGAACTAAACTTAAAGAAGGTAGTATGGAAGATTGGTTTGAGGAGTTACCCGCAACAAAATCGAGACTATGGCTACTGTGTAAACTGAATTCCAAGAATGAAGAAGTGTTCAATAATATAGTAACACAAATGTATCAAATTCAAGCTCATCAAAGATTTAAAGATCAAAATGGTAAGCTTAACTATCATGTATTTTTAGTATTGCCAACTCACCACCAGGGTTGAATACAGCAACAAGTTGCACTGACATCAGAAATGTGATTAGGAATAAGCAAGTCAGACTGATAATCCATGTTATTAGTGTTACCTCCATATCAGGCTATCCCTTTCTGTACTAATTTGGTTTATCCCTCTTCACATTAATTCAACTCATATAGCGTTTGTATTTGAGTTGTGAACATAGCTTGTAGGGTGGGCAAAAATATTTTGGTTCAAATGAGTCTTCTAGATAAGATAACTTTGCCCACCCTACTTTAATTGGTATTTTTTTTACATGCAAGTCCCTTATCCCTCTTCACTTTCTGTACTAATTTGGTTTATCCCTCTTCACATTAATTCAACTCATATAGCGTTTGTATTTGAGTTTTGAACATAGGATTGATGGTAAAAGTGATCCAGCGCGGTCTTGGGGAGGCGCGCACCGTCCAGTTTTTATATAGGCTTACATGCTCAAAGTTGGGTCAAATTTTGCCATAAACTTATTAATTTAAGCTGTTCGGCATTTAAATTGGTATAATAAAAATTAATAAATAACCCAATAATAGGAAATATGCCAGCAAAAAATTATCTGACAGCAAAAAACAATACTTCAAAAAGCCTTAAAAATAGAAGAAAATGGAAATATTAGAGAACGTATTT
>NZ_JAAHHC010000019.1:0-133894 GCF_010672265.1 Moorena sp. SIO3A2
AAATACGTTCTCTAATATTTCCATTTTCTTCTATTTTTAAGGCTTTTTGAAGTATTGTTTTTTGCTGTCAGATAATTTTTTGCTGGCATATTTCCTATTATTGGGTTATTTATTAATTTTTATTATACCAATTTAAATGCCGAACAGCTTACCTTGGCTATTTTACATCCGTCTAAGGTTTAATATTAATAATTTAAGATTGATAATCTATCCTAAAAATCGTTAATAGCGATATCTTTATTATTTCATAATAATTAGATTTTTATCAGTAATTAAACGGAGTTAAAATTAGCTGTATTTGGTTATAGTAGTGATACCGTTATATAGCATTTTTAGTTGAGTTGTGAACATAGTCGCGCTTGGGTATTGGCAAAATGCAAGAGGCAAGAGGCAAGAAATTATATAGGGATTTTTGGTAAGGTAAAGAACTGTCATCCTTTTCAAGTGATCAGCAACAAATGCCAAATTGGCATGACAAACAATACCTAATAGACTAAGCTAATAATTAGATTGACATCCCCACGGGTTAAAACCCCGTGGATTCTGTGGTTATACTACAGCCAATGGGTTTAAACTACCTTGGCTTTAAGCCTATCAATAGACTACTAAATCCTTAGGCTATTATTAACAACCTGTCGATTAGTTTGGTGGTGGAAAAACCAATCAAAACATCTGTTCAAAACCTCTGTTGTTTTGGTATGAAGCAGGACTGGCAACCCAAAACTAAAGTAAAGTGCCATCGCGCTTGTGTCCCTCGAAGATTTTTGAGGTTTTGCGATCGCTTAAGTAGCTCATATCAGTAGCTCATATCAGTAGCTCATATCAGTAGCTCATATCAGTAGCTCATATCAGTAGCTCGTAGGTAGGGAACCATGACTTGGTGCATTAATCCCGATTGTTCTAAACCTTACAATACAGAAGATACCCTATTTTGCCAAGCCTGTGGCTCGGACTTACTCTTGGCAGAACGCTATCGCGTGATTGGGTTACTCAGTGACAAAGGTGCTTTCGGTAAAACCTATGAGGTACTTGATCACAACAGTGATCAAAAAAGTAATCACAACACTCTCAAAGTTCTCAAAGTCTTGACTGACTATCAATCTCGGGCAATTGAGCTGTTTGAGCAAGAAGCATGGGTGTTGAGTCAGCTGAATCATCCAGGAATTACCAAATCAGAAGGAACCTTTATCTTCTCCCCCAGAAACCACGAGATCAGCTTAAACTGCATGGTGCTCGAATACATTGAAGGACTAGATTTAGAGGAGTATCAGCACCAACACAACAAGCACCCTATTGACGAAACCTTAGCCTTGGAATGGCTATCCCAACTGTTGACACTCCCCGTCCTTTAAGGACGGGGAGTGTCAAATATATCTCCTTTGGTTTTCGGGTAGTCTGTGATTTGATCTAAACTTTAGCAAAGGGAACAGCGGATCACCGGAACAAAAATTATCACAATTCCTACACGGATTGCTATTTCAATCTAAACTTTTGATTTAAAGTGCAGCATTAACGCAATGGTTTATTTGTAGACAGTTTGCTTATCTTCAGCCTTGACAGTCAACCGTCAACCGTCAATCGTCAACCGTTAACAAAACCTGCTTAACACAGGACTGAACTAGACTTGGTACTCACTCCATTACTAATGTCTTCTAAGTTCTCAATAAAATTACTCCAAGGTTCTGTATAAGTTTCTGTGTAAGTTCTCGAAAAATCTAGAATAGGAGTTTCTTGTGCTGACCCAATCCAACCACTCACTGGAGAAATTAACGGGAAAAGCCACTCATAGTAACTCTGGGGAAACGGAGTACTAGAGAGTTCCATGATGCTCTTATAAAATAGCCCAAACGTCCCTGGGTCAATTTTGTGCTTCTCGACAGCAACTTGGATGAATTCCTCTGGACTCAAGCCTACATAACTTTGGCAGATTGTTACCCAATTCTTTAATCGTCGCCTCGCCTTTAAGCTCAGCGAAATAAATTTAACTCCCTTGAGTTCCTCAAATTTAGGAGACTGATTTAACACCTCCTCTAGGCCGGTGGTATCCGTCGAGCCACTGAATTCCCTTTGCAACCGTTTAGCGATCGCTAAATTAATCTCAACTAATTGCTCTACTGGTCGCCACTGAAGCTCTGCCAAAATTTGCTCCATGGAAATAGGTGGTGTCAAAGTAGAGGGACTCGATTTCTTGTTCCGTTCAATAGCTTCGATCGGGTTTTCCTCACTTACCAAGAAGCTGATCAACTCTTCCGTTGTCCAACCAATACCTTTAGCCAGCCTCTCTAGCTTCTCTAAGCTGGGAGTATTATCAAAATTCATCCAATTTGTCAAGGTGTTGTTAGTGACATTGACTTGCCTAGCAAGTTCCCGGACACTACCAAATTTTTGAGCCAGTACCTTAATCAATTGACTTAGCCTTTGGTGAATTTTGCTGTGTTTTAAGGAACTGTCTTTACTTGTGTCCAATTTTTTTACCACTCTGTTCTGATGAAATAATCTAACACTTCCCGATCCGGTAAGTGTGGGCTCGGGCGTGACCATTATCGGCTTTGGTAGGGAGCACCCTGATCGAAATTGACCCCAACTGGCTATGCGATCGCATAGCCAGAAGCGAAGCGCGTCCATATAGCACTACGCATTCAAATTAGGACATTTTCTTGATGCAATAGCGAGTGGGGGAAACCACGGCAATAGCGAGTGGGGGAAACCCCCAAGACCGCGCTGCCTCCCCAAGACCGTAATGGTGCGTTTTCCGCATCTAATTATTAAATTCGCCACGGGTCGCACCTCTGCATCGCTCCTAAACTCCGAAACGTGAGTCTAGCTTACTTCTGACTTCTGACTTCTGACTTCTGACGCTAAGCGTAGCGCCATACCACCATCCTGCCAAAACATGAATGGACCATCGCTAATCTTCTCCGTGAAAACTCAGTGGCAACTCCCTGGTGGGCAAAAGAGTATCTTACGTATAATCACGGTTGTACAATATTTTTAACAAAATTAGGATGGTTGTGAAAAGGGTTGAACATCGACACCATATGTTAAAGCATCAGAACTGGGATAAAAGGGTAACCGCGAAGCAAAGCAATACCCTTAATCAGGAAAATCAGCAACTCAAAATTAAGTCAGATAAGTGCTACATTCCCATGACAAGTGGCCACGCTGGTTCTTCAACGTTAGTCCGTTGGAAGCAGAAAGTCACTACACAGAAAGTCACTACACAGAAAGTCACTACACACAATCGAGTGAATTTCTCGAGCTACCCACTGTGCCCTCCCCGCTACACCAAACCGGAGAAGCCTGTAGCTCCCCAAGAACAAGTAAGTAACTTAGAAGAAACCTGTGGTAAAATCATTCATCTGCTCTGTACATCTGACTATGGGAAACTGACTCAAGATGAATTGAACAGGAAGTGCCGGTATTCAGAACAGCGACTTGCCCAAGGACTGAAACAGCTTGAGCTTGAAAAGGTAATTCAGTTCAAGTGGGGCATGTGGGTGATCATTAATCACCAACCCATCTGTCCTAAATGTGGTCTCAAAACTCGTGTAGTTAATTCTGCCTTGACACCAGGGAAAATTAAATCAATCTGTTCAACATGTCTCGAGTTAAAGCGTATTCAGTCAAAATTGCCGTTTTGATGAACTGCACTAAATTCTTAAAGGGTGGAGTGCGTTGTGAGGAGAATGAGCAGCGAAAGCTGCCAAAAAATGGAAAATGGACAAGGAACCATCCACAAGCAGCCATTGGATAATGTGATTTATGGGATTTTCACCTGTAGCCATTGGTCATCCAAGAAAACAGTCTCAAAAACTGTTGACTCGAGATCTAGGAATCTGATTTGAGTTGTCAAACCTCTTAGGTGCGCTTTCCGTTTGCTAATTTAATTCGCCACGGGTCGCACGTGATCATGGGGTGATCAGGTGATGGGGAGGAAGTTGATAATAATGTATCCCTTAGCAGTCCTATGGAAATCAGGGAAACCATTAGTTTAATGCAGCATTCCTCCCCTCCTAACTCTACGAGTGTAGGCGGAATATCCAGCTGCAATTTTTAATCAACGAAAAACCATGCATCGCCCAATTTACCTAGACTGCCATGCCACAACACCTATGGATCAACGGGTGCTTGAGGCAATGTTACCCTACTTCACTGAACATTTTGGCAATCCATCCAGTATCAGCCATACCTATGGCTGGGAAGCTGAAGCGGCGGTGAAACAAGGGCGTCAGATTCTGGCAGATGCTATTCATGCCACACCGGTCGAGATCATTTTTACCAGTGGTGCCACAGAGGCTAACAATCTAGCCATTAAAGGGGTGGCTGAGGCATATTTAAGTAAAGGACGTCACCTGATTACCGTACAAACTGAACACAATGCTGTTCTTGACCCCTGTCATTATTTAGAAACCCTAGGGTTTGAGGTGACATTTCTACCAGTAAAAGCTGATGGACTAGTGGATTTAAGCCAGCTGGAGCAGGCTTTCCGTCCTGATACCATTTTAGTGTCAGTGATGGCAGCCAATAATGAAATTGGAGTGTTGCAGCCATTGGCCGAAATTGGGGATCTTTGTCGCCAGCATAATGTACTTTTCCATACAGATGCTGCCCAGGCTATTGGCAAAATCCCCTTGGATGTGCAGTCGATGAAGATTGATTTAATGTCCTTGACAGCCCATAAAATTTATGGACCAAAGGGCATTGGGGCTCTCTATTTCCGGCGTCGTAACCCCAGAGTAAGGCTTGCACCCCAGCTCCATGGCGGTGGGCATGAACGAGGGATGCGTTCTGGTACACTTTATACCCCTCAGATTGTGGGGTTCGCTAAGGCTATAGAACTGGGGTTAGAAGAACAACCCTCAGAATCTCAACGGTTGATGGAACTGCGGGAGAGTCTGTGGAAATCTCTCTCTAGACTAGAAGGTATCCAGATCAATGGTCATCCTACCCAGCGATTGTCCGGAAACCTTAACATTAGTGTGGAGGGAGTAGATGGCGCAGCCCTGATGCTAGGATTACAGCCTGTGGCAGCCGTTTCTTCTGGCTCAGCTTGTTCCTCGGCAACTGTAGCTCCTTCCCACGTACTATTAGCCCTAGGACATCCGGAAAATCTGGCTTATGCCTCCATCCGGTTTGGAATGGGACGCTTTAATACCATGGCGGAAATTGAGCAGGTGGCTGAGCATACGATCACAACTATTCAGTCTCTGCGGCAATCTCAAACAGTCAAAATTAATTGAACAAAATTGTTGAGCGCAGTCCCTAGCCATATTTTATAATTTGGGTGGGGTAACCGAAACCAGCTTTGAAATTGCATAGGTGCGCTCTTACTTGGCGAATTAAATTCGCCACGAGTCGCACCTGAAGCCTAAGCTTCTAGGCTACGATCAGATCGGTACGGCAGTGGTGCTATCCCGGTGAGGTTCCAACGCCCACGGGAACGGGCACCAAGAGAAAGGAGATTTCGCTCCTTAGGCACAACCAATTCCTGCAAGAACTTTAATAGATATTTTCTATTAGCGAAAGAATCCCCAACTATCAATCTTTGAATTAGTTCCGGTGCGTTCAATGTGAGTTTCCCTTGAGTTATCAAAAGAATTGATCTGCTATGATGATTGAAGCTAGCTAAGGCTGTGTGAAAATTCACCGTTAGCAGTCCGGCAGGGTCGAAGCCTATTAACTTTGGTTCTAGTGTTAACCACGACAGGACAAACCAATTCGTCGTCAATCTCTCAATGGTAGGGCGGGAATCGTCGAAACCCCAGTCAGAAAGACAAGCGGGAAACCCTTGAGTAGGCGAATCAACAGGGGATCAGGACATAACACGGAAATACGCGGGAGCGTGGTAGCCCCGTCTTTTTAAAGCGGGGAGGAAACGCGACACGGCAGTTTTAACTGCCGTCAAAAAAAATGTATAATGATGATGTGAGTACAGGCAGACGCCTATGTGATGAAGCGACTCTAGTACCGGAGAGATACCGACCCTCAACGATTACATTGCGCTAATCCTCTTGTGAACGGGTAAATAATTGCAGATCGCAGAGCGTACCGAACTGGCTAAGTGGTAGTACCTGGAAAGCATAATTTTTGCAAGAAAAGTAGCGGGAACTGTTGGGATTGAACTGACTGACAGAACTCAGTAGGGGCGCTTTGACTACGCCTGTAAGATTCGTTTATGGATTCTTAACGAATCCCCGCGTCTAAAGACCGGGGAGTGTCAAATCCCCAACAAGGCAAACATGTGTGCCTGTAAACCCTAAATCTAAGCAGTAAAGCTGCTGAAACAGGGAGATTCAGGAGATATAGACAGAAACCCTGAAGAATATCTTGACCTCTAGTCAGGAAATACTCAAGCTAATAAAAAATCAGAACTTTTGGATAGATTGGTGCCAATTCGGTAGTTTGTGGTAAATCCCGAACAATGCCGATAAGGGGTCAACTGACTTGTAAGTCCTAATCAATGATTCTCCGGAAGTTTCCGGAAAGTCGTCGGATTTACCTGGTATAATTGCCGTAACAGCCACAGAAGCTTGAGATTTGGGAGTCTGCTGATAAAGACTCCAGAAGCAATAATCGAGCTGAGAGCCATTGAAGTATCAAACAATAGTTAAGTTATTCTGTAGTAAATGCATTGGCTGTAAGCAAAAGCGCTTTTGGGATTTTTTCCTGAAAGCCAAAAGAGATACCTCCTCGTCAATTAACAATTGACGTGCTATACACGGCTTCCGGCATCTGCCGAGAATTACCGGGTTAAATTTATCTGTATGAAGCAGTTGTGGAAAAACTCAAGTTAATTAGGTGCCCTTGACCTTGGCGAATTAAATTCGCTGTTTGTCCGCGCCTCCAAGGCCGCGAGGGATTGCTCGCGGCCTTGGGTCGCGCCTTCGGGTCGCACCTCAAAAATTTTCGACTTTGGGACAGAAGATCCTAGTGGAAAGCGAGTCTTAAAGTATAGAACCAATGTCGCGCCTCCAAGTGGTACAATCAACAGAGCCGCTACAATCCCATTCACCAAACCACAAAACCCCCTGTCAGCACCCCCCTCTAAACAGAAGGGGCTTCGAGACAGTTTCAGGGCCATTGACTACAGCCATTAACTACAGCCATTAACTACAGCCATTGACTACAGCCATTGACTAAAGTTGTCCCTCAAACAATGAGCAACAAAATACTCTAATTATTCATAGTATATTTATTAGTCCCTGTGGCCGATCAGTTTAATGGCAGTAAATCACCGAACATTTCAGACCTAGAAATAGAGTACGACTCCTATCGTTAACTGTAGGACTAAGCGTACTACCAAGTTTTGAGGAAATTGCATGCCAAAGCAAATTATTATTGCAGAGCAACATCAACTTGCTGCTGTATTTTGGGAAGATCAAATTCAAGAACTAGTAGTTGCCACCGGTAATCACCAGGTCGGTGATATTTATCTCGGCGTTGTAGAAAATGTCTTACCGGGTATTGATGCAGCATTTGTCAACATTGGTGATCCCGATCGCAATGGTTTTATTCATGTGACAGACTTAGGACCATTGCGCTTGAAACGCCGGTCTGGTGCGATCACCGAACTGCTGACTCCCCAGCAGAAGGTGTTGGTACAAGTGATGAAAGAACCCACTGGTAACAAAGGGCCAAGGCTCACAGGTAATATTAGCTTACCCGGTCGCTATTTGGTGCTGATGCCTTATGGCCGAGGAGTGAACTTGTCTCGGCGGATTAAGAGCGAAAGTGAACGCAATCGCCTCAGAGCTCTAGCAATTCTAATCAAACCATCGGGCATGGGAGTGCTGGTGCGCACCGAAGCTGAAGGCAGAGCCGAAGAAGCCATTATGGAAGATTTGGAAAACCTGCAAAAACAATGGGAAGCTGTCCAGCTCGAAGCAACCTCTACCAGAGCACCAGCCCTACTTAATCGGGATGATGATTTTATTCAGCGTGTCCTCCGGGATATGTACACTGCTGATGTTAATCGGATTGTGGTCGATTCTAGTACTGCAGTCAAACGGGTTAAACAACACTTGTTGAGCTGGAGCGGAGGTCAAGCACCAGAAGGGGTCTTGATTGACCATCATCGCGATCGCATGCCAATTTTGGCATACTTCCGGGTCAATGCTGCAATTCGAGAAGCCCTCAAGCCAAGAGTAGATTTACCATCTGGTGGCTACATTATCATTGAACCTACCGAAGCCCTAACTGTAATTGATGTGAACTCTGGTTCCTTTACCCGCTCAGCTACAGCACGGGAAACGGTTCTGTGGACTAACTGTGAGGCAGCAACAGAAATTGCCCGCCAGCTGCGCCTACGTAACCTAGCTGGGGTGATCGTTGTTGACTTTATTGATATGGACACTAGGCGGGATCAGTTGCAGGTTCTCGAACACTTCAATCAAGCCCTAAAAGAGGACAAAGCCCGACCACAGATTGCCCAGCTTTCGGAACTTGGCTTAGTGGAACTGACTCGCAAGCGCCAAGGGCAAAATATTTACGAGTTGTTTGGTAAAGCCTGCGCTACCTGTGGCGGGTTAGGTCATCTGGTACATCTTCCCGGTGAAGTGGAAGCAGAAGCACTAGAGACCTTAGCACCGATCCCGTCACCGACGGAGCGAAGCATTCCAGAGTTCCCCGAACCCGTAGAGTTATCTCCTGAGAATGATCAGGAGTTGGACTTGCTCAATCACCCCAGTTATCAGGAACGGGGAGCGGTAAATAATCGCCGCCGCCGCCGCCGTCGTATTGATGACCCCGTGATTAGGGAAGAACCAATTACTAGGGGAGTAAATAGGGTGATCTCTGTCTCATCCAACTTTGATGCCATCACAGAAGCCGAGGTATCCACCTCAGGAGTAGAAAAACCCCAGCTAGTCAAGTTTGCTCAAGAGAAGGAACCACCAGAATTGGTCAGGGTTGAAATGAGCCCAGAAGAACAAGATGTTTATGGGTTGATGGGCATTTCCCCTATACTACATTTAGACCGAGAGGTGAAAGATCCTAGGTCAGCAATTATCTCAGTGTTACTGCCGGGAGAAAAAATCGAGGATAATGAAGAAGAATTATCCAATACAACTACCGATTCAACTACCGATTCAACTACTGATTTAACTACCGATTCAACTACCGATTCAACTAATAGTCAATCCTCCATCGACGATCAGCTAGAGTTAGATGAATCAGAATTGGTGCAATCTACTGCTGCCACACCAATTCCAGAAACTGAATCTGATCAACTGAGTACTACCAATGGCACTATTAACAGTCCCCCCATAGTGCGCCGCCGCCGTCGCCGTTCTTCAGCATTGGATAAATGAACACGGACAAAGCCACTGAAGTGTGTGAGTTACCGGATTTATCCGGTACTCCCTCCTTAGTGGCTGGAGTAGATGAAGTAGGGCGAGGTGCCTTATTTGGTCCAGTGGTGGCAGCAGCAGTGATTTTACCTGTATCTGTCCTGCCACAACTGGCTCTAGCTGGCGTTAAAGATAGTAAAAAGTTGTCCCGGAAACGACGCCAAAGGCTGTCTGAAGAAATTCAGGGATTGGCACTGGATTGGACTATTGGTTATGCCACTAGTGCAGAAATTGACCAGCTCAATATCTTACAGGCGTCATTGTTAGCTATGAAACGGGCTGTGCTTAAATTAAAAGTTAAGCCCGATATTTGTCTGATTGATGGGTTACAGGTGTTGCCAGATTTACCGATAGCACAACGAAATCTAGTAAAGGGGGATCAGCGATCGCTTCATATTGCAGCGGCCAGTATTGTAGCCAAGGTGTGGCGTGATGATTTAATCATTCGTCTAGCTGCCAAGTATTCAGAGTATGATTTGACAGCAAACATGGGCTATGGTACCAAAAAGCATCGGTTAGCACTACAAAAATACGGACCATGTCGGCTGCATCGCATGTCCTTTAGCCCCTGTAGTATAACTTGTTAACAAGTTAAATAAGTTGTTTATTAACAAATAACAATCAACCAAACCGATAACCCTTACCATAAACTGTATGGATCAGGGGGGCGGAACCCTTAATTTCGATTTTGCGACGCAACAAACGAACTAGAGCAGCTAAATTGTTACTTTTTGGGATTTCCTCGGATGGCCACAAATGTTGATAAATTTGCTTGTGAGATAATAATAGACCAACATGGCTCATGAAGTACCCTAGCAGTTGACTTTCTTTTTCCGATAGCTCAATTGGGTGTCCGTGGCGATAAGCAATTTGATTGTTTAAGTCTAATTCTAATTGTCCAACCCGTAACCGCTGGCTGGGATGGGCATCAGTCGCAGCAGAACGCCGAAGCAGAGCCCGGACTCTAGCGAGTAACTCCCGCAGTTCAAATGGTTTAACTAGATAGTCGTCAGCACCAGCATCTAATCCCATGACTCGGTCATCTACAGTGTCCTTGGCGGTTAGAAAAAGAACTGGGGTAGTGGCGTCATGCGATCGCATTTGTTGGCAAATTTCTAACCCAGAAATGTGCGGTAGCATCCAGTCTAAGATTAACAAGTCATAAGCGCCAACGCAAGCTAATTCATTTCCTGACGCCCCATTATAAGCCACATCTACAGTGTAACCTTCACGAGTTAATACCCGAGACAGGGGGTCAGTCAGCTCAATTTCATCATCTACTAATAGGATACGCATTTTTTAGCGATTAGCAATTAATCGATTTTGTTGATAGTTGACGGTTGACGGTTCACTATCAATAGGTGCGACCCGAAGGCGCGCGCCTTGAGCTAATTTAATTCGCCAAGGTCAAGCGCACCTAAGTAAAAATTATACGACTTACGCAGGTACTCTATCTGTAGCGTGGGTTATTAACGAACTTGTAAACACCCAATTTATTGATAAATGGGATCAGCTACTTGATATACTGTCTTAGTTAAGATACAGTTAATCACAAGGTAATTATCATTTAAAGGCTAGAAAGACAAACCAGTATGGCTTGGGCATTGGTTACAGGTGGCACCAAAAGGATTGGTAAAGCGATCGCATTAGACTTAGCGAAACACGGCTATGATCTAGCGATTCATTACAACAGTTCTCGCCAAGACGCGGAAATCCTAGGGAAACAGATCCAGTCCCTAGACCGAAATTGTCGGTTTTACCAAGCTGATCTAACCTTTGACCAAGATATGCTCAATCTTTTGCCAAGGGTGAAAGCAGATGTTCCTGAGCTTGATGTGTTGGTGAATAATGCTTCTATTTTTGAACCAGCAACCCTAAAAGAAACGGAACTTGACTTGTTTGACAGTCACTTTGCTGTAAACTTTAAGGCTCCGTATTTCTTTACCCGTGATTTTGCTCGTCTTTATCAAAAAGGGAACATTATCAATATTATTGATACCAGAATCAACAAGAATGATTTTTCCTATTCTGCTTATACATTAGCTAAGAAAGCCTTGGCTAACTTAACCGAAATGGCAGCTTGGGAATTAGCTCCAAATATTCGAGTGAATGGAATTTGCCCTGGGTGGATTTTACTTCCAGCCGGGGCAAGTGAACAGTATATCGAAAAACTTAGACAAAGAGTACCCATGCATAGCCAGGGCAATGAGTCGCAGATTTGTCAGGCTGTTCGCTATTTGCTCTCTAATCAATTTGTTACCGGACAGTTATTATTTGTAGATGGTGGTCAACATTTGTAATCAACTGTAAGCCCTAAGCTTTTCAATTATAACTGATATCTGATAACTGATATCTGATTCTGCTAGCTGAAGGCACCTCAAGTAGCGTGGGCGTAGCGCATCAGCTGATGGCTGATAGCTTACGGCTGATAGCTGACAATAAACTTAATCAAGACTAGATACATCAAAGATATGACACAACTTACTGATATTACATCAATAAAAGTTAATGATTTCGGGAGCAAAAAACAACACAGTTATGTTGAAGCGCTGCTGGAGATAAAAAATTTAAGACTCAGAACGATAATTGGCTTTAATGACTGGGAAAGAAAAACTAAACAAGATGTTGTGATTAATATTAAGGCTGGCTTTACCCCAGGAAATTCTACAAAAAGCGATCGCGTTGAAGATACCCTAAATTATAAAACCCTAACTAAGCGTGTAATTAAAGCAGTGGAAGAAAGTGAGTTTAATTTACTAGAAAAGCTAACCCAGATGATTTTAGATATTGTAATGGAAAATCACCGGATAATATGGGCTAAGGTTAAAGTTGATAAACCTTTTGCTTTGCGATTTTCCGATTCTGTGTCTATAGAATTGAGTGCTAAACGATGAATGAAGTGGTAGTGAATGAAGTGGTAGTGAATGAAGTGGTAGTAAGTGTTGGCTCTAACATTGAACCTAATAAAAATGTAAAGCTAGCAAAAGATAAATTATCAAAAATTGATAATTTTGTTAATGAATCTCGATTTTACCTAACAAAACCCATAGGCTTTACTGATCAACCGGATTTTCTAAATGGTGCCTTTTTAATTCATACAGAAGACGGTTTTGAGACCTTTCGTCAAAAACTTAAACAAGTCGAAATTGACCAAGGGCGGGTTAAGCAAGAGGTGCGACCCGTGGCGAATTTAATTCGCCAACGGAAAGCGCACCTACCCAATAAAAATGGACCGCGCTGTATAGATTTAGACATTGTGGTCTGGAATCGAAGGATTGTTGATCCTGACTTTTATCAGCGGGATTTCATTAAAAAAACTGTGCTAGAGCTGATTCCTGATTTAAACGTTTAACAAATAACTAATGACTTACCCCCCGGAATCATAAGTATTCAACAGGTGCGACAATCAAGCGAATTTAATTCTTAGTGCTAAGAGCGCACCTAAGGACATGATCGGGTTGGTGATAATTTGAGGAGCACGGGCTTCTATAATTGAGCTTCTACAGGTATAGTTGATCTGATCAGTGAACTAATTGACCCCCTGCCAAAGCTCCCGAAGCTCCTTATATGATTACCATCGCATTACCCAAAGGCGCACTCCTAAAAGACAGCATCAAGCTACTGCAATCCGTTGGCTTAGACTTTAGTACCTTCCTAGACTCCGCCAACCGCCAACTCCAGATTCAAGACCCCAGTCAAACTGCTCAAGCTCTACTGGTACGAGCTCAAGATGTACCGGTTTACGTGGAATATGGTCAAGCTCAGTTGGGGATAGTTGGTTACGATGTGCTACGGGAAAAAACCCCGGCAGTGGCTACTTTAGGTGACTTACACTTTGGTTATTGTCGCATGTCATTGGCAGTTCGTGCAGCTAGCTCTTATCTAAGCCCTTTGGATTTGCCAGCTCATGGTCGCGTAGCCTCCAAGTTTGTTCACTGTGCTCGGGAATATTTCAATAACCTGGATTTGCCAGTGGAAATTATCCCACTCTATGGTTCTGTTGAACTTGGTCCGATTACTGGGATGTCGGAGGCAATTGTGGACTTGGTGTCCACAGGTCGTACCTTGAAAGAGAATGGCTTGATTGAAATTGACATTTTGTATGAGAGTACAGCACGACTGATTGCCCATCCCATCAGTTATCGCCTCAATACTGATGGTATGAACAATTTGATTGAGCAGATTCGAGACTTGACTCAGGTCAGTGCTGAGTCCTTAGTGAGTTAGTTATGAGTCTTTAATCAGTAGGGTGCCTTATTAACGCACCCTTACAACTAGAGTTATTCCGTAAGTACTGTAGAGTTGTTTAGCATAAACCTTTACAAAGTAATGCGACACTTATAATATATGATAAATGACATAAAAATAATCATAGTGATTAACTAATAAAGTCTCAATATGATTCATATTAGTTGTCAATCTATCTATCAAGAATAGCATTTTTTTATAAAATTAGTACGCCTCATCTTCTTCATCTCCCCTCTCCCTATAGTTGCCTATAGACTGTTACCTCACTAGACACTTTCGGGAATTGTATGGATAAGTGCCGCTAACCAGTTTTCCTGATACTGCCCCATAAGCAGTGCTAATTGTCATGGGCACTCAAGATGTGTTCTCAACTGTGTGCTCATAATCATCTCAACTAAACGAGACTCAAGATGAAGGTAAAAAATACGTTAATTGCTGCTGCAACTGCTATGGTTTTGGCTTTTGCTTCAGGGTTAAATGCTCAAGAACCAGTTATTGGTGATATCAACACCGGATCAGAATTGATTACCTCGGCAATTCAAGGCTTAGCTTCTAACAAGCAAATCATTAATGAGTGCGGTAAAGAGTTAATAATTGAAGATATTACTAGTGTTACTCAAGATTTACCTAATATCGAAGCCTACCCTACACTAGGAGAAATTCAATACAGGATTTCCTTCACACCTGGAGCTAATACTAATCCTAGCTACTGCGCTGGTAGCTTCAAGAGTCGCATGAAGTTAAAATTAAACGGGCGATACCTTAATCCTAGGGGTGCAGAATTATTATCTACTCCCAACACTTATGAATTTCGATTCATGATACCAGGTCAAGAAAACACTCAATTGTAAATTCAGAATGCCTAAATTTTATATGATACTACATTAATAAAGTACTCTAGGGTACTCTACAAACTTCTTTACAATAAAAGAGGTAAACCCTGTAGAGTATGGCATGGACTGGCAAGAGATATCTGGTAACTGGGTTTTAATCCCCAATCGTCCCACCGGGATTATCCATTTCCTGGGTGGGGCGTTTATTGCTACAGCACCCCACGTAACTTACCGATTGTTACTGGAAAAATTAGCAGCTCAACGGTATGCAGTGATTGCGACACCGTTTGTGAATACCCTCGACCATATTGCGATCGCACGAGATGTACTCAACCGCTTCGAGACTACTCTAAATCGCTTACAGGTAACCAATGTTTTAAGGAAACGGTATCTACCCATCTATGGTATTGGCCACAGCATGGGGTGCAAACTGCATTTGTTGATTGGCAGCCTCTTCAGTGTAGAGCGAGCTGGTAATATCTTGATTTCCTATAACAACTATTCCGCTGACCGTGCCATTCCCTTTGTGGAACAGTTAAACCTAAATCCTATCTTCCAGGTCGAGTTTACTCCCTCACCCCAAGAAACTAACTATCTGATTACTCAACGCTATCAAATCCAGCGTAATTTACTGATTAAATTCACTGATGACGAGATTGACCAAAGTGTTAGCTTGACCCAAACCTTGCAGAAACGTTTTCCAAATATGGTTGCCCTACAGCGGATACCAGGAAATCATTTAACACCTTTAGGGCAAGATGTCACGTTAAACCCAGGAGCAGTTTTTACCCCATTGGATGCCGTAGGTCAGTGGGTCAAGCAAGAAGTCTATCGCGATTTAAATCGCTTGCAACGGGAAATTTTGCGATGGTTGAATCCTCTAGCAGTGGCCTAATGTTGAAGGTTTAAGGTTGAAGGTTTAAGGTTTAAGGTTTAAGGTTAGTAGGTTCAAGGTTAGCTGGTTCAAGGTTAGTAGGTTCAAGGTTGAAGGTTAGCAGGTTGAAGGTTAGCAGGTTGTTCGCCTTTGGCGTTCGGTGTAGGGTAGGTTGTCTGTCAAAATGCAGAATGTAGAATGCAGAATGTAGAATTCTAAATTCTAAAATGTTGTTCGCCTTTGGCGTTCGGTGTAGGGTAGGTTGAATCTTGAAAGTAGACACTTAACATTCAACTGGCCTATTGACTGACTAATCACTTGACTAATCACTAGGATCAGGTTTCGTCAGACTCTAGCACTGTGGTAGATTCCGACAACGGAACAGTTTTCTGTGAACTCGAATAATCACTATCGGGCATGGTTTCCTCCTCTAGCACTGTGGTAGATTCCGACAACGGAACAGTTTTCTGTGAACTCGAACAGTCACTATCAACCATGGTTTCCTGTAGTGCTGGCACGGTGGAAGCCTCAGATTCTAGCACTACGGATGACTTAGGGCTACTAAACGAGAATGTTGGCAAGGTTGTGGTTAAAGGTTTCAGTGCTTCTAATACCTCCTGAGCCGACTGATAGCGACTTCGGAAGCTATAGCGCACCATTTTGTTGACCACTGTAGCTAATTCAGGACTGACCTGTGCCTTATCGAACCAAATTACTTCTCCAGTTATGGGATCTGTGGGTAATTTGCTAGGAGGTATGCCAGTAAGCGATCGCACAGCAATCATACCTGTGGCATAAATATCACTGTTAAATCTTGGACTACCCACAGCTTGTTCATTAGGCATATAACCTTTAGTACCAATGCCCACTGTGAAATTAGTCAGGTTTCGTCTTGGATGCAATTGATTAGTAATTTGTTTAACAGCGCCAAAGTCAATTAGCACCAGCTTGTGATCTAATTTGCGCCGAATTAGATTATCGGGTTTAATATCTCGGTGAATCACACTGTGACTGTGGACAAACTGCAATACCTGTAGAATATCTACCACTATGGCAATGACGTTGGCTTCAGGAAGAGGTTTCTGTGGTAACTCATCGCTGAGAGGATGACCATTAATGAACTCTTCAACTAGATAAAATTCTTGATTTTGATCAAAATAGGCTAACAGCTCAGGTATTTGGTGATGTTTGCCCAACTTTTCCAGAATTTCTGCTTCGGTGTGAAATAACCGTCGAGCCAGTTGCCAGTGTTGAGGATTATTGCTAGCAGGTTTGAGCTGCTTGACCACACAGGTCGGATTTCCCGGTCGTTGGGTGTCTTCAGCAATAAAGGTTTCGCCAAATCCTCCAGCACTAAGTCGTTTGATGATTTGATAGCGTCCACTTAACTTAGTAGCAAATAGTTCCTGTTCCGTTTCCTCCAGCAAATTGCGTAAATCATCCTGTCCAGAGATAATTTCTTGGACAATCGGCGCAGAAACGTAATGTTTGAGAGTTTGGCGTAGTTGCTGTTTATTCTTCAGGTCTTGCATTGCTCCCATAGCGCTACAGAAAATACCACTGAGAGTCATGCTAACTAAAGGCACTGCTGTAGGCAAAATTAGCCGCCCATACACGAAAAATAGATAACTGATTCCTCCCCAAGTGATTACCCCGAGCACTGTCCAGCCTAGGCAAACTTGCCATCGCTTAATCCGACTGAATAAGTACCTTACGACAGTAACCCCTAAGAAGATCAACACTCCTCTGTGGATAGGATTGGGAATTGCTTGGACAATGGCACGACCTTCGAGTAGTGTTGCGATCGCATTAGCATTGATTTCCACCCCAGCCATTCTGTCGGACACAGGAGTCCGATGAAAATCTGGTAATGAGCTAGCAGTTGGTCCAATTAACACAATCTTGTCTTGGAAAGACTTACCATCTTCTAGGCGAGTGTGCCAGCGATTATCGTCTAAGACATACCAGAAGGGAATAGATGGAAATACATCCGAACCGTAGAAGAAAATATTCTCTGCTTTGGGTTTCGTCCTCAGTCCTGAGTCTTGAGCAGCTGCCTTCGCGTAGCGTGGCCTTTTGGCCAAGGTAGCCTCGTTAAAGGAAGGTACTTTAAAAATCAGCTGATTAGATGTTTCTGCCAATTCTGGATTATTCTTAGCCCAAACTTTGGGATACTGATTGGCTAGACGATAGATTCTGCCATCCGGCTCAACAGGATAATTAATCGAACCTACAGATAGCTGGGGTGTCTCAAACAAAGAATTTGGCTTAACTAGCTTGATAGTCTCACCTTCAACAGTTTCGTAAGTCTCATACATAGCGGCCAGAGTAACCTTTTCGCCATAGTTTTTTAGCACCTCTCTCAACCGTTGATCATCTGCCTCACCGTAACTACTGGGACTATCTAACACAAGACTAACCGCGACAGACCTAGCTCCGGCAGCCATCAGCCGCTCAATCGCTGTAGCATAAGCAGCTCGTTTCCAAGGCCAGCTTTTGATAAGTTCTAAATCAGTTAGTGCTTGAGACTGATCATTAGAATAGGATTGATTTAAATTCAGAGACTCCTCATCAATTGCCAAAATCACTATATTGTCTGGGGGAGTCACCGGAGCCCTAAGTTGGAAAAACCAAGCTTGGGTTTGTCTTTCCATCCGTTGCACTCCCTCCCAATCACGAGCCGTTGAAATTGCTCCGAATAGGGGAAAAAAAACAGCTAGTATAAAACCTAATCTAGCTGGATTTAACCGAGTGTTATGCTGTGATGATGTATCTTTATTTGTAGAAATATCTGTATACTGAGTTGGTGTATGGGAAGGAATAATCTTCCCGAACCACCCCCTAGGATTAATAAACATTTTGAGTATTTTACTCGTTTATTATCTATAGTATCGAAGCAAATTTATTAGCTGCATAAAGATTATTAAAGCCTGTTTGAAAATTTGCTTAAGGAGTATATAGCAATTCTCATAGCTATGAGGTACAAAATTTCGGTATTTTAGGGAACAGCGGATCACCGGAACAGGGAACAGGAACCAACCCCTAACCCCTCCCAGGAGGGGAATAGGTAATAGGGAATAGGGATGCGCTGCATCAATACAGGGAATCAAAGTCAAAGAATACTGTACCTCATAACTGCGATAAACGCTATAACCTAAACAGAACTTATACTAAATCCGGTTTATAAAAGCTTATAAACTTTAGTCATAAGTTAACCAATGATAATTAGTTAAATTTTTAATCTCTGAGGTCATGGTTTGAAGGAGCTGACAACGAGTTACTAAACGTTCTTCAATTTCATCTATAGTTTGAAAATATTCATTCACCAGAGGTTCATCTATCAAAGACCACAATCTCTCTGCTGGTTGTAGTTCCGGAGAGTAAGGAGGAAGAAATTTCACAATTATTCCCTCTGGTATTTTTACCTGTTGACTCCGATGCCATCCGGCATTATCTTCTACTAAAAGAATAACTTTTTTAGGTTCCCTTGACCCAAGGTCAAGGGCTTCTTGATAAATTCCCACATCTAATGCGAAGGCTTGATCGACTAAACTTAACCATTGATTGTTAACTCTTGGTATTAAATAGCAGAGAGTTTTTCCGGTTTTTGGTTCAACAAATCCATAAATATATAACCACTCATAACGATGTTGGACTACTGCTGTAGGTCTTTCTCCTATAGGAGCCCAGATTTTTTTGATAATTGGCTTTAATCCGACTCTGTGTTCATCAAAAAACCAGACTTCTACCTGAGTATCGGGAAATTTTGATCGTAATTGTTGGACTATCAAAGGAAAATTATCCTTAAATTTTTGTTGTTCAATCAGGTCTCCTTTCTGATGTTTGGGTCTGGGTTTCTGCCAAGAATATTTGGACTTTTTTAAGTAATCCCACCCCCTTTGATTCCAAACTTTTTTCTTTCCGGTTATAGTTTCAATCCATCTAGCTACTTTTGGTCCAGTCCATATTCCTCCATCTGGTGGTCTTTTTTTAAGTTGAACTGTTAATTCTTGGAACTGTTGTTCGTTTAATAATGGCTTTTTTCCTCTGGGATGGTTAACGCTTTTTTTCTTAAGATTTTTGACTCCTTGTTCTCCCAATTCATTATATTTTTTAATAATTTTAAAAGCATATTGATAGTTAATTCCTACAGCGACTGCTGCATTTTTTATTGTCCATCCTAGAGAAATTTTCCATAGTAAATGCCATCTTCTTGCTTCTACAGGGTCTTGAGAAGCTCTGTATCTTTTTTTCAGTTCACTATTACTCAGATGGTCAGCTAAATAAGCTTTTTTGGGCATTTGAAATTCTGTTCTTGTATTAAGTCTATTATAACCGGATTTAGTATTACCCCAAACTGCGTACCCTCATCTCTACGTAGTAGTAGAGTAGAGTGCCTGATTAAGGCACCCTACAGGTAGAGTCACTGCCCAATATCATGTCCGGGAGCATCGGTATTGTAAAGGTTGGGTAATTGGTAATTGGTAATTGGTAATACCAATTTCATCTCGCCATCTTCCTACTCCCAGCTCCGAAGTCCCAGCTCCGAAGTCCCTACTCCCTACTCCCTACTCCCTACTCCCTACTCCCTAAAACCATTGAGAACTACTATCAATGAAATTGATATTACGTCATCCCAACCCGTTTGGTTCTTAGAGTAACATTAACCCCTTCAGTGGATTGCTCCAATACTAATAATGGCGTTGGTTTTGCCTTTTGATCCCAACGCATGCAAACAATACGTCCTTGAATTGTTGGTTGCCAGGTATCATTGTCCGCATCTGGACTAAGAAATGTTTCAATACAGTCAATAATTTGGCTAACGGTTGCCGAGGTGCGTTGAGTGGGTAATTTCATTAACTTAACTTGAATGCGGAAAAGCACTCCCACACTGCGTTTACCTCGAATTT
Organism: Moorena sp. SIO3A2; assembly: GCF_010672265.1. NCBI lineage: Bacteria > Bacillati > Cyanobacteriota > Cyanophyceae > Coleofasciculales > Coleofasciculaceae > Moorena > Moorena sp. SIO3A2. The sequence continues at coordinate 20,213 of NZ_JAAHHC010000019.1, forward strand.
CAGTCTCGTACTTAACATCAAATATTTCATTAATTTTACGACCTGACGTACTAGCAACACCGATAACATTTCTAGAGTCTTGAGTAGGTCGTAATGCTATACTGATTAACTGTTTTATTCGAATTTTAATTTGATTGATAACTCCAAAGTGGAATACCTCTTCTTCCATTCGCATTCTGAGGTAGTCCAGATTAAATTCCCGCGAGTGAACCAAATCGGGATTGGATTCCATTTTCCGGATGGTATTAAGCGCCAGCTTTAACTTTTTTCGGAGATCAGCAGTTTTATACTGCTCCAATTTGAGCTTTTTGTCCTTATCCTTGAATTGCAGCTTACCATACACTACTAATCCAATCACCACTAAAGCTAGTCCAATAGACACAAAAATCCAATGATTCAAATTCCCCAGTTGCCCAGCAGACCCAGACGTATTGGGAATGGTAGATGGAGGTGAGGATGCAATTTTCACAGGTACAGAAACCTCAGTCCGTGATTCTCTGAAGATGAGATGATGGGACATAATCACTATCGAATAAAACTCAAAACCTCTTAACTATAAGGAACCAGAGAGAGTGTCTTACACTGTCAATTTTGCCGGAGCGGTGATCATTTCGCCATCCTCTTACAATTGGTGCAAGTTTTTCTGCCTTAATCTTAGCTCCATAATTCGAGTTGTTGACGATGTTTTTGACTTTCTTTTGGAACCCTTTGTGCTTCTCCTGAGAAGGAGAGCTACGGAAATTTCCCTTGTCCGGTGCAGGGGTGGAGCTTCCAGCCATATCCATCCATCGGTTATTAGTTTCGATTAGTTAGTCTTTGGGTACTAACCTATATCATAACCTGGTGTTCGCCACCAGTTTCTAGCTATAAGGAGGCGAACTAGCTCAACCAATCATCCAGAGGTTTTCCTCAGCAGAAGCGTCCCAAGGATATAACGGGCTTTCCCCACCCCTACGGGAAGGCATCCAAAGCATCTATAGTATTGTGCCAAGTATTGTGGCAATTTGGGTAAGCCATTGAAGCCTTTTGCATGAAAGCCTTTTGCCTTAGTTTAGTAATAGTGTTGCTATCGTGGATTACCCAAAGCCCAACTTAAGGAACAATTTCAAGATACTCTATAGCTTATGTATGTAAGCATTCAGCTAAGGCCGATTGGCGCTATAGCTGATCTGGGATAAGGCAATAGCTTAGCTATTTAGAACAAGGATGCTTTGCTCCGTAACGTTGCTTAGTAAAATCAATCGGTTTACCCCAAACAACGTGGAGATAATATGCCCCACGATACTTTAATTTACCGATAGCTTCCGGTAAAAGCACACCGTTGAGCTTTGGCTGTCGCCAACGGACACCACGATACTTACCAACAATTTTTTCGGATTTCATCTCAAAATTTACCGGATCATTTTCATAGGTAATACCACGGTAAGTGAATTTCATTATTTTATCCTCTTAATTGTTTGTTATATCTGTAATTGATCACTCCAAGTCAGAGCCTATACTTAGAGAATGCCCGAAAGTTAGACTAACGGAACAGTAAGCATTCAGCCTAGAGCTATCAGCTATCCGCTGATTGAAGGTTGTCCAAGATAACTCATGTACTCGCTCCTCTCAGGAAAATTTCTAAGTTTTGCTTGATTGAAAAACTGACGGATTTTGTGCTGATAGCTCAATGCTTACAAGTAACAAATCTGGTTGACTGACTTTACTCCTAAAACCCTTGATTTTATGTAGAGAGCAGTTGAGGAGTAGCGAAACCAAAGCAAATTATTGCCAAGGTTGGTTTCACTATGTTAAAATAATCCCTGGCAGAGAAAAAATCACTCAACCAGGTAAAAAATTTACCGAAACAGCAATAAAATTGGCGTTGCTGAATTAAAGAATGAATGCGCGATTATCTGGTTTTATGACAGCCCCCTAAATCCCCCAAGCGAGCAATCCCTCGCTTGGGGGACTTTGAGAGTTTTGTTCCCCCCAAGCGAGCAATCCCTCGCTTGGGGGGCTAGGGTGTGTTTTCAAAGTTTTCCGCAAGATATTAGATCCCCCCCAGCCCCCCTTATTAAGGGGGGAGCCATACTCAAAGTCCCCCTTTTTTAAGGGGGATTTAGGGGGATCTCGGAGTTTGAAGACACGCCCTAGGGGGGCAAAACCATACCCAGAATCAGCAACGCCATAAAATTAACTATCATCCTGACGGTGCGCTTTCCAATGGGCGAGTAAATCCCCCTTGGGTCGCACCGCAAGATCCCCAAGCTGCTGTAGCTTGGACTATCAATCAGGCTTGCTCCCTTAGCTACCTTCTTATTGCTAAGTTCATCATCAGGACATTATAAAATTTGGCTATAGGATTTTCCGTTGAAAAACCAGCGATTAGGGCATCTTGCTGATAGTGTGGCAGTACGTTCCCGTAGCGGCTCCAAAGGAGCATCGCATAACTAAGGGTACATAACCCCCGCCATTACCTGTCTTTTTCTATTTGGTATTATCCTTAAGGATTAAATAAACTGCCCAAATCCCCATGGCTCGCAAATAGTGACTAGCCCGGAATGTCCCTGCTGCTGTAATTGCTTCTGGTGTCCTAAATTGCAAGCCATGATCGTAAACCTGCCTCACCACTGCTTCAGTTATACGTAAAGCTTCATCTTTCATGCCTTGCTGAATCAGAAATGCTGCTAATCCAAAATTAATTCCTGTCCACACTTCCATCGGATGAGTGGCATCGGGATCTTCTGGTGTGCCATCGGGTCTGACTCCATTAACTGCTCCGAGTTGACCCTGATGGAACTTTAAAAAACAGGCATCATAGACAGTCTTGAGGGCTGAGAGAGTACACTCTGGTGGCACAATATCCGGTAATCCCAGTAACTGAGCATAAAATTGACCACACAACTGGTCTGCCATCACCACATCTGAGCCACTTTCACTATCTAGTTGATAGTACTGCCCATTCCACAGCTTTTCTTGATAAATTGGCATAGCTTGTGCTAACCACTGGCGATAGCAGTCAATGGTGTCTTGAATGGAATCTAGCTCAGGTACTTCTACGAATGGGGATGTTGGTGGATAATTTTTGGTCAGAATTTCTCCAATTGCGATCGCACTCTCCAAGGCCGCTAACCACAACCCCCCACAATAAGCACTTACTCCCTGCAATCGCCAATCATCAAAGGTCTGATCTGGTGCGCCATAGTTTTCTGGTATCCCATCTCCGTCTTGGTCAAACCTCTTGAGATAAGCCAGTGCCTTGACAATGGATGACCAGCACTCCCACAAAAATTCTATATCTGTAGCGCTATAGAAAACAAAATCCCGATAGACTTGTAAAACAAAGTCACTGGCTAAATCCTTCCACTGGTTACAATCCTGGTAGCTAGTATAATTAGTTTGTTGCCAAGGATGCTCATTAGGAGCTCCTAGATCATGGGGAGTAGCATCCGCAATTTTACGTACAGCTTGAGCTTGGTTGTATCCAATAATACGCAGTGTTTCATCGCTGGTCGGGATAGCTCTGGCAAAGGCTTCTAGCACCGCTTTATCCAGTTTCGGCCACAGCATTGCTAGGGCAAAAGAACCATAGAGCCGCACATCCAGGCTTTCGTACCAACGGTAATCTAGACATTCTAATACACCAAACTGTCCAATTGGGTCAAGTTCAGTTGCTGCTGTCCAGAGAGTACCGCCATCCGTGAGCAAGTACAGCTCATTAAACAAGGCCATCTTGAACCAATTCGGTAAATCTTCCTGATTTAAAATCGGTTCTTGCCATGATTCAATTTGTTCTCGCCACAGATCATGGTGCTTGAGAGCAGTGCGCACCATCGGCCAGCCATTATTACCGTTGCGTCCAAAAAAGTCCGTGTATCTCCGGTAATAGTTAATACCTAATTTAAATTCCGTCACCGGGAAGTCCCAAGCCAGGATAAAGGGAATTTTGCGGGTTTTACCTGGACGAAGAGTGAAGCGAATTGCGATCGCGCAGGCAATTTGTTCTCCTGGTGCCGCTGGGGTTTCATCTTGATGGTCTACCAAGCTACCATCCGTAGCAAAGGTATCCCAAACCTCAGCACCATCACCAACTGGATTCCAGCGACCGTGGTAGAACACCTCCATACTGGGATTAGTAACTGTAGCCAGGCACAATTGCCCTTCCCCTTCTTTAATATCATCCCCCAGTCTCACCCGGTCTAGAACAAATCCGACCCGATAGTGATCCACAATCCACTGATTCAAATTCCCGGTACTATCTCCCCACCGAGGCTGGTACTCATACACCGGACTACCATCATCCCTTACCCGCACCTCGGGATTTTTAATCCCATTGGTAAACCAACCCACCATATTCTGCCAAGTGAGCATGATGCTAACGGTAATCGGGGTATCAGTAGGGTTGTGAGCCGTCCACTCAAACACCGCCACCGGGTAACTACTTTCCTGATAACATCCTGCCCAAATCGGAGAAAACTGCTCACAGGTTAGTTCAGTCTGAAAGACATTTTGATAGGTAAACCAACTGCGAGGATACAAAGCATAGTAGTGACCAGAAACCTCTGAGCTGTTTTCCTCACTTTTGCCTTGGGTTGGATACCATTCCCAAGAGCCTAGCTTACCATCCTCTGGTGGTTGAGTGCATAAAGCATAAGCCTGGGCTAGAGAATGCTCTGGTTGCTCAAATACACTAAATTGACAAGCGGGGAGGCTTTTAAAGATGTGTTCTCCCCCATCCAAGTGCCATAAATTAAAATCTCCTCGGGGAGAGCGACCAATACAACCAGCCCCAAATCCCCCCAAGGGCATCCCATGCCAAGGCCCATCATCCAGATTACTTGGGTAACGAACAGTATAAGGGTTATCCCAGCCTAGTCCCAGGGGACGTTGCCAGCTACACTCAGGAATTTTTGGCCGTGGTGGTTGATAGATCATTCCCTGATTGTCACATGATCACCTAACTATAGCTGCTTTAGTCAGTTGGGTCAACCAACAGCCCCTAGCCACGCCACTGATCTGCTTGGGTCGGACAAAACTAAAATTAATTCTTGAAATAGGGAGCAGGGAGCAGGGACTTCGGAGCAGCGATTTGTACCTCATGGGTATAAGAGTCAATCCTTCCCCTTTGATACACATTTTGTTTATTTTGTCAATGCTTAAGTCCTATTTATGAGGTTTTACATGAGTTTTATGAGGTTTTACATGAGGTTTATGAGGTTTTACATGAGGTTTTACATGAGGTTTATGAGGTTTATGAGGTTTTACATGAGGTTTTACATGAGGTTTTACATGAGGTTTTACATGAGGTTTATGAAGTTTTACATGAGGTTTTACATGAGGTTTATGAGGTATAATAGCGTTTCTCATAGCTATGAGGTACACATTATTTTTTTCTCTTCCCACTTCCCATATCCGCTGCTCCCATATCCGCTGCTCCCTGCTCCCTGCTCCCTGCTCCCTGCTCCCTAAAAACTTAGGTGCGCTTTCCGTAGGCGAATTAAATTCGCCACGGGTCGCACCTCAGAAATTTGTACCTCACCAGTCGTAGAATTGCTATCTGAGTTTTTACATGAGTTTTTACATGAGTTTTTACATGAGTTTTTACATGAGTTTTATGAGATTAAAAACTGTGGAGAATACTAATCTAGTATGTGTAGTGAAACTAAAGAATGTAATCAATTCTTTTTTCCTACAACCCTTTGTAAACAGTCAATCTAACAGGAGTTAGTAGTAACAATGGTTACATCTGATGGTGAGCATGACGAGCATATCTTCGGTCTTGTTGATAAAAACGGCAAGATTATATCTTGTAAAGATCCAAAAAATCCAGGCTTCACAGTTGATAAAAAGCGAGGAGGAGTTTACATTATAAATTTTGATCAGGCATTTGCAGAATGTCCTGGAGTAACCTGTACAATTTATGGGTATTCTTGGATAAGTTATCAAATGTCTATTTCAGTCGTTGAAATTGAACGTAATCGCTTCGTATGCCAAACTTCAACACCCGATCATCCTCAAGATAGTGGTTTCAGCTTTATTGCTGTTGGTTATAAGCCGGAAGCTGACTAGGTGACATGAGCCCTAAAAAGCTTAGTATATAAGGCTTTGATGCCAATGAGCTTAGGGAAGATACAGTCCCCAATTAACCCTAGATTCATTTAATAGCAAGCTCAAACCCTTATAACTAAGGTCAGTTCAGGATAAGAAAAAGAGCTATCAGCTATCAGCTATCAGCGATTAGCTATTAGCTTTGGGCCAAGGCTCACGCTACGGTAATCGCTCAGGGCTGACGGCTGACCGCTGATGGCTGAATGCTTACGAGAAAAGGGATCACAAATCAGGCTGTTGATTTTATAGTTGAGCTTTCTTCTAAATACTCCAAGGTTTTAAGCAGACGAACTGCTGAGTGATAGGCTTCTTCAGTTAATTCATGACGTTCCTGAGGGCTATCCACTAGGTCATTAACCACTAACTGCAAGCAAACAATCATTGGGGTCAGGTGAGTTCGCACTTCATGGGAGGTCTTGACTAACTCCTTTTTGACCACATTTTTAACCTCTCCATTGCTATTGTGCTCAAACTGCATCTTGTACAAACGAGAGTAGTAACCTTCCTTGTTAAGCAGTTCCTCATGGGTACCAATCTCAACCACTTTCCCTTTGTCCATAACCACGATTTGATGAGCTTTTTGGATCGTGGAGAGTCGGTGAGCAATCACTACCGTTGTGCGATCGCGACAGAGTTCATCAATAGCTTGTTGTACTAGCCGTTCGGAAACCGTATCTAAGGCACTGGTTGCTTCATCTAAAATTAAAATATCTGGATTCCGCAGCAGTGCCCGGGCAATGGCCATGCGTTGGCGTTGTCCACCGGATAAGAGTACACCGCGATCGCCTACTTTGGTATCAAACCCTTGGGGTAATTGCATGATAAATTCATAGGCATTGGCTCGTTTCGCTGCTGCAATAATATCTTCCTCGGTCACATCTGTCATTCCATAAGCAATATTGTTGCGCACCGAATTATTAAATAAAAACGTATCCTGACTAACAACCCCCATCGCTTGTCTGAGGGAACGGATATCGTAATCCTTCAAATCTTTGCCATCGATAGTGATTCGTCCTTCAACTGGGTCATAAAATCGTGGCAACAAATCTGCCAAGGTTGACTTACCGGCACCGGAAGCACCTACTAATGCCATAGTAGTGCCTTTAGGAATCGACAAATTCACCCCATTGAGTACCGAATCCTGATGACCAGGATAGGCAAACGAGAGATTTTCAATGCGAATTTCTTGGGATAGCTTTGTGTAGATATTTTTGCCATTGGTCATGATCGGTTTGTTGTCTCGCCGCAAAAAATCAGCCACGATTGCTGTACTAGCAGACACATTAGCAAACCGACTTCTTTGCCCATTCAACTGACTGATTACTGGTAACAAACGGAATAGTAAGAATAAATAAATCCCCAAAACAGTAGATATCGCTTCCAGTTCTTCTGCTGAACTATCTTGCAACAAGAAGTTTTTGCCCACAAATACGATAGCTAAAATTGCCAAGATTCCCGAGACTTCATTGATGGGGTTAATTGCTGCAAAATTAGCCTGGGATTGAAATTCAGCCTGTTCCCTTTCATCAATAACTTTTTCAATCCGTTGATATTCATCTTGTTCATTACTAACTGATTTAATTAACCGAATACCAGTTAATATTTCTAGTAATGCTCCTGAATATCCTCGGGATTTTTCTGATAGAATTTTACCAAATTTCTTAGAGCGCTTAACAAAAACTTGATTAATAATGAATACGCCCAATAGTAAAATACTTGTTGCAATAGTGAGTTGCCAGGAAATCGATATTAGAAGAAATACAAATACAAAAATTGTGATTACCGTCGTAAATAATTGAATGGCAATTTTAATGGCATTAGCGGCTCGACCAATTTCTTGACTAATCCGATTTATAATATCACCAATTTTGGTCTTAGCATAAAAATCTATATCCACATCCAGGAGTAATTTAATCCCTTCTTTACGAAAGGTATTAATTATTTTTTTGGATAAATGGGTAGACACTAAGATATTGACATAGTTAGCTACATTTTTCAGGACAATGGCTAAGAGCACTACCAGTACCATGAACAGCAAGCGATCGCCCCCTTCAAAGCCTTCAAAAAAAGCCATGGTTTTCTGAATGATAGGCGGGGCTTTGCTTAAATCTAGTTTCTTTTGACCTAAAAATTCCAGCACTAACGGCACAATTATGGTTGTACCGACACTATTAAACATGGCACTGGAAAATCCCAGCAGGACAGTAAAGACAATCAAGATAGGATGCCGTAGTGCGTAGCTAAGGAGTAATCGATTAGGAGACATGATTACTGTTTTTTTTATTGTTGAGTGTTGACTGTTGACTGTTGGTATAGGGGAAGACTTACGTATGCTCCATTCAAGCATAAACAGTCAACAAAAAAGCTGTTAGTTAAAAAAGCTGTTAGTTAGTGATCCAAATTATATTATGTTGAACAGCGTAGCAGATTATAAATCAGCAATAACATCTGCAAGAACTGCCGCCATGGCATCAACACTATGGTATTTTACACATAGCTCCCTGGCTTGAAGTCCTTTATGATTGGCAACATCTAGATTCTGAAATATCTGTTGAATCCCCTCAGCTAGTTGTTGTGGCGAACTAGGCTCAACCAGATAACCGGTATCACCTAAAATTGTTGGGATATCCCCAACACGGGTAGACAAAACTGGCTTAGCCATTGCCATACCATCTGTCAATTTTAAAGGAAACTGAGCTCTAGCCGCCAGAGTATCTCGCTGGGGAACCACCACAATATGAGCCGCTGACACGACCTCTGGCATTTCTTCGACTGGGGTTCTGGGCAATTTAAGAATCCAACGTCCCCATTGTTTGATCAGTTGTTGATCATAATCATCATAGGGACTGCCTCCTACAATCACCAATCTTAAGTCTGGCTGATTGAGATACTCTAGCGCTACTAAAACATCTTCAACTCCTTTGTGGGGTCGTGGCGCACCAGGAAACATTAATACCCGATACTCCGATAACCCATAACGCTTCCTGCTCAGTTCTGGGTCATAGTGCTCGGGGTCAAACAGATCGGTATCTTTACCATTGGATAGATAGACACCACCGAAGCGTTCCTTGAGAAACTGAGTATCTATAGTGATAGCGTCCGCATAATTGACCAAGTTTTCTAGCCATTTGATATAGAGGGGATGGTCTGGATATCTCAATTGACCATCTTTGGTAATAATATCCCTACCGAACTGTTTAAGGGTTGGACGATACTGCCATTGGTCCCCACCATACCAACTTAGCTCCCAATCATCCATATCTAGAATGATTGGACGACGGCTAGTAAACTTTTTCAGCACAGACAGACCAAAACTGGTGGGTTTGGGTTTTACGGCATAGATAATATCGCCATCTATCTTTTTTAACAGGTCTCGGCCAGCGGTTAAGACTCCAGGATATTTACCACCAGGGACGGAAGTAATGGTAAAACCAGAAGGAGGAGTGGCATATAACTCCTTCCCAAACATAAATCCCACAATGTCTATGGCATAGTTGAGCTTTTTCAGGACTTGTCCGAGCAAAAATGCCCGGATAGCACCACCACCGGACAAGTCACTGACAACTAGGGAAACTTTTTTGTTCATCGGATTTTGATAAAACTGGTACACGATACATGGTGATCAACCTCTCGTGTGAAAGTTATTACTCCCCTTGGGTTTAGCAAGATGTCCCAATTACCACGCACTAATGCTCAAGACAGAGGGAGTCGGGAGCTTGTAGGGTGGGCAAAAACCATTTGATTCTTTTGAGTATTCATGATTAGATTACTTTGCCCACCCTACTAATGGTCTAATGGTCACTAAAGAGGAAGTCGGGAGTCGGGAGTCGGGGTAACAAAATTGAATTTACCTCATAATTATGGAATTGTCCGATAATCTCAACTCGGGAGCTATTCGGAAGTGCTTACCAGCTAAACCCAAGCGTGCTAAGGGTCAAATCTCAGGAAGACCAACCATTACCTGTCGATTTAGGTGGGGTGATTGACACTTTGCTAGATAAACACTTTAATCAGGGAAATGCAAAATGGCGCATAGAATCAGTATTCCCGTTTCAACTGCTATAATCTCAGGTGTGATCAACTATCAAGCTTTCCACACCCTAATCTAATCAAACAAAAAATCGACGAACGACACTAAGGGTGCATCTCCTAAAAGCTGTTTGACACGGTGGTGCGTTACGGGGCGGGCTATCCAAACCCTGACTACGAGGCGAAAAATGAAGGCTCCCCTAACACACCCTACGCAAAATTTTCAAATATGAGATGCACCCGACATTAACCCCTAAAGCGTTGAACGTTTCAGGGGTGTGGTAGATGGAAATTTAGAAAATAGGGAAGAAAGGGAAGAAAGGAAACAGAGGGAACATAGGGAACATAGGGTTAGTAAACAGCTAGAGAAAATGTCGCAGAGTCTACCAAAAACTCTTATTATTTGTTAGACTTAAATTATGGTAACACCGACAGGGATTATTATGTAACTTAAATTAAAGCCGAAAACCAAGGTAAGATAGTTGCGGTTACATCCCGGTGTTAGACTTTTTTGACATTTTTATGGCGCTCGCGGGATATTCCCGAGAGCTTTGGGAGATACCCCCTGGATGCTATTGCATCTTGCCTTGGCGATCCTTGGTCTATCTTGGTAGACTTTGGTAGCTAAAAAGTATCGGACGTAAGAGTTGACCATTGCGGTGCGCTTGACTAGGTCAAGCGCACCGGTACATCCAGCCAATTGGTAAAGCTGTCCCTATGTGCCTACTCCATAGTTTGATTAGGCGATAATAGTTAATTTTTAATCATACCCTACACCGAACGCCTAAGGCGAACATTCTTAATTCTTAATCCTTAATCCTTTATGCGACGGGAACTCTAAGGCCAGCATCCTTGAACCCATGGCGCTTCTGATGCCATTGCCAGGCGTTGGATAAGATGGTGTTTATATCGGAATACTGGGGATACCAACCCAGAAGTTTTCTGGCTTTGTCACTACTACCGACCAAAGCGGGCGGATCACCAGGACGGCGATCGCATTCTATAGCTTTGATGTTTTGTTTTGTGACAAATCTGGCTGCCTCAATCACTTCTTTGACTGAGAAGCCGTTGCCATTGCCTAAGTTAAAGATTTGACTATCCCCACCCTTTAACAAATAGTCCAACCCCAAAACATGAGCAGAGGCTAAATCCTTGACGTGAATATAGTCCCGAATACAAGTTCCATCAGCTGTGGGATAATTGGCACCAAAAATGGAGATCGACTCCCGTTTACCTAAAGCAGTAAGCAGCACTAAGGGGATAAGGTGGGTTTCGGGAGTGTGATCTTCCCCTAGCCTACCCTCTGGGTCAGCACCAGCAGCATTAAAATAGCGGAAGGTTACGGATTTTAAATCATAGGCGGTATGGAAATCCGATAGAATCCGCTCTACCATTAATTTACTCGCCCCATAGGGATTAATTGGGTTTTGGGGATGATCTTCTGGAATCGGTACAGTTTTTGGTACCCCGTAGGTAGCACAGGTAGAGGAAAAGACTAATTTTTTAATTGATGCTGCTACCATAGCTTCCAGGAGTGTTAGTGTCCCGGTGACATTATTGCGGTAATATTTAGCCGGGTCAGTGACCGACTCTCCCACATAGGCATAGGCAGCAAAGTGCATTACTGCACTGATATCATAGTCTCTAAAAAGATTGTCGAGTAATACCCGGTCATTGGTATCACCGACAACTAGCTTCACCTTTAGAACATCTTCGACTATGTCTCGATGACCATAGACTAAATTGTCTAGAACCACCACGTTGTAGCCAGCTGCCAAGAGTGCTAATACAGCATGGGAGCCAATATATCCGGCTCCCCCTGTAACTAGCACAGTTGCTTTGGATTGCGACACTTGAATACCTCGCTAGTCTAGATTTTTGCTTTTACCAAATTATTCCCTGGGATTGCTTGTAATTCCGCAAATTTGGGTAAAATAGTAATCCCATATGGAGATGCCAGATTTGATTTGGTGATGCTTGAACCTAATTGTGACGCAATAGTCAAGCTGATTCATTATTCCGGTTAATTATTCTGGCTTCAAGCCCCACCTCCTAGCGGTAAGGGGGTTGTGGGATTCAATGCCTGTCAGATGCGCTTTGACAACAGTTAAAACAATGTCCCATCCATCAGGATGCTCACGGGGAAGTGCTTATCTAGTCTGGGATAAGGTAGTATTTCTGAGATAATCACAACCAAGATGGATGTCTTAAGGAAACCCTGAGGCTAATAACGGCTAATAACAAAGGCTTGGTTGTCATCCCACACTTTCGAGACCGGAAAGTGTGGGTAGTTATCACTGTGCGTCCCTAATCAAGTAACTTGACAATCAACTAATTTCACACGACCAGTCTGAACATGATCAAATATCCGATTAATCTGGTGGCGTTCTGCGTCGCTTATATTGTAATCGCAGAGGAAGGCACTCGTCAGCTGTAGATACTCTTGACGGCTCAATTGACCCCTGGTAATCATCTGGTTTACCATTGTCTCTATGTCCAGGTTGGATTGGCGTTCAGGTGTAGACGCCACAGATTTATGCTTTAGTCGGTGGGAAATCAAAAATGGCGATTCTGGGGATAGAGCGATTTTCATGATTATTTAGCACCTCTGTATAATTCAATCGAGCCAACCTGAATGGTTAGGGTCAAAGGAAGTATTGTGAGTAAAGAATAAATTTTGATGCTAGAAAAGACAGTTGACTAGGAACCTCCTTGACCATTTACTCTCTGTACCAGGCAAGCTGGCAGTGTCTTTACCCGTTGCTCTTTATCATGACACCGCCATTACCAGCAAGATATCACAGCAAAGAAAGAAAAAAAACACTTAATTATTAATGCTACCGACTGATTTGCTAATTAGTAGACAAAATGGCGAAGAAATCATTCCCAAACGGTTGCTGATTAACAATCAGACCTGTGCTATGGCAGCTGAGTTAATCCACTGCTTTATTGAGGCTACTGGTAGTACCCAAGGGGAACTAGACCGTAAGTTGTTGGATTGGGAAGGAGATAGCCCTGACTACCGGGTTAAACGAGGTTTAGCCCATATTCTTAAAACGAGCTTCAGTACCTTTGAAGTTGTTAGCCCCATAGACCCTAAGGCACTCCGCCAACGAGTTTTTGCCCTGGCGGCTCAATCTGTTCCTAGTCGCCAGGCAACTCAGACTACTCTAGAAAGCCTGAGCACTGCTTTATCTGAGGAATTAAACCAGGAAGTGTTGCCTGAGCAAATTTCTAAAGGACTTTATGCGGATTTACAAGAAAATCGTATTCTGACTCAATTCGATCACCCAGCACCAGAGGCATTACTGCATCGCTATAATTTATCTCAAGTTCAGGGTATTTTTTATCGGGCATCTGAGATGACTCTGAATGCTCATCGGAATGTTCCAGGGGAGTATAAGCTATTAATCCGCTATTTGAAGTTGTTTCAGCTGATGACTTACATTGAAGGGGATGCGGACCATGGCTTCACGATTACTATTGATGGACCGACTAGTTTATTTAAGCCGAGTACTCGCTATGGTTTAGCGATCGCAAAACTGATTCCAGCCTTACTACACGTTACTAAATGGAGTCTCAAGGCTACCTTACAAAGCCGTGACTCTTACAGCGGTACGATCAAGACGGGGCATTTTAGCCTTAATGACCGCTGTGGCTTGGTGACTCACTATCCCCCTGGTAAACCTTACGACAGTATGTTAGAGGCTTCCTTTGCTAAGCGTTGGGAATCTCAGAAAACTGAGTGGGTATTAGAGCGAGAAGTGGATTTAATTCCTATTCCTGGTAGTGTGATGGTGCCCGACTTTCGGATTGTTCATCCTGATGGGCGAAATTTCCTATTAGAAATTATTGGTTACTGGCGTCCAGAGTATTTAAAGAAGAAATTCGCTCAGGTGCGCAAGGCCGAATGTGACAATTTGATTCTGGCGATTTCGGAACGGTTAAATTTGGATAAAGCTGGGGTTACGGTGAAGAATTTGCCAGCTCAAGTTGTTTGGTTTAAGGATAAACTTTCACCGAAAGCTGTGTTGGAGCTTTTGGAATAGTTTGGGAAAATGTATTCTTGTTAAGTGCGTAGTGGAGTGACCATGTTAAATTAGTGTAATAGAGCCAGGGAGCGGTGAGAACCATGGGTAGAGGAAGACGGGACAAGATGGCACTGAGTACAGAGCATTGGCATTGACTCGAAGCAATTAGCCGGATTGACACTCCCATCACTAAATCTTTCGCGTAGCGTGGCCTTTTGGCCAAGATTATAGTGAGGGATTCTTAAGAGTATAAAACCCTTAACGGCTGAGCCAAACAGCCTCTACACCCTCCGTTCAAATCATTGGGCTTACTTTTTCAAGGTTTTTATTGGTTTATCCTTCTAGCAGAGGCTTTTCAGCTTGCCGACCGGCACCTAAAAGGTCCATTAATATACGATAATCCTAGCATAGATTATCAAAAAGCGCAACAGATCCAGTCTCCAATTCCCCTCCCGCTAACATGCGCGGGTATAACGGGAGTCCCCTTGGAGTTGAATGATGGACAGGCACCAGCCCAAAAAATCCTTCATGCACAAATCTTTTTGATGTCCGATGAAGGAGAGCTGGCAATCGAGTTCATGGACAGATAACGAAATCCCTCAAGCTCTGAATCGGCATCGCAACACAGTGGGTCGAATCCGCCAGGGATTTCTAGAGAAAGGGGAAGCGCTAGCATTGGAAAGATTTGCGAGAAGAAAGCCCCCGGTCATTGGTGACAAGTTAAGAGAAAAAGCCTTTTGTCAAGAGGGGGGATTGCCTCAGGGTTCAAGTCGTGTGAAACTCAGAACAGACAAGTAATTGAGCCATGGTGAATCCTGATGAGCGGCCACCGAAAAACCCACCGAGACCATGCCAAAAAGACCCAACGTCCGTGAGCTTCGGTATCGCTAACAGGGTAGCCATCACTACCGCCATCAGCTACAGCAATGTAGAGCAAGCCATAATCATCATCCCCTGGTTTAGCATTGGGATTAAAGCCCAATTGTCCAACATTATGATCTGGGTAAGGCTCTTCAATGCGCAAAATCTCACGGGATGTTCCGACAAAAGTATTGCTAGAAGGGTTTGTTGCCTTCCACTCGCGAATTACATCGTGGTGGGCACTTTCGATAATCTTCTTGTTACTGTCAATAATTGGTTTGGTAACGGGGAAGTCAGGAGTACTGCCAGTTTTAACTTCGCTAGTTACAGTATAAAAAATTCCATTCTGAGCAAATTCTGGATGAAAAGCAAAATAAGCGAAGCCCTGTTGAGGAGTTTCATAAGTAAAGTCTGCACAAATTAATTTTTTCAGATTCATATAAACAGTAGCAGTGCCGTCAACAATGACATACAACTTGCCACGCATATCGTTAACAAATAATCGTCCGCTACCATCTCCTGCATGGGTAAGCAGGTTCAAGCGAGCAGCTTTGTTTCTTCCAGTTCCACTATTGGGAATTTGAACAACTTCTTCCAATCCCACAGAGAGTTCTGACTTTTTAATTTGCTCGGGAATGGGATCGGTTATCTGGGCAGAAGAAATCCTGCCAACAGCAAAGATGACCAATAATAGTGATAAAATAAAACATAGAAGGCGATTTTTTTTCATAGATACATAATATTAATGCCCCTAAGTTAAGAGCGCGGACGCTAAAAATATAATAAATCCAAAAATACGAAACCCCTTGTTATAACTAGCTTGTGAGACTAGATTGTGAGCAATTTAGGTTGGAGTCATGGTGGCATAATGTGGTTTTTTGTATGTTACAGATCAAGGCACTGGTTGCATAATTCTTGCCCACTATAGCAATAGT
This sequence comes from Moorena sp. SIO3A2, assembly GCF_010672265.1. Lineage (NCBI taxonomy): Bacteria > Bacillati > Cyanobacteriota > Cyanophyceae > Coleofasciculales > Coleofasciculaceae > Moorena > Moorena sp. SIO3A2. The sequence goes on from NZ_JAAHHC010000019.1 coordinate 36,159, forward strand.
AATAGAAACTACTGATAGTCCTGTTATAAATTGTTACTATAGTAGTTTATCCCTATTAACCAAGTCTTAGATACTAAGACCTAGACACTCGTTGGTGCATTCTACAGATTAACTATAATGGAAGATTCAAAAACTATAACCAAACCCAAGCATATTGTTTTAACCTCCCATCCTAACTCTTCTAGATGCAATTCTCCAGCAATTAACTGGGGAGAAAGTGACCCCCTCAAACGAGGACCTATTGTCGGTACCTTAGTTAACTCAGCTCATCGCAATGTTATTGGTACTCACTCAGGCTCCTATTCAGTGTATCGAGCTTTAGCCGTAGCCAGTGGCACACTCGAGCCCAATCACCGCCCGGATCTCACCAACACTGCTCCCATCGTTCCCATTGGTCCTCATCCCAGTTGGACTGACCCTAATTTGATTGTCTCTCTCGACCCCTTTGGGGCGATGGTAGGTGAGGTTTATAGCGATTTATATCAGCAGGGATATGACATTAGACCCACGATTGCCATCACCAAAGCTCATATTAATATGCCAGAACTACAGGATGCTGTAGATAAAAAGCGTTTAGCAATTGATGGCAAAATTATTAAAAACGATGGTAGTTTAGTAGTCACTAAAGTAGCAATTGACCCGGTTTGGTATCTACCGGGAATTGCCCAGCGATTGGACATTCAGGAAAGTTACCTGCGCCGTGCTCTATTCCAGCAAACCGGTGGCATGTTCCCAGAACTGATCACTCGCCCCGATTTAACGGTATTCTTACCCCCGATTGGTAGTATCACTGTTTATTTAATTGGTGATGTAGCAGCCATTACTGAACCCAATCGACTGCTGGCTGTACGAGTTCATGATGAATGTAATGGTTCTGATGTTTTCGGTTCCGACATCTGCACCTGTCGTCCGTATCTAGTCCATGGTCTAGAAGTCTGTGTCCAAACAGCCCAAGCTGGAGGTGCAGGTGTCATTGTTTATTTCCGTAAAGAAGGTCGCGCCTTAGGTGAAGTAACTAAGTTTCTAGTGTATAATGCCCGGAAACGTCAGCAAGGAGGTGATAGCGCTAATGCCTACTTCAACCGTACAGAGTGTGTCGCTGGGGTTCAAGATATGCGCTTCCAAGAACTAATGCCTGATGTGCTCAATTGGCTGGGAATTAAACGAATTGACCGTTTTGTCTCCATGAGCGATATGAAATATAACGCTATCGTTGAATCCGGTATTGAGATTATTCAGCGCATTCCCATTCCAGAACATTTAATTCCCGCTGATGCCCAAGTAGAAATCGCTGCCAAAAAAGCTGCTGGTTATTACACTGAAAATACAACTGAACAAGATGCGATCGCATTAGCTGAAATTCAAGGGCGCGGTTTAGCCGATTAGTATTTATCGTCAATAGTCACAATAGTCAATAGTCAATAGTCAATAGTGCTTAGTTAACCCCGAATTGCCTATTCCGTAATTTCCTGTTGCCTATGTCACCTGTGGATAATGCACAACAGCAGTTAATCGCTTACTTAAGAACCCCATTGGCAATTCGGGAGAGATGCGATCGCATTTTCACCTTAGCTAGTGCTGACCAGTTGCAGTACTTTCGCTGCAATTTAACCAAGCTAGAGCAAGTAGCTAACTATGTCATCGAGGTAATGCACCAGCACTACCCCGATTTCCAGATTCCATTTCATAGTCGCTGGCGGCATTTTGAGGTAGGAAATGTCCCTCGTCTTCGGGAACTAGACCAGAAATTGGCAGGATTCACTCCACTCCAAAAAGCCCAAACCAAATTCGACTTAGTCATCATTAGCGTCCTGCTCGATGCTGGAGCTGGCAGCAATTGGCAGTATCATGAACCAGAAACCGGACTAGTGTTTCGCCGTTCCGAAGGATTAGCCGTTGCTAGTTTCCGCATGTTCTGTCAGGGAGCTTTCTCCAGCGACCCAGACCTACCTTGGCAAGTCGATGCCAAAGGACTTCAATCCTTGAGTGCCCACCACTTAGCCCAGGGATTCCAGGTCAGTCAAACCAATCCACTCATAGGCATAGAGGGTAGGCTAGCCTTACTACAGCGCTTAGGGCAATCCCTAGCTATTATACCACAGATGTTTGGCAAAGTCAATCCTCGTCCTGGCAACTTAGTAAATTACTTGGTAAATGACTTGGTAAATTACCACTGGCTAGATCAGTTGCAGGTTACCAAGGGATTGCAGCTTAGCAACTTAAACCTTGAAAGTTGCCAAGACAACCAAAGCTGGGTCAAGCCACTTACAGATTCACAACCTCCCCAGGAACAACCTGCAACTTGTCAACCAGCTAACCTACAACCTGGCAACCAACAACCTGCAACCTGTGAACCTGCCAACCTTCTGAGTGCCACTAACCTATTCAGCACCGTCCTCGAAGGATTAGGGGATATTTGGCCAAAACGAGAATCAATAGCGGGGGTCAACTTAGGGGATGTGTGGCAACATTCTGCTCTCAAAGGGGATAACTATGGTTCCGAGTATGTACCATTTCACAAACTCTCCCAGTGGTTAACTTACTCCCTATTAGAGCCATTGCAGGAACTGGGTTTAGAGATTACTGAACTTGAGCAGTTGACCGGCCTAGCAGAATATCGAAATGGGGGCTTATGTTTAGATCTAGGATTACTAGAAGTCAAGGATAGCGCTATTTTACAACAGTCTCACTTACCCAGCTCCGAAGTGATTATTGAGTGGCGAGCACTCACCGTTAGTTTGCTAGATCAAATAGCAGGAACTATTCGTCAACAACTGAACCTGAGTGCTACTGAATTGCCACTAGTAAAAGTTTTACAAGGAGGAACTTGGACAGCAGGACGTAGAATTGCTGCTCAATTAAGACCAGGAGGCTCTTCCCCGATTCAGATAGAAAGTGATGGCACAGTCTTTTGACAAAATTTGACCTGCTCAATTGGGTACTCAAGTCTAGTTGGGTGATCTAGTAGTTGGTTCATTTACCCATTACCCCTTACCCATTACCCCTTACCCATTACCCCTTACCCCTTACCCTCAATAGCCTTTTTTCGTTCTTCGAGGATACTGCGAATGGAAGCTGTATCCAGAATTCCCATCACTACACCGTTGTCACTAACCACAGGTAGCTGCTCTAGCTGCTCTTTCTCCATAATTTTGACAACGTCTAACAGGGAATGGTCTGATTGAACAGTTCTCAAAGTCTTAACAGACTTAATCAGTGCTCTTACTGGAGTCACCGGCCAATTAGAGGTAGGAACAGTTTTGAGATCATCGACTATCACAACTCCTAGCAGTTGGCCCGCTTCATCAGTTACTACAAACTTGCGCCACTGATTTTTACCGATAATGTACTCGTTGGCAAACTCCCTTAGAGACAAATCAGCGAATACAATTGGGCTGTTGGCAATGACCGCATCTTCTGCTGTCAACCCATCGAGCTGGTCTTGAACCATAGCAGATTGGGCAGACATGCCAGCATTTTGCAGCAAGAACAAACCAATTAAGGCAAACCAGATGCCATTAAAGCTACCATAAAGTAGGATTGGAAGCACTCCATAAATAATTCCTCCCCAACCAAAGAACTGACCAACACGGCTAGCAAATAACACACCTTTGTGTGGGTTGTCCGTAACTTGCCAAACCAGTGCCTTCAGGATGTTACCCCCATCTAGGGGTAAGCCAGGAATTAAGTTGAACAATGCTAAAGCCAAATTGATGGAGGCGAGGAGTCCAACAATTGATGCCAATGAACTAGCTAGATTAGCATTAGCCTGAACGGCATATAGTAGAGCAAATAGTAGCAAACTAACAGCTGGACCAGCAATCGCAACTAAGAACGCCTCTAGTGGACTTTTTGATTCTTTCTCCAGGCTAGCTAGACCACCAAATAGGAAGAGAGTGATAGATTTAACCTCAATTCCCTGCTGAATCGCTACAAAACTGTGTCCTAGTTCATGAGCTAAGACAGAGGCAAATAACAAAAGTGCAGTCACAAATCCTAAAAACCATGGCAAAACACCGCTCAATCCTGAAAAATTTGTTAAGTCACCTCCGAAATCAAAGGTGACTAAAGCTAGGACTAGAAACCAGCTTGGATTCACATAAAAGGGAATCCCAAATAAATTCCCAACACGAATACTGCTGTTCATGCAGACTACCTCAAACTCTCCTAAGACGTTTTTTTATACCAAGTTGGCTTCTAAGGTAGTAGATAGGTTATGGTTCATAGTTAACATTTCATGAAAAATAGTTCATGAAAAATAGATCATGATACCATTGCCAGTTATCCTTGGCAGTAAAGGGTTTATCGCTTTTGCCAATCAACAATCAACCAAGAGCAATGAACAATTAACCTACCTGAAGGCAACTCGATAGTAGTTTCGTCTTTCATGGTTCTATCGTAACGAAATGTAAAAGATTTGCCGATTGCTAAAATGCCGTAAAATCCGTCCACGCTTAGTGCGGTTTTAGGAATGCAGGTGGTTTGACCCCTCTCTGTTTCCATCGGCATAATAAAATTAAGCACCGCTCTTAGCTCAAGCGTGTTTAGAGCAACATCTTCTTTAAGCACTACCCCCCTTCCTACTAGTAAAACTGACTAAACGATGTCCGTCTTTCAAACCAAAAGCACCCACTCTTACAACCAACAAGACATCCAGCAAATCCTCAATCTAGCCCTGGCACGTCAGGAAATGGTTGAAGAATTTTCCCGTGAACAGTTGGTGGAAATTGCTTCAGAATTAGGGATTTCAATCCACACTCTCTTGGAAGCAGAACGAGAATGGCTAGCCCAACAACAAGAACAGCAAAAACGTCATGAATTCAATAGCTACCGACGTAGCCAATTCAAAAAAAGTTTTGGAAAATTTGTAATCGTTAATAGTTTTTTATTGGCGATTAATCTAATTAACGTTGGTTTTAACTTTGCTGCCCTGTCTTGGTCTTTATATATTTTCTTGTTCTGGGGTTTGTGGATAGCACTCAGAGCCTGGAATACTTATCAAGTACAGGGCGATGACTACGAAAGAGCTTTCCAAAAATGGAAACTTCAAAACCAGGTCAAACAGATAGCCCAATCAACTTATTCTAGTCTCAAAAACTGGATTCAAGACCAAGGACTAACTACTAAGGACTAACATAAATAATTTGAGCTAAATCGCTCATCAACAATGTTTCTTCCTGAATATCTCCTAAAGCATGAGCCACTGCGATCGCTTTTTCATAAAAAGCCCGAGCTTCCAACAAGTTACCAGTGTCTTGATATAACTGGGCAAACAACTTTAGAGCAACAAGCTCTTCACGGCGATTGTTTTGTTCTTGTGCCAAAGCCAGATATTCCTTCAGTGCTTTCACCGCTTGCCGATTCTTACCTGTAGCGATATGGGTTAACGCTATACCCTTAATAGCACGAATCTGATTGAACACATTGTCAACTTTCTCAGCCAGTATCTGGGCAATGCGGTAAGAATACAAAGCATCTTTTTCCCGTCTAGCGGCGAGATAGGCATCTCCCAAGTTATTCCGGATATTCGTCTCACCCAACTTATCCCGAGAGCGACGCCGTAAAACTAGGGCAGCTTCATACCACTTAATCGCCTCGGGATAATTTCCCCCTTGAGCTGCCACTAAGCCTAAATTATTCAGACTCAACCCTTCACCGTCATCATCCTTAATAGTACGGGAAATGGTCAGTGCTTCCGTAAAAGCTTCCTGAGCCGCTTTGAGGTTTCTCGTTTGCAGCAATAATATTCCAATATTATTTATACTATAAATCTGTGGCTGAAAACTTTGTTGAGAACGGGCAGCACCCAAGCCTCGGCGCAAGGCTCGCTCTGCATCTTGATAGCGTCCCAACTTGGCGTAAGTCTGACCTAGGGAATTGTAAGTCTTACCCAATCCCTCAAAGTCACCAATTTGCTGATAAATTTCTCCCGCTTGGGACAAATACGCGATCGCTTCGTTCAAGTTACCACTCTGTTTGGCCAGCTCTGACTGTTCCAGGAAAAAATCTGCCCGATTTCTTGCTCTGCGGTCACTACGATTGTCTAAAGGGATTGCCAGTTGTTGGTCGATGCTCCGAGTCTGACCCCAAGCCATAGGGCTAGCCAACATTACCAAGGGAATAAAGGCTAGCGCTATGATTCCGGAAAGACTAGTCAGCAACCTGCTATGATTCGCCATACCAAAAGACTCCGTTTGATCAACGTTTCTGCTATTGTTGAACCTATAATCAAAGTACCCCGATCAAGGGTGCAAACTAACCGCCCCTTATTCACTCAAAACCGGTACTGCAAATAGATCAGATTCTTCTCGATTCTTGGCTTCGACCCCCAGATAGACCACCCTAATATCATCTGGTAAAGCAGCTTCCAACAGTTCATAGCCTTCTTGGAGTTCAGTTCTGACTTGAGCTGGAGTAATCATTTCTCCCTCCGCTTGCAGATAAGCCGCAATTCGCGTTTCACTCCAGTGAAAGGTCTGAGCCATGATTACCATCAACCGCACCGCTGGTGGCAGCTGTTCCAATGCCATTTCCAGATAACACCACAAGGGTGGTGGTGCTAAATTCAGGTTATAGTGAATAGATTCCACTGGTGGCAAGTCGGCCTGGTTAATACAAACCGCCGTTAGGTTTATAATCTGGTTTTGGAAGGACGTTGACTCTAGTCCATAATCCTCCCGCAAATCCATGCCACCCAGTTCGTGATAGATGTGACGCCAAGTCAGAGCAAATAGATATTCCGCCTGTACAGGCGATCGCGCTGAGTGGCGCACTAATGTATAGACAATAGGACTGTAGCGACAGAAAATTGCTGTAAAGTACTTCCCTTCAGACCGATGACGCTGAAACAAAGTCAGCAATTCCTGATCACTATGATGAAACAGTGATTTAATAAGTGGATGCTTAGATTCAGGAAAATTGGGAATTTGCACAATCTTTCAATAAAACCTGTAATTAGGAGAATTAGAGAGGTGCCCTTGACCTTAGGGAATTTAATTCGCCACAGGTCGCACCTGTAGATGCATCCTGATCTCACCACAACCCCCTCGTGTTGAGAAAGGGGAAATGCCGATGATTAACTGGCATTGGAGTTGATCAATCTCCAAACCTAGTATCCTAGGTCTGGACTAGACCTCAAGATGAAGGAGATGGATGCCGATACCAAGTCTACAACCTGTGGTGCTCCGATGCTCCTTCAGTTGAAGCTAAAATTGAGAAAAAGCGTTCGCGTAGCGTGGCCCAAAGGCCATCGCCAAGGTGCGCGCCTCCAAGGCCGTGAGGGATTGCTCACGGCCTTGGGTCGCACCTCAATGTCTGATGGTAATAATATTACCTACGATTGGACAAAAAGTTCATAAGGACCTTTAAACTAATTTATCCAGTTGCTAACTCTGTTTAAGTTTATGATTCTATCAGTTGATATTATTTCCTGGCTAACTTCGCCCCTGCCTCTTGGCGCATTTTTACCCTCTTTGCCTTTAGATAGCCTGTTTTCCACTCAAGGTATCATGGTGATGCTCCTAGGGGCCTATGCCTTTGCCATGTGGATGTTTTTGACCAGCGCTCCAAAAGTTCACACCATCATGGTGTCTGATTTGGCAATAGCGCGACAGTTTTATGAAGGCTTGCTAGAGTTATCCGCAGCAGAAGTCCCCCTACATTACTACTATAATTACGAGCAAACCATGGGGAGTACCAGCATTGACCCCCTATATATGTCAACCAATCTGGGAACCACCCAAGCGACCCAGTTCAGTGGTGCTGATGGGCTATGGTACCAGTTAAAGAAGAATACCCAGCTCCACGTGATTTCCGGAGCTAGCTTGGGCAATAAAAACCAACAACGTCACGTGTGCTTTGACCATGAGTGCTTGGATCAAGTTTTGATGCTGGTGCAGATGAGACGGCTGAAATACAAAGTGCGCACCCTCAAGCCCCTGAACTTTTTGGTCAAGGATGTGGACGATCGTGTAATTGAACTGGCAGAAGTTTCTAATTAGCGGTTAAATCAATAATGGTGAGTTAATCAGGGATTAGGCGGGTAACAATTGCGCGTAGCGCACCAGCCTAAGGTTTTACGCCTAATCACATTTACCAAAAATTTTGGGTAATCGCGCCCCGTCCTTATAGGACGGCTTTCTTTTTAAGTTAAAACTTGACAGTTTTCGCACTGCGTGTTATTATAAAAGTATAAACAAGAAACCAAAAACTAGATAAATACTATCTAATCATAAGTAGACAACGTAAAAAATATGTAAGAGATACATATTGCGTAATTTGGTCTAACGACTTAAACGTCTATGAAAAAAAATTAGATAAAAAAAGTATCTATCTATATGTAAAAAAAAGGTAAGGTACGGTGGGGCACACCGAAACCTAGATCTATAATATCTAAACTCTTATGGAGAATTGTCCTCTACCTTTCCTGGTTCCGACCTGGTTTGGCAAGACAGCTCGTTGAAGTAAGAATCCCCGTCCTTATAGGACGGGGATTGTCAACATGTTTGAAGTCATTATCGCAGTACTTATTGTTCTGTTGGGTTCAGCCATCTGTGCTATGGCAGAAACGGCTTTGTTTTCAGTGCCTATCGTTAAAGTCCGACAGTTAGCGCAGTCAAACAAGCCTACACCGTTAGCACTACTGGCGATTCGCAAAAACATGAACCGGCCCATAGCTACCATTGTTATTCTCAACAACACCTTCAACATTGTTGGCAGCATCGTAATTGGTTCCCTTGCTGCTAGGGTCTTAGGAGAGGCTTGGTTGGGGGTTTTTTCAGGTCTATTTACCTTTCTCATTATTGTATTTGGGGAAATTGTCCCGAAAACCCTTGGTCAGATCTACGCCCAAAACATCGCCCTACTCGTGGCTCTACCAGTTCGGTTCTTAACCGTTGTGTTTACCCCTCTGGTGTGGTTGATGGAAAAAATTACTGCTCCGTTTACTAAAGGTCAAAAACTTCCTACCACCAATGAGGCGGAAATCCGGTTTTTAGCGAAGGTTGGGTATCAAGAAGGGGTGATTGAAGATGATGAAGCAGAAATGATCCAACGAGTATTTCAGTTAAATGATTTGACTGCATCTGATTTAATGACGCCGCGAATCCTAACCACCTATTTACATGGTAATACCACTTTGGCTGACGCTAAACCAAGCATTATTGCTTCGCCTCACACCCGGATGCCTGTGGTTGAAGACTCTATTGATAAAGTTATTGGAATTGCTCTCAAAGATGAGTTACTCACAGCAATCATTGAAGAAAAACATAACCAACCCCTTGCTTCTCTGATTCGTAAAGTCCGCTTTGTCCCTGAAACTGTTCGGGCTGATAAGCTACTGAAAACCTTTCAGCAAACCCGTGAACATCTGATGGTTGTACTGGATGAATATGGGGGTGTTTCTGGTGTAGTCACCCTGGAGGATGTACTGGAGGTGCTAACCGGTGAAATTGTTGATGAGACCGATCGAAACATTGATCTACAAGCAATTGCTCGTAAACGGCGAGAAAAAATGTTGCAATCTTATGGTCTTGATCAGGATTAGTTTTCGGAAAAGAATAAAGAGATAATTTTTATTTGAGATGTAAACAGATGATTGATAAAAAAAGCGATGCATTGCTGCTATCCTTTTCCTGTTCCCAGATCCGCTGTTCCCAGATCCGCTGTTCCCAGATCCGCTGTTCCCAGATCCGCTGTTCCCTTTAAACCAAGCTATATAAATTAAAAAACTAGATTTTTTGACATATTTGATAAGCTTTTTCTTCTGATTCTTCAAGAATTTGAAGTTGTGAGTATAGCTTTTCAATTGTCTCTTGATCGGGACTTTCTAGCGTCAAATTAAAAACTATACTATTGAATTTATTTTGGGCTGTTTTGACAACTTCTTCAGCTTTCCTACAAGATGGATTTCTGAATAGTTGATCAAGTTGAGGAAAACACCCACTTAAGCAAAACGTTAGTATAAAGATTATTATTCTCTTAGCTTGGGCAATAGTAGCAAATTTCATCAGACAAGGGTGTACCTTAAGTTAAGTCTAATACCCACTACTTAAGGAAATCTAGAGTTTCAGGAAATTTCATCAAAACCTTGGCCGTGGGCCACCCTTCGCGAATGAACGATTCCACAACTCAAGTACCTAGGATTTCAAGTCTTTTCTAGAGCATCACTTCAGTCAACAGAGTCTTCTGTTGGTTACTAATATACAGATCCACTATACAGATCCATGCTTGTGCGCCTTTACTGAGTGATCAGTATCGACCTCAGTTTTTAGTTATCTTCCCACTGGCACAAGCTTGAGATCATCTCTGCCATTAAGCGATCGCTTATGTCAATTTGCTCTAAATCCCCTTGACCAATTCCACATCACCTTGAATTATTACGAATCTGGATTTCTGTCCGATCGGATAGCCTTTAGGACACTATTTTTGGGCTTATCCGGTGAAATTGAGGCAAAAATCAGCCAAAAGGGCAATATACTCTATATCGGACAGGTAATATCCCACAGGTATTTAGCCCATTGGTATCAGCCATTTGGCTGATTTTTGCTATGAGGGGTCACACCCCTCACCATTTGTGATAAATTTTAATTAGTAGATGCACCCTGATGATCGAGAGAGTCAAAAACGTGGCTCTCTTTTTTTTTGGGCATAGGGATTGCCTCAGACGAGGAGCGTTTTCCCCAATCACTTGCCCCAAGCCAGCTGATCAAGCTGATCAAATAGACATTTTTAATGCTTTAATATCATGATTGAGAACTATTGCGAAATATATTTACCTGACAGGACGACTATTGAACTGTAGCGCTATATATTAAAGGATTGGGCTAATCTAATAGAAAACTTAATTAGAGGGATTTCCAGTAACCGACAACCACCAGGGTGAACCATTGGGTTCAGGATCAGTACCCCGAAAGCGAGTAATAACCAACAGCATTCCCCAGAGTGCGATCGCGCATCGCCAGTGGGATAAATGCGATGCTCTCGAAGAGCCGCTACGGGAACACACTCTGGGGAATATCAACACTACGTGACATCTCCCGACGCTGCCCTAACGGGACAGGGCGGGCTTCTTACCAACTCCAGCTACTGCTTTTGGATACAAGGCCGTAGGCCACGCTACGCGAACGATAAGCTTTATTAACGACACGGTCAGAAGTTACCCCAGCGAGCAATCCCTCGCTGGGGCAGCCTTTATGGTTAGTCGGCTATGGGTAAAGGGTTAAAACTTTATGATTAAGGCAAGAGACGAAACCTTAGATCAGGTCGCCTTTATAACAATAGTTTTAAACCTTTTCTGCATAACCTACAACCCAAAAAGGCGACCTGATCTTACGGTAACTTCAAACCCTATTCTAAGGTTTCGTCTCCGGGATGCCCCGACCCGCCGGAACAATACAAAAAGTTATATTTTTATTTGGTAGGTGGCGGTTAGCTCTTTATTTATCTTCCCTACCATTTCTAGTATATCACATTGGTAAGCTTCGTTCCGGAGCTTACCCCGCGCTTCCCATACGACACTTAGCCAATGAAGGTAAAGTGCGGGGCTTCTCGCGGTTCAGCTAAAATTCCAGCACTATAGTCATACCTAATAACCTATACCCTTGAACAAACAGGCAAAACCATCCCCTCGCGAGCCAGTAAGTGATTACCATTGAAAGACTGGAGTTGCTTTTCTAGTTTGTCGAGATAATCATCATTATAGTCAGGATGATAACGAGACATAACTATGCGCTTAACACCTGCCACCTTTGCCGTTGCTATGCCAGTTTGCCAACGCTGATCTTGCCAAATCAAAGGTGAATAATTAGACAGATCATCTCCTGTGAGGGGAAAGGGAGCATCCAAAATTAGCAAATCTGCTTGACGGGATAGGTATCGTAGATTTTCATCAATGGCACCCCAACCATTGGAGTGAGTAGTGGCGTACACAACAGCATATCCTTGCCAGTTTACCCGATAGCCCATTGCTTGATGTGAGTCATTAAGAAGCACAGCCTCTACAGTTACATCATCTAGGGTTACTGTATGACCTGACCTCAGCCCGTGAAATTTCAGATCTGACTGCATGACCTGAAGGGGCACTGGAAAATTTGGAGCAATCATTTGCTGACCTAGACACTGTTCAATGGATGCCCCATCAGGTGCTGCTGCTCCATAGATATGAAAACAGTTACCAGGAATAAACGCAGGAGTAAAAAAGGGAAACCCTTGAATGCTGTCCCAATGGCTATGAGAAAAAAAAATGTGAGCTTCTATGGGCATTTGCTTAAGCCAATGATTTCCCAGCACCCGCAAACCACTGCCACCGTCAAAGATTAAGCGTTTTCTACCAACACGCATCTCTACACAAGATGTATTGCCACCATAGCGAATTGTATCTGTCCCAGGAGCCGAAATTTGACCCCTAACGCCCCAAAATCGGACGCTCAAGTCGCCTCCAGTGCCATTGTTTAGGCTGGGTTTAGCCTTATAGTTGCCTCGTGTGGGTGCTACTAGATTTTGCATCTTGAATCTGTGAATTACGTCAGCCTAAGTTATAAATTATTCCCATTGGTAGATTCCGACTAGAGGATACTCGGGTGAAAATGAGTAACCATCAGGGTTAACCACTACTTTCTGTTAAAGTGGGCGGATTTCATACATCAAATTGAATACATCAAGAGTAAATAGATGGGGGAAAGCAACCACAACAGCCCCAGTAATTTAGTCAGATCTCTAATTTGGAACCTTTCAGCCCCCCTAAACAAGTTAAGATACAGTTATGCTTTCTCTTAACTGTATCTTAAGTGTTGGTTAATTTTAACGGATTTAGGAACAAACAGTTTGTGACCTATGTCACAAACGCATCAAATTAATTCAATCAATTAGAATGGGAACTGGTAAATCATCGGTTATCCCTTGATCGGTCAGCTTTCATTTATCGGAAGTCAGCCCATTTCCTTATAGCTTAACCTCGACAGCTAAACCAAAAGCTCAGTGTATGCCCATCTCAAGTATAACTGCTCACCCCATCCCATCCTCACCTGATTATCTCCTCACCTAAAAAGGTAATATCTTTTAGCTTCATCCGCAATTCATCTCACATCTCAATGCTACGCCATGAGTGTGAGATGAATTGCGGACAGGATCGAAGACCGTGTATACTAAATCTAGTAGGGAAGACAAATGAAGAGCTAACCACCACCTACGTGCCTAAGAAAAAACTCAAACTCATTGTATGTTCCGGCGCGGAGGGGCATCCCGTGTCATTAATAAACCTTGCCGAACGCGCCCCGCGTGGCCTACGGCCTTGTATCCTAACTGTTGGGTGGAGTTGGCAAGAAGCCCACACTGAACTCAAAGAGTCAGTGTGGGAGTATGTCACCTTCTGTTGGGATCACTCCCTGACCCTACTTGATTAGGGTTGGGGTATTTTTTGTTATGCTTGCCCTTAAAACAGAGAATGGCTAATCGCTTTGCTAGCTTTCTAGCATCTAACCATTAGCCTAAGAAAAGAAACTCTAGTGGAACTCATCTCACCGATGAGTCCCTACTTGATCAGTCCCTACTGCTTATAGTTGTTGATTGACTCTTCCACCAAAGGCATTACCTGATCAAGATCTTTCCATCCTAAAATTTTAGTGACTTTTTTTTCCAGATTTTTGTATGTCCTGAAAAATTCAGCAATTTCATCCAACCGATGGGGCGCGATATCTTGGAGAGTTTTTACTTCAGCGTAGCGAGGATCCTTGTCAGGAACACACAGAATTTTTTCATCCCGATCACCTCCATCGATCATTTCCAGCATCCCGATTGGTCTAGCGGTAATCACACAACCAGGGAACGTAGGTTGATCCATTATCACCATACCATCAAGAGGATCACCATCATCTGCTAGAGTGTTAGGGACAAAGCCGTAGTCATAGGGGTAGTGTACCGATGCATAAAGTACCCGGTCAAGGGCAAAGGCTTCTAGATCCTTGTCAAACTCATACTTATTTTTACTACCTGCGGGAATTTCAATTAAAACGTTGATCAGACCTGGTTTAGGTTGAGCAGGAATCTTTGATAAATCCATGAACTATATGTTTCAAAAAAACAGCAGATGTGGGTTATCTCATCTTTAGTGCTTAAGACATCCTAATAGCTGCTTTAATACTTACCCAAACAAATCCCATAGTTCAGGATTTTTTAGGTAGGTAGAATAGCCAACCGATCAGATTATCCTGAGCAGGGTGCTAAGCTATCAGCTATCAGCTATCAGCTATCAGCTATCAGCTATCAGCCAAAGGCATGTGGCCACGCTAAGCGAACAGTTTATGCGCTACGCGCACCCTACTTGAGGTGCTTTTGAATAAAATAAGCTGACGGCTGACGGCTGACTGCTGTTCGCGTAGCGTGCGCGTAGCGCATATGCTTACGCAGGGTGCCGTTCAATGGCAGCTATATTGAACTACTAGCCCCGTGGAACATTGTGACATCTCACAGCAACTTTTCAAAGCGTCATTCGACCTATAGTGTGTAATGTGTGTGTAATGTGTGAGTGATTGAGGAGTGAAGTGCTATGGGAGAGCTTCAGCAGAGGATTGGTATAACACCATTACAGTCGGAATCTGTCACACAAATCCTACGGGATGATACTGACTGCCTAACTGACTCGTTTTATCCTGGATTACGCCAAAGAGCCTGGGCCGAAATTGATCAAGTTGCTCTTCATCACAATTTACGGCAAATACAGCAGCTTTGGCGCCATCCTACCCAACTAATGGCAGTGGTGAAAGCGGATGCTTATGGCCATGGTGCTCTAACCGTTGCCCGCACAGCGATAGAGGCTGGTGCTGGGGGGTTATGTGTTGCTACTGTCTCAGAGGGCATTCAACTCAGGCAAGGGGGAATTAAGGCCACTATACTCTTGTTGGGAGCGACTAATACCCCAGAACAAGTCAAAGCGATCGCTCACTGGCAATTGGAACCAACTCTGTGTAATCCTCAACAAGCGTTAGTGTTTTCGGAAACCTTGAGTGGTCTAAACCAAAGCCTGCCAGTGCATCTGAAACTAGATACAGGAATGTCTCGCTTGGGAATGCCTTGGCAAGATGCCATCGAGTTTGTACGCTTAGTCCAACAATTACCTAACTTGGAAATAGCTAGTGTCTATTCCCATCTAGCCACTGCTGATAGTCCTGACCCCACAGTGATGAGACAGCAGCATCAAAGGTTTAAAAACGCGATCGCACAATTGCAGGCTGGTGGCATAACTCCACCCCGATTACACTTGGCAAATTCCGCTGCCACCTTAACCGACTCAGCATTGCACTACGATTGGGTGCGTGTCGGATTAGCCGTCTATGGTCTCTACCCAGCAGAGCATCTTCAAAAGGTTATTCACCTCAAGCCAGTGATGCAGGTAAAAGCGCGGATTACCCAAATTAAAACTATTCCCCCTGGCACTGGTATCAGCTATGGCCATCAATTTATTTCAAATCGACAGATGCGTCTAGCAGTAGTCGGTATTGGCTATGCTGACGGTGTTCCCCGAAATCTCTCCAATCGCATCAATGTCATCATCCGAGGGCAGCAAGTTCCTCAGATTGGCGCAATTACAATGGATCAGCTCATGCTCGATGTTAGTGATATTCCTAATATACAAGTTGGGGAAATTGTTACCTTAATTGGACAGGATGGGGAAGAGCAAATCTCAGCAGATGACTGGGCTATGGCTTTAGGCACCATTTCCTGGGAAATTATTTGTGGTTTTAAGCACCGACTACCCCGTGTAGTAGTCGGGTAAGCATTCAGCGGTCAGCGGTCAGCGGTCAGCGGTCAGCGGTCAGCGGTCAGCCGTTAGCCGTCAGCCGTTAGCCGTCAGCGGTCAGCGGTCAGCGGTCAGCGGTCAGCGGTCAGCGGTCAGCGGTCAGCGGTCAGCGGTCAGCCGTTGGCCACGCTAAGGGAACAGCCGTCAGCTTATTTTATTCAAAAGCACCTCAAGTACCCTGGCCTACGGCCAATGGCTGATCGCTGTTCGGTGTAGCGTGCGCGTAGCGCGTAAGCTGATAGCTGATCGCTGATCGCTGATCGCTGATCGCTTACCAATTAACAATTTTAATGTTATTAAAATAAAATTTATCCATCTAATCCCTTTGCCATATGGGATTCAGAATGTGTTACCCTAAAAGGGTTTTGTAAACATCGCACATCCAGGGTTTCGGGTGTTTCTAAAGGGAAATCCACCTGGATGGAGGTTAAACCCGAATTAGGAGTTAAAAAATTATGCCTGTAGTTTCTTTAGCTGAAATGCTAGAGTCAGGGGTTCACTTTGGTCACCAGACTCGCCGATGGAACCCCAAGATGGATCCTTACATTTACACTGCTCGTAATGGGGTCCACATCATTGACTTGGTACAGACAGCTCAGCTGATGGAGGACGCTTATCACTATATCCGCACCTCATCAGAGCAGGGCAAAAGATTTCTGTTTGTGGGTACTAAGCGACAAGCGGCTGGAATTATTGCCCAAGAGGCAAGCCGTTGTGGTGCCTACTATGTCAACCAGCGCTGGCTAGGTGGTATGCTCACCAACTGGGAAACAATTAAGACCAGGGTGGAGCGACTGAAAGATTTAGAGCGTCGGGAAACCAGTGGTGCCCTTGACTTACTGCCAAAAAAAGAAGGCTCCATGCTGCGTCGGGAACTAGGCAAGCTTCAGAAGTATCTAGGTGGCATCAAAATGATGCGTAAGGTTCCCGACATAGTTATCATCATAGACCAAAAGCGTGAGTACAACGCTATTTTGGAATGTGAAAAGCTAAGTCTACCGATAGTATCACTATTAGATACAAACTGCGACCCTGATTTAGCCGATATTCCGATTCCAGCTAATGACGATGCGATCCGGTCGATTAAGCTAATCATAGGTAAACTCGCTGATGCCATTTACGAAGGCCGTCATGGTGAGCTAGACACCGCAGAGGAATATGAATACGAAGAATTTGAAGAGGGATTAGATGAGTTCCCAGACGAGGAGGAAATTCAAGAGACTGAACAAAGTGAGGAAATTGAATCCGTAGATCAAGGAGATAACCAGGATACTGAGCAAGAATAGTTAGTTGTCTTCGAGCTTGAAGCCCTACGCTGAATTTACCCTTTGATAAAAATCAACTAGTTTTCAGCGTGGGCTGGGAAGCCCATACTCACGGATCGAGTAGTGTGGGAAGATATCACGGTGTAATCAGTTTCACTAACAGTAGGAACAAAAACAACATGGCAATTTCAGCACAACTTGTCAAAGAGCTACGGGAAAAAACCGGCGCTGGCATGATGGATTGCAAAAAAGCTCTCGTAGAAAGCGACGGAGACATGACCAAAGCGATGGAATGGCTGCGGAAAAAAGGCATTACCTCAGCTGAGAAAAAATCCGGTCGTGTGGCAGCAGAAGGAATTATCGGCAGCTACATCCACACTGGTGGTCGAGTCGGTGTACTCGTAGAAATTAACTGCGAGACCGATTTTGTTGCCCGCCGCGACGAGTTCCAAGCCCTAGTCAAGAACGTCGCCATGCAAGTGGCAGCTTGCCCTAACGTTGAATACGTGAAGGTCGATGACATCCCTCAAGAGATTGTTCAAAAAGAAAAAGACATTGAAATGGGTAGGGATGACCTAGGCAAAAAGCCAGAAAATATCAAAGAGAAAATTGTTCAGGGTAGGATTGAAAAACGCCTTAAAGAACTCTCCTTGATGGATCAACCTTACATTCGTGATCAAAGCATCACAGTGGAAGAATTAGTCAAGCAATGTGTTGCCCAGTTGGGTGAAAACATCCAAGTGCGTCGCTTCACTCGCTACGTTTTGGGTGAAGGTATTGAAAAGGAAGAAAGCAACTTTGCTGAAGAAGTTGCTGCCCAGATGGGTTCTTAAACCGAAGCTTACCTTTGAGCTTCATCCTTGAGCTTGATCAACACGCTTCAGTGAATCTGGGAGTAAGCATTCAGCTATCAGCCGTCAGCCGTCAGCCGTCAGCCGTCAGTCGTCAGCCGTCAGCCGTCAGCTTATTTTATTCAAAAGCACATCAAGTAGCGATGCAGCGCGGTCTTGGGGAGGCAGTGCGGTCTTGGGGGTTCCCCCCATGAGCAACTGCCGTGGTTTCCCCCACTCGCGCTTTGCATCAAGACAGCGTGGCACAGGCTTCGACGCTGTGACCCATAAGCTGATAGCTGATAGCTGATAGCTAATAGCTGATAGCTGATAGCTAATAGCTGATAGCTGAATGCTCACATCTGGGAGATAGGGAAGATCAGCTAGTTTAGCAGGAGCCTCACACCAAATCAAAGATTATGGTGTGAGAGGAATGCGCGGTTCCACCAGGGGGTTAAATGCCCCCGTATGGAACCAATCACAACGCTTTCACAGGCAAGTCGTCAGATGGCCCTGATCGCTCCAAGGGCAGACTTGACCTAACCAGGTGTTCAAGGCATTGTAAAGTTGGGAGTTTTTTTCACAGCATTTCTAGAGTATGAGTGGTATCAACTCCATGTGAGCATTATTGGTCTAACTGTGACAACCAGCTCAACAAATCTTCCCAACTTTTTAACTCAAAAATAATATCTGTTAACCCTTCCAAATTTGACAAAGACAAACCTTGAACTACATTGTTTATTTCCTCGGTCTTTTCTGGGAATCGTTTTTTCAGCAGACGCATCACCAAAATCTGTGCCTCAGTGATGCGACCTTCAGCATTCACTTCCTGATAAAATCTGGTCTGTTTCCATTCAGTAAGTCCAAACATCGCTTCTAATTCCCTCCAAGGACGTTCAGGAAATTTATAGACTAAGGCTTGTTCTATTAATTCTATCGCATTTCTTTGCTGTGCTACTGGTAGAGCCCTCGCACATCTTTCTAGTTGTCGTACTCTGTGTTGGACATTGGCTTGAGGTTCTACTACCAGCCGTACCAGTCCCAATCCGATTGAGTCTGAGGTGTCTGGAGTTTCATCAAGGTAAATTGAGCGCAGATATCCTGTTTGGACTTCGCCATCGTAACATCTGGGAATCCCTGTATCCAAGCTGCGCTTAGCCCAAAATACTACCGCTTGCCAGCCATGTCGCCAACGATTTTGTCCTAAGTAGACAAACACTTCTTGCATCAGGCGGTAGTACAAGTCTTCATCTTTCTGAAATTGGACTTCTACGAAATAAATAGGGTCGCCATCTCGTTTGGGGAGAAATACGCCGTCGGTGCGTTTGGCAAGTTCTTTGAGTTCGACGGCCTTAAAATTATAGTTTTGTGCTAGTTGAGAGTTTTCTTCCAGGAGTTCAAAGAAAGTACCAGGGAGGGTTTGGAAGACTTTATAAAATAGGCTGTCAGTGCGCATTAGTCTGCATTGCGAGGAACTGGCATTTGGGTTATCTGGCCAATATTATCATCGGTTGGTGTTATTTTTTGATATTATTTTTTTATAATGACAAAGGTGTACGCCCATATATAAAGTGCTCTTCTGATATCGAGTCCGCCTCAGCAGTTGAACTATCAGTAAGTCTTGGGGAGTAATTTGGTGGGCAAAGGGAAAAGGGGGTATTTGATGAATCTATTGGTAAAGTTTCCCCTTGCCCACCCTACGAGTTCTGCGATCGCTTGACCTAACCAGGTGTTCAAGGCATTGTAAAGTTGGGAGTTTTTTTCACAGCATTTCTACAGTATGAGTGGGATCAAATCCATGTGAGCATTATTGGTCTACCTGTGACAACCAGCTCAACAAATCTTCCCAACTATTCAACTCAAAAATAATATCTGTTAACCCTTCCAAATTTGACAAAGACAAACCTTGAACTACATTGTTTATTTCCTCGGTCATTTCTGGGAATCGTTTTTTCAGCAGACGCATGACCAAAATCTGTGCCTCAGTGATGCGACCTTCTTGATGACCTTCTTGGTGACCTTCTTGGTGACCTTCTTGGTGACCTTCTTGGTGACCTTCAGCCTTAACTTCCCGATAAAATCTGGTCTGTTTCCATTCTGTGAGTCCAAACATCGCTTCTAATTCCCTCCAAGGACGTTCAGGAAATTTATATACTAAGGCTTGTTCTATTAATTCTATCGCATTTCTTTGCTGTGCTACTGGTAGAGCCCTCGCACATCTTTCTAGTTGTCGTACTCTGTGTTGGACATTGGCTTGAGGTTCCACTACCAGCCGTACCAGTCCCAATCCGATTGAGTCTGAGGTGTCTGGAGTTTCATCAAGGTAAAGTGAGTGCAGATATCCTGTTTGGACTTCGCCATCGTAACATCTGGGAATCCCTGTATCCAAGCTGCGCTTAGCCCAAAATACTACCGCTTGCCAGCCATGTCGCCAACGATTTTGTCCTAAGTAGACAAACACTTCTTGCATCAGGCGGTAGTACAAGTCTTCATCTTTCTGAAATTGGACTTCTACGAAATAAATGGGGTCACCGTCCCGTTTGGGGAGAAATACGCCGTCGGTGCGTTTGGCGAGTTCTTTGAGTTCGATGGCCTTAAATGTATAGTTTTGTGCCAGTTGAGTGTTGTCTCCCAGGAGTTCAAAGAGAGTGCCAGGGAGGGTTTGGAAGATTTTATAAAATAGGCTGTCAGTGCGCATTAGTTTGCATTGCGATGAACTGGCATCTGAGCATCTGGGCTATCTGGCCAATATTATCATCGGTTGGTGTTATTTTTTGATATTATTTTTTTATAATCACAAAAGTGTACGCCCATATCTCACGGGGTGACAAGTGAATTAAAAAGTAGGTAGGTTGTGGGGTGTAGGGTATAGGGTGTAGGGAAAAAAGAAGAGCAACACCTTGTTAGTAGAGAAAATTGAATTGGGTAATGGATGATTGAATCAGGGAGAGTGAGGCTTGATGAAACCCACATAGCAGTGATATGTACCTTCATTTTAACCACACCCCACACCCGGTCACCCTACACCCAGTCTCCTTTTTAACTTTGTTGTCACCTCTAGAGACTTTATGCTCATCTTTCCGCTAGAAAAGATGGGGGATGCCAACCATTAATTGTCCATCGAAACCGTGCTTCTACAACGAGGGGATTATTCATTTTAAGCGTAATGACTGTTACTCGTCCCACAGGGGTTAGTCCTTGAATTTTTGTGAAATCCACATTCCATGAGAAATGTTCATCCCAATTCTGAGTGCGGGGATTAAATAAGTGAACAGTTTGACTAGTTAAAGGGTCGAGGGCAACAGTTGTATCCGATTTAAATTGGTTGCAGGTATAGCAGGCGAGGCAAACATTTGAAAATATGCTCTTTCCCCCAATAGAGCTGTGGTAAAATGTGATCGTAAGTTAAAGGAATACCACTATTTGCTTCACTAGTTTGGCAATAGCAACAATAACGGCGATCTTGGCGATCGATCTCATTCTTCAAAGATATTGGAATATAGGCCATGAGGTTACACAATACTTTGAGGAACTGGGTAACCGCGCCATTTCAGGAGAGCCGCTGCATGAGCTTTGCGTAGCATAAAACGATCTGCTGAAATCTTAAGCTGCTCAAGTTCAATCTGTTCTGCATCTGTTAAAGAACGCTCTTGATTTTGAGCTAACAACCAGTAGTGACGCTCCATTTCTTCCGGTGTTTTTTTACTCTGGGCAATCGGCCACAAAGCTTGGTCTTCCAACCTATCTAAGGCAGCTAGATCTGCTTGAAATTCTTCAGGTACATCAGACCAATTGGGGGGACTACCAATTTGTAAAGCATGGAGCATGACAGCTTCAAGAGAGCGTTCAGTTGCTTGGGCAGTGTTGACCAAGCGCTGATAGAGGAAGTCAGGAATTTGCAGAGTAATGGTTGTTGAAATAGAATTCATGACGGCATCTCCTCAAAGCGCAGTCCGTTAAGAGTCTATTGTAGCTCAGGGGGTAGGGTGTTAGGCAGGGTGTAGGGTTTAGGGTGTAGGGTGTAGGGTGTAGGGAAAAAAGACCGAGCTTCGCGAAAGTTGCTAGGGATGGTTGAATCGGCTAATGTACGATTAAATCAGGTAAATGTTGGTTAATGAAGCCTTTTCTAGCTAATTTGTGTACATGCCTATTTTCACCACACCCCATACCCCACACCCCACACCCTACACCCTCCATCCTTGTGGGATAGCCAGGGGATTGTCTGGTGTGGTGGCTATGTTTCCTACTCCAAAAAGGCCAGAAATATGGCAGTCATGTCATATAATCGAAATTTCTGATTATTCTTTGAGGAAGGACTAGCAGACGTTGACCCAGAGTTATTAATCAGACTCCCATTCAATGAACTGATCTATATCAACAACTCTGGAAATGTGGAACGATTGATCAAGGAATTGGATGGGTCGAATCCAGAAATAGTCCCTCTCTTAGTTGATCAATGGGGAATAATTATCGATGGCAATAGTCGCCATGCCGCAGTTGAAGCATTAAATGCAGGTTCAGATGGCAAAAAATTCCCAATAGTCCCAGTAGAGATTAGGAATTTTTGTGACAACCTAGAACGACTAAGGCAACTCAAGTTACGAAATAGCTATCTTGTCTAGACCAAGATGCAGCAATACATAGAAGTTCAACTGATGCTGCAAATTGAAAAACAGGAAGTTGAGCGGAAAAAGAAAAGAGGAGAATATACCGCGATCGCAAGACATGGCAGATCGATTGATCGAGTTGCAGCGACCGTTGGTTCTGGTAGAACTACTTTACAAATTGGCTTCATTGTGGTTTAGGCTATTCAAAAAGAGGAGAATGCTGATCTTGCCAAAAAGTGGTCAAAACTTCTGGAGGCACTGATAAGATCGCCTATGACATCTTATCAGTGCCTCCAGAAGATCGTGAAGCTGTTATAGATCAGCTTTATAACCCAGAAGGAAATGCGATTGACCTTGGCCTTTAGGCCACGCTACGCGAATGGTCACGCTACGCGATCGCAGGTTCAAGCCTTATCCCTCCCTCAGCTTGAAGCTTTGGGGGAAGCGTTGTTGGGCTTTACGAAACCCGAGGATTTGGATGAATGGATGCGTTCACTATCTGTTGCTGATAGCAAATCGAACTCGTAGGCCAATCGCACTTTTGTCCCAACAGTTTTAAAAAGGCGATTGCAAATTATTAGACAATTAGAAAGATGAGCCAATTGCCAAAAACACAATCGTGGCTACCAAAACTTTTAGGAACTACTTGTTAACATTGTCGCAAAGATGGCGATCGCTTTTCTCAATATTGGGGTTATTCTCCAAATAGTCACGCACCCAATTGCAACCCCGCACCATCAGTTCATCGAAGGATTCAACCCGCCAAAACTTAGCGATGCCGTCGTTTCTGACCATAGCCAGTAGCTTACCATCAGGACTGAAGGTTAGGTCTTTGACCTGACCTCTGTGCTCTGCATTGAACTCTGCTACCTGCAACTTGCTCTCTAAGTCCCACAGCTTAACAATCCCGTCCAATCCTGCCGTAGCCATTAACTTGCCGTTAGGGCTAAAACTGATACTAACTACTCCGTATGGATATGCTGTTGTGAATTCCGCCACCTTTTTGCCAGACAAATCCCATAATTGGGCAGTACCACTACCACTAGTAGCCAGTAGGTTACCATCTGGGCTAAAAGTCATACTATATCCAGAACCTTTAAATTTAGCTAACTGCTTGCCCTCCCAGTTCCACAAATATACAGTACTATTTTCCACTAGACCTTGTTCTAAAGTGGCAAGTTTGTTGCCATTGGGACTAAGACTGACACTTTTAATATCACCTTTGAGATCTTCAAATTTAGCTAACTGCTTTCCCTCCCAATTCCACAAAATAGTATCGTCTTTGTCTTTGTTGGTTAGCAAGAAACTGCCATCGCGTAGTTGGGACTTTTTGGATTCGGTTTTAAGCAATGTTCTGTTTTTTACATCCCACAAGCGGATAATACTATCCTCTCCACTAACTGCCAATTGCTGACCATCGGGGCTAAAAATTACCCTCGAACTCCGCCTTTCTAGATTAGGTCCATTGAATTCTGCCAACTTCTTCCCTGACAAGTCCCACAAGCGGGCGTTTCCATCCTTTTCTGCGGTGGCAAATTTGCTGCCATCAGGGCTAAAACTGAAGCCGTCGAACGAGATTTCCTGCTGCCCATTGAATTGGGAAAACTCTTTGCCATTTAAATCCCACAAGCGGACAGTACCGTCGATTCCTGCGGTCACTAATTGCTTGCCATCAGAACTAAAAATCACACCAGATCCCCCGCCTTGATGTCCTTTGAATTCACCCAACTCATTGCCCCACAAGTCCCACAAGCGGGGAATATCATCTTCTCCTGAACCAGCTAGTAATCTGCCGTCGGGGCTAAAAATCACATCACCAAAAGCTCCTTTTAATTGCCCCACCTGATTGCCCAACAAGTCCCAAAATCTAACCGTACCGTATTCGGTACTGCCATAGGGTCCTGTGGTAGCAAGCCAAGTACCATCTGGACTAAAAATTACCTTTTCAACTAATACATTGCCTTTTAATTGCCCTATGTATTGACCTTTTAAGTCCCATAAGCTAACTTTGATACTTCCTTCATATTGATTACTATCAAAACTCCAATAACGGGTAGAGTTAACAGCAGCAAGCTTAGTACCATCGGGACTAAAAACTACATGAGTCACCCGATCTTGCCCTCCTTTAAATTCAGGTATCTGTTTGCCATTTGCATCCCATAAGCGGATACCTTCATCTCCAGCGATCGCAATTTTGCTGCCATCGGGGCTAAAGCTGACACTCCAGACATCACCACTACGTCCTTTGAATTCAGCTAATTGCTTTTTGCTCTTTAAGTCCCACAAGCGGAGAGTGAGTGGACTGTAATCGGATAGGCTGCCATCAGGACTAACCTTGTTACTAGCTATGATAAGTTTGCTGCGATTAGGGCTAAACTTGATGCTTTTGAGAGAGTGCTGAGGCTCCAGGAACTTAGCCATCAGTTCGCCTGACTTATCCCATAAACAAATGAGGTTGTCCCAGTAGCAGTCGAAACCATATTTTTCAAGATTTGCTAGTTTGCGACCATTGGTACTAAGACCGCTAATCATCTGTCCTTTATCTTGTTCGAGGCGATCACGCTCTCTAATTCCATAAACTGCCTTTTGCAGCGTTGCTCTTACTCGAGCTTCAAGCTTGCTGTCTGGCTTAAATAAGGATAAGTATCTTGGCCAATCTTTAAGAGATTTGCTTGCCCGTAAACTGTTAAGCAACGCATCTAACTCTTGGTTGAGCAGGTTTGCTTCTGCTGCTTCTCTATTAGCACTAATTTGACCTATCAGAACATCTCTCTGTCCAATCAAAGAAAATACTAAACCTGTACCTAACCCCAGCATAACTGCGATCGCAACACCCCAATTCCGACGAGTATTAAAGCTTTTTCGTCCAATACTGCGCTGCAAAAACTCAGCTTCTACTTGGTTAAGCCAATTATCATCGGATAAAGATACCTTTTTCAACAAATCAAGACGTGGGTTAGTATGCCAAAGAAACTTTGCCTTTTGCTGGCTTTTCCACTCCACCGCCGCAGGAGTCAACCGCCGTTGTAGAAGTAAATTTTCCTCATCTAAATGTTTCCACTCCAGCAACCTTTGCCAACCCCGCACCAAAGCATCATGGGCTGGTTCTACATAAAGATCACCATCAGCATCTTCTCCTTTCACCAATAACCGTGCATTGGTAAAACGCTCAATTACTTCCTTGACTAAACCATTTTTCTCTCCCGGATATTCTAATTCTGATAAAGGGACGCGCCTACGGGCTAACTCACCCCCAGTCAGGGCAACCATCCGCAGCATTACATGACGGATAACTTGGTCATAAGCGGGGTTTTTATTAACTAGCGCCTGATATTCTTCATCAGCCCTTTGAGTTAGCGATCGCATTACTCCCCCCAATTCCATATAATCGGCTTGAGTCAAGGCCCGATCAATAGTGATTCCTCTGTATTGTGCCTGCCGTTGTCGCCTTAAGTATTTCAGATACAGTTCGCTCAAGGCAAAAGAAAGCAAGGGCAATGCTCCCGGCATATCCGCCACTTCATCAATCAATTGTTCTACTAGTTCATGGGGCTGAAAATACATCACCCGTGCTTGAGCCGGTTTCTCAATGGCTTCCTTTAGTTCCCCTCGCGTCATCCCTGATACAATAAATCGTCCGTTGTGCCAACAATTTTTAAGCACAGTATTTCCCACGTTATAGTCTGTGGGGACAAACCTTAAGCCAGCATCCCTGACTTGGGCTTCAAAGTCAGACCGTAGGGTTAATATTACCCGTAATTTATCCCCATGAGCATTGATAGCTGTGAGTATCTGTTGGAAAAACTCCTTACGCTCATCTAAGTTTCGACAGAGTGTAATAATTTCTTCGCTTTGGTCAATAAACAGTAATAACTTAGAATTGGGGTTATTTTTTGCCCAAACATCAATGCTCATTGCCAGGTTATGCTCTGGGTTTTGTGGCTCAACATTAGGTAAGTTAGCATTACATAGCACATTATTTAACCCTTGCAAGGGCGTCTCACCAGGACGGATGGGTGGCAGAATACACCAAGTTTTATATTGCCGTAGGTTGGGAATTAATCCTCCCTTGACCAAGCTAGATTTACCAGAACCGGAAGCACCCAACACCACTGTTAAGGGATTAGCTTTGACAAAATTCTGTAACTTTTCTACTAGTAATGTTCTACCGAAAAACAGAGCACTGTGTTTCTCCTCAAAGGACTTTAAGCCCCGATAGGGATTTTGTGACTGATCTAAAGGTGGTGCTGGTGGTAAATTAAGTTCATGTCCGGGAGAAAGAAAGATATATTCTCCCTTATCATGCTTATTTAAACACCAAATTCCAGGGGTTTGTCGCTGACGGCATTTTCCTGTGGGAATTTCGACTCGATCCCGTAAATGTAAATATAATTCTGTGGCTGTAATTACCCCATCTCCAGCTGGTTTACCATTCGTAGCAGGAGGATAGATATCTGCTGCACCTTCGAGAGCGTCTAATAATGCACTAGCAAAAGGGGAATGATTACCGACTTGACCGCGTACGCTATCTAAATTAAAGTTATCTAAAGCCTTTTGGTCAGAAGCTGAGGACGTAATAATTTGCCAGGCTGGGTCACTAATAAAACGGTCGTATCGTTCTTGGTGAATTACTTCTGGCGATGTGAGTAAATCCCTAGTATTCGACCAACGGAAAGCACCAGCAAAACAGCAGTCTAGGATACCCAAGAAATGACGACAAGGTAATGAAATGAAAGCATCGTGTAACTTCGTCATGGGCAGATAACTATTAGTATCCCCCAGTTTGGCATCTTGAGGAATTAAGTAACCAGCCGGGCCATCATCCCCATTGAGTGCAACTCCATGACCAGCAAAGTAAAAGAATAAGCGGTCATTTTCAGTAACTTGTTCGGGTAAGGTATGAAATAAAAATTTGTGGAAGTTAGACAGAGTTGCCACTTCGTCTAAGCAGACCCAGACTTGGTAATCATGCTTGATGCGGAGAATTTTAACTAGTTTTTTGGCATCGTTGACGGCGGTATTCAGAGGAGAAATACCGTTGGTGTAGTTATTGATGCCGATAATAAAGGCGAAATTGCGGGAGAACATGTTATTATAAAAGCACTGATAAAGATAACTTTAATACTAGTGATTTGAAGCATCCAATTTTGGCAAATATATATTTTTATGTGGGCGGGATAATAACGCTCACACAGCTGAATGGAGTATAGTTTTTCCAAATTGGAAGGGTCTCTATTTATTCATCAAGAGAATCTATTTACTTTATGAAGAGATTATTAGTTTTGTAATAAATCTTTACATATCGCCTTGGCAGACAACCCCTAGGGCGTGTTTTCAAAGTTTTCCGCAAGATATTAGATCCCCCCCAGCCCCCCTTATTAAGGGGGGAGCCATACTCAAAGTCCCCCTTTTTTAAGGGGGATTTAGGGGGATCTCGGAGTTTGAAGACAACCCCTAGGGTCATGGGCGGATATATCTTTCCCCTCTTGTATCCAAGCCTTTTTATGCAATCAGCGTGTTTACAAACTAGATACAAACCCTATAATGACTAGGCTACTCATTCAAACCCAAACTGTCCCTGTGATGGTGAATCTTCCTGGGATCATCCCCATGACTGCTGCCCAGTTTTCTGAATTCTGTTTAGCCAATCGAGATCTACGAATTGAGCGCACCGCCAGTGGAGAAGTTGTGATTATGCCCCCAGTCTTTTCCGATACAGGCAATCGGAACCTTAAAATTGCTCAACAATTGGCTAACTGGGCTGATCTCGACGGTACGGGTGAAACCTTTGACTCCAGCACCGGCTTTACCTTGCCCAATGGAGCGATCCGCTCTCCAGATGCCTGTTGGATTAAACTGGAGAGCTGGAATGCCTTAACCGAGGAACAGAAAGCTTCCTTTGCCCCCATTTGCCCCGACTTTGTGATCGAGTTACGTTCCGCCAGCGATACACTCAGTGCCTTGCAAGACAAAATGCAAGAATACCTTGATAATGGCACATCACTGGGTTGGTTAATCGACCGCCACAACCGGAAAATTTACATTTATCGTCCTAATCACAAACCAGAGATTTTGGACAATCCTGAAACCGTTAGCGGTGCTCCGGAACTGGCGGGTTTTGTGCTAAAAATGACCAAGATTTGGTGAAAACAATTTACCATCATTGACCTAAATTATCGCTTAGTTGAGATTGATTACTAGGTTCGGTATTATTGGATGGCTTTAATACCAGCCAACCCACAATAGCCGCGACTAATACCCCAACTACCCCAATAATCCACCATTTCAGTGCTTTGTTTTCTGGAGAATTATTAGTAATAATATTAACTACAGGATTTGCAACTATAGTATTTGTAGCAGCAGTTTTAGATCCAAAGTCAGAGTTATTTTCTAGGGCTTGAATCACCGCCTGAGAAAACGCAGTTAACCCCACTGGTTCAGCAAAGTAAACCAGGTGATCGCAGCCGATTTCCTGGATTTGCGGTTGTGGATTCCGGTCTGAACCTACGCTTTTTATACTTTGTACTGTAACAGCGATATCATTGGGTTGCTCAAAGAAAGCCATAACTACAGCTTTATCAAATAACTTCTGCATTAGTCGTTGCAAGGGACTAGAAGTTTGATTGGCTTCTGCTTTCAGGGCGGCAGGAATAATAGATGTATTACCAGCAATAATTGAGTAAGGTACTTTGGGGTCGGGACTTGCTGCTAATTGTTCCAAAAACTCAGAACCAGGATGCATCTGGTCTAGGGAAATATCAATAGTTTCAATCTCATCAACAAACCGGTTAATAGCCTTAAGCAAAATCCCCATCACTGGTACTGGCCAAGTAAATTCTGACAGCCCATTTAAACCGATACTTAAGGTAGCTAATGCCCAATCTTCAACCGTAGACCAAGGGGAACCAGCATTGGGTGTACCCAGCATAATTAAATGCCCAACTACCTGATTACCTCCTTCTCGTTCAATAAACCAACGAGAAACCAACCCTCCCATGGAGTAGGCGACAATGTGAAAAATTTTACCGTGGTTCTCCCCTAACCCTACAGCTTGTAGTCTCTGCTTCAGCAATTTAGCATTCTCTACAATTGAGGTATTTATAGTCTCATAATCATAGGTAAGCACCAGATCATACAATTCGGCCAGGGGTTTTTCTGTTCCATCCACCTCAACCTGGGCGGAGCGAAGGCTGGGCAGCAAGCTCTTGGTATTGCCAATAATACCGTGTATGTAGAGGACTATGCGTTGGGCTTGGGCAACCCGCGACTTGACTTGTTCAACATCTCTTGTATAGTTGACCACTCCAGAGCCAGTGACATCCGCTGCTGCCAAAATTGGGTAATTAAACTCTAGCCCCAGTTGTTGAAACACTACTTTTTGGAAGAAAATTCGGATCGAACCCCCCAAGCTGCGGCTACCTTCACTAATTGGTTCTGTTAACCGTTCCAGTAAAATCTCCGTTTTGCCCTCCGGGGTAGACCGAGCCCGTCCCAAAGGCAGGAAAAACTCCCCATCGTAGCTAATGGGTAACAGTTGTTCATTAGAAGCAAGGGGTCGATCAACAATAACTTTCAGGGGATTTTTCGGTGTAACGGCTGACGGATTTTCCACCTCAGTTAATTCCAGCGCGCTTAAACCAGGATCCGTTCCCCGACTGCTAGTAAACTCAAATGACTCAATGCCCGGATGGTCCTCCCGCAGTATCGGTGGTAACATATGATTACCTAAATCCCTGGTTGATTGGGTGAGAGTGGTTAGACGTGCCTTTGCTCTAAATTCGGAATGGGCGTATAGGGCGGAACCTACTCCCAGAAAGACAGACTCGTCCCCTGTGGGAATAGGAGTACTGTGTAGAGGACGCACGGTAGTAATGCTAATTTGGCTAGTTAACCAGTCATCATAGATTTCGTATTCTTTTGGTCTGCTGGGGAGGTCACGAGCTGGAATCCTTTGCATCAAGCGGTTCAGGGTACCATGACCGCGATGGGCTGTAGGCACGGGACGTTGAGGTAGGTCAAGTTTTGGTTGTTCGAGCAAAGTGGCATCAAATTCCGTGGAGCAGACAATCAGTTTGAGAATATCTTTAACTTCCGTAATCCCCGCTTGTTGCCATAGTTGTTGGGGCACCGTAGGACAAATCGGATTGCCGCGATTAACCCAGACTTGATCTCCCTCTTGCCCCCTTGGTTGCAGAAAAATTCCGCCCCCATCTAACAACTCAGCTGAGACGGCGTAACGGTCGGTTAAATCGAGCAGGGCGCAATAAAGCGGCTCATTACTGGTGTTTTTCAGCTTAATTTTCAATGTGGGCGATCGCCACCTGCCATTTTCCTGTCGATATTCCAGGCGAATGTCAGTATCTAGCAAAGGTTGCCCATCCTGCTGGTAAATCAGCATTTGCACAGCATCGGGGCGAATGCGGCTGGTAGCTGGGCTGGCCAGTTCAGTGATAGTCAGCCAACGGGTGATATGTTCTAATCGCTGAATCGCCTGCAAGGCAGTGGCATCGGTGTAACCTGAAATGGCAGCCACTAGAGGACGGTCATCCGCTGGTCGTGTAATTAAATAGTTACCGTCACGAGCCAGTAACTTAAACTCGGCAGCTTCAGGGGTTGCCACTTCCCGAACATACAACGAAGGCTGATTGTGACCAGTGTTGAGCAGGGTGCTACGGGCTAATTCTACACCAGCTGATTCTCCTGACAATAAAACCCCTTTCGGTGGCAGGGGCAGACTAATGATCACTGCTTTCCAGGTCATTTCGGGATCTAAATCCCCAATACCACTAATTTGAACTTTACTCAGCTGGGGCATTACTGCCAAAATTTTTGCCTCACCTACTGCCGTTGAGAGTTGACGTAGTTGTTCTATAGGGGTGTCAAAGGGAAATAAGGCAAGTATTGTAGTCTGATCTCGAACCGGTTGAGAAATGCCGTGAACTGCACCACCATCAATCACCCAGTCGTGGTTTTTGTCATAGAAGACAGTAAAGTAGGGTGTGCGGTTAGCGATCGCACCGCCCAGAAAAGGTTGGTCTAAATCATTCAACTCCGTCGCTTCGATTTGGGGAGATTGGGCGTTGATCTTACTGCGGACTAGGGCATTGACACGCTTGAATAAATCCCGATAAGTCAGGCTGCCATTGGCTTTCTTTAAGGTATCCAGTAAAAAGTAAGAAAACGCACCTCTTGGTTGGCCATTGCTGTTGAATTCTTTCGCCGTCTCACTATCTCGACAAGCGGCTAGGACGATATGTTTTCCTGTAGGGAAACTCCAACCACTAGGATTTTTTTCTGGGCTGAGGGCAGCTGATAATTTGTCAGTTTCACTCAAGGAGAAAATAAAACTATCCCAGGGTCGCTGACGTTTGTCGGTGGAAGTTTTACGAATTGCTGTTTCTGCTTCTAGTTCGCCACGGGTTGCAGAACCCGAGTGACAGCAGTCTAAAATAATAACAGTGTGGGGGTTGTTCTGAGCTACCTCAGAAATTAGCTTGGCTAACTCTTTATCAGCCAAGTCCCAACCCCCCTCAGTGCGACTGTCATAACAGACTAGAGTTTCATCCAATCGGTCTGGTTCTATTGTCCAAAACTCTTGTGGGGCTTGCTCTTGAGAACCATGTCCCGCGTAGTAAAAGAAAGCAACATCTTCACGGCTAGCTTGACACAAATGCTCCCGAAAACCATCAATAACTGCCTTACGGGTAGCATCTTGATTCAAGAGTGTGCGGATGTGAAGTTTATCTCCATCTGCAGCGACCCGCCCTTGCAAATAGTCCTGTATTTCTAGGATGTCATTGACACAGCCATTCAAAGAAGGAACAGGACTGGGATATTCATCAATAGCTACCAGCAGCCCATATATATTGTAGGTCATGGCATTCTCTTAATACTTATTGAAGGAGTTCCAGTTTTGTTAATTCCTGATTGAGATCCCCCTAAATCCCCCTTAATAAGGGGGACTTTTTCATCTAATTCCGTGCTTAATAAGGGGGAATTTTTGCTCTAATTTCCTCCTTCATCAGTAGCACTTTTTGCTCTAATTTCCTCCTTCATCAGTAGCACTTTTTGCTCTAATTCTATCCTTCATCAGTAGCACTTTTTGCTCTAATTTCCTCCTTCATCAGTAGCACTTTTTGCTCTAATTTCCTCCTTCATCAGTAGCACTTTTTTATCTAATTCTATCCTTCATCAGCAGCACTTTTTTATCTAATTTCCTCCTTAGTTAAGGGGGGTTAGGGGGGGAGCAGGTCAAAGTTGCAGAACAAAAGTACTATGTACCATTAGAGCAAGCTTAAACCCATGAGGGGGCTATAGATAATGTACAAATATTCGGCATTTGTGACATGCTCCCCTGATGACCTATTACCCATTACCTATTACCCATTACCTATTACCCATTACCTATTACCCATTACCTATTACCCAGATAAGCGTACAAATGTTCTGCATAAGTGACATGCTCCCGGTTAGGGGGGATCTATGTACCTAATTACAAAGGTGACATGCTCCCGGCTGAGTTGGTCAATTCTCGCCCAAGAATATAACTCCTGGATTATAAACCTCTATCGGTTTTTCCTGGAGAACGCTCACTAGTAGTTGGATTAGATTCTGGTGCGGGAATTTCTTTAGTGTCTTGATTATCTGTTTCGACATTTTCATCACTCGATTCAGCTTTTACTTCAGCTTCTTCAGGAGTTGTTACTGTTTCCTGAGAGTCGGAGCGAGCGTCCCCTAAGGGGTTAGTATCGCCAGATGTATTTTCTACTACTTGATCTTCAGAATTTTGGTTAGGTTCTGTATTTTCCATAGCCACTTTTTTTAACCCCAACTGATATGATACAGGGTAAGCGCAAGACTCAATAAAGAGGAATTATTGGCGTTGCTGATTCTGGGTATGATTGAGCCCCCCTAGCCCCCCTAACCCCCCAATACTGCGGTGGGAGCAGTGGCGAATTTAATTCGACGACTGTAAGCGCACCGGGGGGGGAAGAGCACGGATGCAACGCTATTTTACAGATGGGGACCAACGGGGGCTTTCCCAAAACCAGAGGATTTAAATTAATACTTCAATTCAGCAACGCCGAATTATTCTTAACAATAGCGATAAATAAGCGCTATAGTGCTAAGAATCAAGGCTTACTATGGTCATAATCCTTGCCCTAGATCACATTTTGGCTGAATATTTCTTGAGCTTACCCTGCTGTATGATAATAATCTCTATTTATACTATAGCATATTAAGAGCTGATTTGTCAAGGGATATAGAACCATTGCGCTGCCAGGCTTTAATTCAGGGTATTTTGAGCCCTGAATTAAAGCTCCTGACTCCTCGGATAGGTAGGGTACTTGCGTATACAAAAAATACCAATTCAAGTAGGGTGGGCAAAGTAATCTCCGACAAGAATACTCCAAAAAACCAAACTGTTTTTGCCCACCCTACAAGCTGGCTTAGCCTTTCTCTACTGCACCTAGAGCTTTTAACGTGTTTTTCTGAGGTTTTGTTAACCCAATGGCGTTTTTAATATTCATCCCTTCATAGGGTCGATCAATTCTCAGGGTTTTTACACATTTACCGGTTTCCACATCCCAAAGCTTAATGGTTTCATCTTCGCTGCTACTCACTAACACAGGACGATTAGGACTAAAGGCAATTGACCGGACTGCTTTGTGGTGTCCCTGAAATAGTTTAAGAACAGTACCTGTAGTGATATCCCAAAGTTGAACAGTCTGGTCATCACTGCCACTGGCTAAAGTCTTGCCATCTGGACTAAAGGCAATGGTTCTGACTCGAGATGTGTGACCGGATAAGGTTTGTAGACATTGCCCCGTCTCAACATCCCACAGTTTAATCGTCTGGTCTCCACTGGCACTCGCCAGCAGATTTCCACTGGGACTGAACACAACCGATAAAACCCAATCCCCGTGACCTGGCAATGTTTGTAGACAGCTTCCCGTACTGACATCCCAAAGTTTGATAGTGTTGTCATGGCTACCACTGGCTAGGATTTTACCGCAGGGACTGAAACTAATAGTTTTGACATGGTGAAGATGCCCTTCTAAGGTGTGCAGACATTCTCCGGTATGCCAATCCCAAAGCTTTACGGTTTGGTCACGACTGCCACTGGCTAAAATTTCTCCCTCTGGACTGAAGCTGACCGAATGCACCCAACTATCGTGTCCCCACAGGGTTTGCAAACACTCTCCTGTATTTGCATCCCAAAGTTTGATAGTTGTGTCGTCACTGCTACTGGCCAGAATCTGATCGTCTTTGGGAGCAAAGGTAACGGATGAGACCAGATTAGTATGTCCTGACAAGATTTGTAGACATTGCCCCGTCTCAATATCCCACAATCTTACCCGTTGGTCTTCGCTGCTACTGGCCAACATTTCACCATCTGGACTAATAGCAACGGATAAGATCCAATTACTATACCCCTCCACTGTTCTTAAACATTGTCCTGTGTGGATATCCCATAACTTCATGGTTTGGTTTTCACTCACACTCAGCAAGGTTTGACCATCGGGATTAACAGCAACCAACCAAATTCGTGAAGGGTAGCTATTACCTAAAGGGGAATTGCTATACTCGTGCAACGTTTGCAGACATTTCCCGGTTTCCACTTCCCAGATTTTAACCGTTGTATCCTCACTACCGGTGACCAGTGTTTTACCATCTGGGCTGAAAGCAACTGACCACACATAACTGTTGTAGTCTGGTAAGGTTTTGATACACTCACCACTGGCTAAATCCCAAAATTTTACCGTTGTGCCATCACTTCCAGTTACCAATGTTTGTCCGTCTGGGCTAAGGGCAATCGATAATATCCAATTGATGGAGATTTCTAGGACTTGCAGGCAAGAACCAGTGTTGACATCCCAGACTCTCACCGTTTGGTCTTCACTGGCAGTGACCAACCTTTGTCCATTGGGACTGAAAGTAGTAAAAAATACCGGATTCCTATGGCCTGACAAGGTTTGCAGACATTTTCCGGTGTGAACATTCCACAGCTTTACCGTTTGGTCATGGCTACCACTGGCTAAAATGTCTCCCTCTGGACTAAACCCTAGGGATTGCACCCAACTGGTATGGCCTCGCAATGTTTTTAGACATTGCCCGGTCTGGACATTCCACAACCTGATGGTTTGGTCGTTACTACCACTAGCTAAAATTTCTCCCTCTGGACTAACAGCCAGGCATTGCACCCAAGCCCTATGACCATTGCAGGTAATAATTTGTTTGATATTGGCAACATCCCACAACCAAATCTCATTATCCACACTGGTTGCCAGGAGTTTCCCATCTGGGCTAAAGGTCGCTGATAAAACTCCTCCTAAGGTGCGAGTCAAAGCCGACTTACTTAAATCGGCATTGGAAAAGTTGACTCCATGCAAATTCATGCCCTGTAGGTAAGCTTGCCAAACCGTTAAGTTAGAAAAATCATAGCCAGTCAGGTCAAGATTAAGCTGCCAGAGTAAATTGAGAACATTCCCCCCGGCATATCCTGGTTTTCGAGGGGGAAAAGACTTCAGTTTTGATAAAATTTGATTCAAATAGTTTTGCACATTTTCCGAGAGACCAAGCAGGTTGAGTAGTTGCTCGGTAATCGGTTTTAGAATCAGCTCAATTTGGGTAGTTCTCAGATAATCTTTGGCTTGGGCTTTGATTAAGGCACAGCGCTCCAATAGTGCTATTTCTCCCGTTTGAATTTCGCAGAAAATCTGTTCAATTAAGCGATCGCTGACATACTCCATCACCACGGGTTGTTGAGTAAATTTACCCGAGGTCTTCTCAATCAGTGACCGCAATTGGAGAGATTCTAAGGTTTCTAATAAATGTTTGAAGGAAACCGCTGGAATACTGTCCCGTTGTAGCTCCTTAAATGAAACCAATTCTCGATTAATTGTCAACCAGTACATCACCTGTTTTTCTAACGTTGACAAGCGATTAAACTGCTGATCGAGTAAATCGGAAATATCACCAAATACAATAGTGCCTTCTTCTAAAAACTGAGCCACGTCGCCGTCAAACAACTCATAAATTGTGGTGGAAACAATCTTCAACGCTAAAGGATTGCCTGCATAAAACTTTATCAGTGCTTGACATTCTTCTTTTGATACAGAAAAGCCTTTTTCTGCGAGAATTTTTTCCCCTTCTCCCTCGGTTAAACCAGGTAACCTCAGGGAACGAATGGGAGCATTTACACCTTCTTTATTTCTAATTTCTCTGGGTTTCTCCCGACTAGTCAACACCAGACAACTTTGATGGTTAGTCTCCCCCCAGCTTCTGAGCAGCTGCCCATAGCCTTCATATCCTGGGCGATAGGCTCCTGCCCGTTGGTCAGGGGATAGAATTGACTCTACATTATCTAAGATGAACAAACAACGCTCTGCCCGCAGATAGTCGATTAAACAGGATATTTTACCATCTAAGCTTTCTGGTAAAGTGGTTTCTTGCTGATGGGACAAAAACCCAATCAGGTCGGTCAAAAGCTCGTGAATGGGTGGCGCATTACGCAAACTTCGCCAAATCAGGTACTGAAATTCCGATTGTAGAAGCTGGGCTAACTTGACAGACAAAGTTGTTTTACCAATTCCACCCATGCCAATTAAGGTAATCAGTCGGCAATGGTCACTAATAATCCATTGTTTGAGTGTGGCTAATTCTTCCTTGCGCCCGTAGAAATTGGTAACATCAATTGCTTCTCCCAAGTCTTGGCGTTTGCTAGAGCTTCTGATCTGTGGGTTTTGAGCTACAGTCTGGGATATTACATCATCTACAGCCTGGGATGGCAGGTCAAAATCTAAATTGGCAATGGCTCTCCATTCCAGTGCCAATTTATGACAAATTTCTTCAAAAGTAATATAGTCAACGGGTTTGCCAGTTAGGAAGTTGCTAACTGTGGCTAAGGCAAACCCCACATCTTCAGCCAAAGCCCTCTGGCTCGGAAAACCGTTACGCCTGACTGCCAGTTTAACTTTTTCAATGCACTCCTGACGAACTTTGAGCGACCTGGGCATGGCTGATGGAATCTTGAATGCCGGAATTATACCATTGACAGACGAAAAGTCAGTCACAAATTATTCACAAGTTAGTCACAAGTCAGATCATCTCAGGCGGTAAGTCAGTATGCAGTCGGGTTTTATGAATATATAGCAATTTAAAGCAAAAGGCAATAGGCAATAGGCAATAGGCAATAGGCAATAGTTCTTTAGGGTGCGTTAGGGCGTGTTTTCAAAGTTTGTCGCATGATTATGATCCCCCCCAGCCCCCCTTAAAAAAAGGGGGGAGCCATACTCAAAGTCCCCCTTTTTTAAGGGGGATTTAGGGGGATCTCCGAGTTTGAAGACACTCCCTAGGGGCGCTCACCCTAATTTTCAGCCTCAAGCCCCGGGTTAGGTTGCTGCCCGTAACGCACCACTGAGTCAAACAACTGCTATATATTCTAGTAATTTTATCCTAAAGAAAACCATGAATGTGCTTTATAAAAAACTATTAGCCAGAACAACATTATGGCTAGTGTTGGAAATTTTACTCAACTTCCTTGGACTAGATAACCTAGCTGATTACAGCGAATTTATTTTTGATAATAATTTCAGCATTCAGCATTCAGCATTCAGCATTCAGCTTATGCGCTATGGGCAGGGTTAACTAGGAAACCAGAATAAAACAGTTCAGCATTCGTTTAATTTGAGTGAATTCACAGCGGTTGTGGCCAACGGCCAAGAGCTTTTACCCAGACTTTAAATTATCATTAATCTCGAACTATTCAATTCTACCGTTTCGCTATGGGCACGCTACGCCAACCAGGTTTATTTTAAGCTGAAGCCTGATAGCTTAATGCTTACGAATAACCCCAATTAATTTATCATAATTATATTTCACCATGACTAATCAACAACTCTTGACCAAAACCATTGGTATTGATGTTAACCAAGTTGCTGATTCAAGCAGTGAAGAAGCTACTAAAGCCGAAACCAGTAAGCCCGAGTTAAATTCAGACGAAGGTTTGCCATTACTGATCAAAGCAATTATTGAAGGCTTTGTTGATGGGGTGCTGATTATAACTACTAACCAAGAGTGGTTTCATGCCAATGAGTCTGGACGTCGAATGTGCTCTCAAATCTCTCAAGGTAAGTCACCGATAAATTCTATTCCTGAGCCAATTTGGCGAGTTTGCCAATCATTAATTGATAGTCGTGAGTTGTTTAGCGATCGCAAACTAATTATCGAAGATGAAATTAAAGTGAATAAGTCAGTTGAGTTTCGGGTTAGG
This sequence comes from Moorena sp. SIO3A2, assembly GCF_010672265.1. Classification (NCBI taxonomy): domain Bacteria; kingdom Bacillati; phylum Cyanobacteriota; class Cyanophyceae; order Coleofasciculales; family Coleofasciculaceae; genus Moorena; species Moorena sp. SIO3A2. Next base: position 74,930 of record NZ_JAAHHC010000019.1, read on the forward strand.
GTGAGATGGTTAACCTTAGAATTATCCCGCGACCCTTATCTGTTAGTAACCCTAGAGAATAAACATCAATCTACCAAAAATTCCGCTATCACTGATGTTATTAACTATGGACTAAGTCAACGGGAGGAGGAAGTCTGGTTACTAAAAAAAGCCAACTTGACTTACGAAGAAATTGCCCAACAGCTATATATCAGCCTCAATACGGTTAAGAAGCACCTGAAAAAAATTTACGTTAAACAAAAAGAAGTGATGCAGCATCAAAATTAATATATACAGCGTTTTTCGTAGCTATGAGGTACACAGAATTGTTTCCCGATTCCCGATTCCCGATTCCCGATTCCCGATTCCCAATTCCCTAAAAAAAAATGAAAACAGAAACAAAATTAGACGATATTAATCTATTAAAACGTATATCTAAAGGCGATCGCACTGCCTTTTGGAAATTATGGCTACTCAATCAAGACTATCTTTACGGTCGGTGCGTAACTTGGATGGGAGGCGATCGCACCAATGCTGAAGAAGCATTAAGTTTGGCCAGAATCAAGGCGTGGGAGAAACTACCACACCACGCCGAAAAAATTACTAATCCCAAAGCATGGCTAACTCGAATGACTCATAACCTGTGCGTGGATCTGCATCGAAAACGCCACAAAGCTGCAATCGGTATGGAGAGCATTGAAGAAATGGCAGTGGGAGAACACCAAACATTAGCGTCTAGTCAGTACTCTCCTGAGTCAGCTATTCTCCGTCGCGAGTTAAAAATGTACATCTGCCGTGAAATAAAGGCTCTGTCTCCCCAACTGCGAGAGCCTTTTGTGCTGCATTTTTACCAAGATATACCCTACTCAGACATTGCTAAAAAACTTGCTCTATCGGTGGATAGCGTTTACAAACGCATTCAAAAGGGGCGAGCAATTATGGAAAAGCACTTAAAGCGGTATCTATCAGGAATGGATGATTATCCTCCTTTGTTAAAAGAAGTTGTAAAAGATGATTTTTTCGATGAGTTTAAAACTCATAAATCAGTTACTTCATCTCAAACTCCGACGACAGAGTGCAAATTTGAGCAAATTAATGATCAGATTAATTATCAGGTAACAGCGATATGTCTAGAAACACTACCCCCTGTTTGGTAACCTTATCCCAGTCTTCATCCCAGTCTTCAAAGATCGAGTTAAATGTAAAACTGGTATTAGATAAAAAAAACACCCGAAAACAGCAGAAGTTGAAAACCTTAACTAACTATGTGCAGCAGTATCCCTCTGGATGGAAAAAACGGTTGGAATTGGCTGATTTACTCTATGAAACTGGAAACTGGGAGCAGGCTGTTAAGGAGTATGACCAAGTTATTCAGCGGCAACCTCAATTAATTCAGGTAAGGTTGAAACTCGGGAAACTTTTACAGTTGATGGGAGAGGTGGCTAAGGCAATTGAGGTTTATCACAGTGCTTTGCCATTATCCAGTAATGTTGCTACTGGGCATCATATCCGGGGTTTGATAGAAGTCTGTCGCCGTCAGCCAGACAAAGCAGTAAAAGCCTTTGAGACAGCGGCATCTTCTGAGCCAGAAAATCCCTCTCACTGGCTGGCATTGGGGCAAGTTGAAATGAAACTGGATCATCCTCACGCTGCTTTGAACGCTTTTGATAAAATCTTGTTACTTCAGGCAGATGATATTGTGGCTTTGATTCACAGTTATGACGCACTCCTAGTAGTAGGTGATTTTCAGTCAGCAGAGTTGAAGTTAAGTCGAGCAGAAGAGTTAGCTCCTGGTGATTACTCAGTTTTAAAACGACGCTTGGCCTATCGTTGCCAGATGAAATTAGTATTGGGTAAGGAAGGGAAGCAGACTAAAAAGATAGTTAATGCTGTATTGAAACTGGCTCCCCACTCCGCTGATGCTCATAAGTTGCAGGCTGACTATTATCGGTTGCGAGGAGAATCAGCAAAAAGCCTGGCTATATTGAAGCAGTTTACTGAGGAGTATCCAAATAATCCTAATGGCTGGTGTTATTATGCCCGGTTTTTGTCTGACAGGGGTGAAAATAAGAGGGCGGTTGAAGCTATTGAGAAAGCTGATCATCTATACCCGAATAATTGGCTAGTTTATGGAGCATTATGTAATATTTTGAACAAGTCACCCCTTATGCCTTTATTAGCAGGAGAGGGTGAAATAACTTGAGGAGGGATATATTTGTTATTATAAACCTATCTACAGCGTTTTGTATCACTAAAATGACACAATCATCTTCCCATCACACTGTAAGGCGAGGACGGGTTTTTCCGGAGAAACGACTGTCTCCTGAAGAAAAAGCCAGAATTAAAGCTGAAGATGCAGTATTTTATAAGCGTTGTCGAGAGGTCTTTGAGCGAGTACAACCAGAGTTGATTCAAGAGCATTATGATTGGTTTATTATTATTGAACCTGATAGTGGGGAGTATTTTATCGATGAAAATGAAAAGGTAGCGCTGGCAAAATCACGTTCTCAACATCCACAAAAAAAATGTATTATTATGCGAATTAATGAAACAGGAACTTGTGGAACAATATGATCCAAGGGGAATTTAATAATCGAGGAGAGTTGTTTTTTGAAGTTGGCTTGATCTCTGCTGATGGAGAGATTGTTCCCGTAATGGCGATGTTAGATACAGGGTTTACGGGTTGGTTAGCTATTGATAATCAAGATGCAGATAGTTTAGGGTGGAGAAATTATAACTATACAAGAGATATGCAAACAGCAAGGGGAGAAGCACAGTTTAATTTATATGAGGCCAAGGTGGTTATTGAGGAAGAGGAGTTTACGGTTGAGGTGTTAGGAGGGAATGAATTGGTGAATATTATTTTAGGTGTTTTGTGGTTACGAACAAAGCGTTTAGTTGTGGATTTTCCCATGGGAGTGTTAACCCTAGGATAAGTGATTGGCCTATGGCCACGCTACGCGAACACACTGATAGTTAAAGAGGTGCGTTACACTTTGTTAACGCACTCTATAAGATCAGCGATCGCACTAGTGCTTCGTCAACTTCAGATTAGCGAAGTTGTAATTGTCTTGAAAAATTATTCATTGAATGCCGTTAATGTAAGGACAATTTCTGTTGGTGAAGTATCAACGAGAGTGCTACTTTGGTCACACCTATCATCATAGGAAAAAGCATAACACTTTCCATTAATACTCAATTCGTGCAAAATTTTGGCATAGTAATTGGTGATTGAATTGAGATAATATGTAGATGGATCACACCAAGTTGATGAATCACTATTCAGCAAAATTGTTCGATTCAATGCTGATGACACTTGATTTTTAATATCTCCATCAATGATTTGATATAAATCGCTACCAGTCGGGTTAAAAACACCATCACAACCAAAGACATTATCAGAGGTTGGTTTTTTAATTGTATGTTTGGTATTACCTGGCGTTGTGACAAAGTTAAAGACGTTATTTTCATCAACACTTCCCGTTGAAATATAGGTCGCACCATTGTACGGTAATGCTTGCAGCGTTAATTCATTGGTTTTATAATATTTCCAACATTGGTCAATATAAGGATCAAAGTAGGTTGAATCAAATGTGGAATCTTTTTGCGGTGCTAGGATTCTTAACTGTTTATTATCAGCAGTGCGAATCAGTGATTTAAAGGTAGCATTTGCTTGAAATTCAGAAAATACTTTACTCCTCGACACCGAGAACCCTACACTCTGGGTCTTATTGCCTATTAGTTTGGCAGTAATTGGCAGCCCGAAGAAATCCACGCAAGTCGTATTACAATAAATTATATTGTCTGGAGTGTAGGTAAATTCAAATTTATCAAAAATGATATTATAATTGGGATCTGTTGCTACGTTAAATGCTGGACCTACAAAGCCATCATCCCAAATAGGAACAGTTAAAGGTTTACCAATCGAGAGCCAGCATCGACCAGAAATAAAGGGTGGAGAGAAGGTAATTGAGGCTTGAGAAGCGAGGTTAAAAAATGGAACATCTACTTTCTGATCCATTGGGGGAGCTTTTTGCCAATTACCGTTAGTATCGATGAATCCCCATTTGCCTGATTGTTGTCCAATGATACCGAAATAAATATCCTCATCCTTGTACTGAACCGTACTATTGACAATCGATAACTTCAATTGTTGATATGGGGTAAAATTGCCGGTGCTGCGTTTTGCCAAAGCAACTAAATTAGCATGAGCCTTTGACAGAAACAAGTGGCTCTGAATCAAGCTGCTGATGGAATTATTGGCAGCTAACGCCGGGGGTTTTCCTGGAGTTACGACTTGTCCTCCAGTGGGAGTATCTGTGACAGGGTAAGGCACTGCATCCACTTCAATCAAAACTTCACTCTCTTGTTCCTTTACATTCCATAGCACCGAATCTTCAGTGCTTTTAATAAGCTCTTCTTGGTTGTAAATATTGAAGTATAGATCGGGTTGTCTGTCTGAAAATAATTCTCGGAAGTAGGACTTATCGAACGACAGTTGAAAAGTACCATCAGCTTTGGTCATTGCACTGCCAAGTAGATCGTCAATTATGAGATCCTTATCCCATGCTTCGACACGTAAACCAGCAACCCCCTGACGAGTTTTATGTCCAATTATACGACCAGAAATGTGAAATGTTTTGTTTGTCATAGTATTCTTCCTTTTCAATAGGTTTCTAAAATCCTTTCGTTGCCTCAAACCAAACTACAAGAGCTGAAAACGTACTACCTATACTTGATGATGTAGTTAACCGAAATATTTTTGGGTCGAGTTTCGTACATACTGATGCGAGCAGGGTTATTGGGAGGATCGTTTGTCTGCTTCATCTCGGATGGTATACCACCTACAACAACAGGGCCTTGTTGTGCTTGTGCCGACAGTCTTAGGGTGTTGTAGTTGTGTTGATGTTCTTGAAAAGCATCACACTGAAGTGAGCCGATACCGCTACTTTTACCACTGCCGTCTGGACCAATTCGTTCAGCAGCTTCTGGATCTAATCCAGAGCCAGCATCAACTCCTCTCATAAATAGTCCACGGTAATCAGGGAGTCTAAATTTATCGTTCCCTTGTGTTCCATAAAGTGTTCCGATAACTGCAAATAGTTCAGGGTAGGCATCTATCTCAAGGTAGCGACCATCACACAACATCCAACCTGATGCTTCAGGGTAGATGATGGGGATGTCGGCATTCAAGCTACCGGCTTGTGCATCTTGGCTTGAGCAACCCGATGAAGGGAAAATATTGTTCGCATCGCCAGTGACGGGATGGATTTGCCCAGCAAATGGGCAGACTGTACCAATAGGAACTTCATTTAGCATAATTTCTCCTGTTTGATCTCTTTGATATGGCTTTTTTGATGGTGATAACAGCTATGAATCCCTAGCTCCCTCTCCCAAGCTTGAAAGAGGGGTTAGGAACTTTGTTAAGTTTTGATTCAAACTTTGAACATAAGCCTAAAAGCTATTCATAGCAATGCTTTCAGCAGCTTTGGAACTTGGTAACAGCTTCCCTTGAGGCCGATGTATAACAGCTTAAATCTGTGTAAGAGACACTTGAGGAGTCCAAAGACGCACACTTCTCTGCCTGTAGTAATGATGTCGGTGCATTGTCTTCAATTGCTTTAACAATTGCATCCATTGCAGTAGCACAGGCTAACGCTGATTGGCCTACAACTTTAAATGTACATGCAGCGCGATCAAAACTAGAAAAATTGTCAATGACAACCCCTGCTGCATTAGCAATCAAATTTTGGTGGCTATACGCCCATTTTGCTACTGTTAAAGCACCAAAAAATAACGTGGCAGCAAACGTATAGTTAATGTCTAGTCCAGGAATACCTTTTTGAACTTCACTATCGTCCAAGACTTCATTGAACTCAGAACCAATTGATCGGGAAAGTGTTTGAACTTGTTCATAGTTAGCAACCAAAGCGTTCTGATAAGTAAGGGCTAGCTTAAGCGTGGAACCATCAAGTGTGGCAGTCAAAACAGCTTTATTCATTCCAGATGGAAATTGAACTTTCAATGGACCTACTATTACATTACTGGATATCACTGTTCCTAAGACCAAGTCGTTAAATATACCTACATAATACGTGGGAGTTACCTTAAACTGACCACCACTACCACTATAAACGTCTCGCTTGTAAACAGATGCATCCCCTGACATTCCTATACCAACATCAGCTAATTGGTTTGACTCATTGTTAATTACAATTAACTCTGGTTTTTCTGCATCCCCATCCGGTTCAAGCTGCTGAACACCATCCTTAAAAACAACCTTCCACTTACTTCCTAATGAGATATTATTTAACTTTTGGGATGCTTTATAAACACCTACTCCTCCGGTTTGTTTGTAATTAGCGAGAGCAACAATATATTCAATATCCCAATCAACTCCAGATTCTCCACTTCGCGGCACTGTAGTTTTTTTCCAAGCTACACTGTCTAACCCTATTGAGTCGGGTATTTCTTGAAATACTACCATAGTCCAAGTGCGATCTGTTTGGTTCTTAAAGTCAACAGAATAAGTCATTTGATTAGTCTCCAAATTGAGTTATTGGTTTTTGTTGGAGTTTGGACAAAATGCTAATTTCTGTCCTCTGTCCTTACACCCTTAAGACGATCTCAAAACCCAATTTTGGAATTTTTCGAGTTAGCACCAATTTTTTTTCTCGACTCACCCCATTTAAACCCACTTCAAAACTCAAAACCCTTTTGTAAGCTAACTTGTAGTCGTTTCAGTGTGTTGGTTGAGAAAGGGATGCTCGTCAGCCGCTACGCGATAGCCGCTACGCGATCGCTCAATTATAAAAAGCAGTCAGCAAAAAAAGCGATCGCCTATCTTGTAGCGATCGCTCTAATTTAGATGGGTTTATCCTGTACCCCTAAGGGTGCTTTTTGTAATAGGGGTCTCAGCTCACGGGGTGACAACCCCGTCAGGGTTTACCCACCTGTTTGTCGAGTCTAATTATTACAGCTTTGCTTCACTGAATAAAACCTTTGACTATACTAAAGGTGGTATCTCTCTTAAAGAGTTCACTGCCATCTGATTGATGAAGGTACAATTGATAATTTTGATGCCTTATGTAATAACCAGGATAGTTAATTGACTCAAAAGAGAAGCCTCCATTTCCATACAATCCTGGTACGATTTTGAAAGTTGCATCTTTTCTGAAAAGATCGCTTCCATCCGATGTATGTAGTTTGATTTCGTAATTTTGATGTCTCAAAAAGTGATCGGGATAATTAACAGACCTAAAAGAGAAATAAGCTTCGTTATCTAGCCCCGGGACTAATACAAAGCTCGCGTCTTGTTGGTCTAGCTCAGATCGAATAGGTTCAATGTAGAACATGAAACCCTTGTGGCGAATATACCGATCAGGGTAATTCACAGACTGGAATGACGAATTCATCATTTCTTTCTCCATTTATTAATTTTAGACTTTGGACAAAATTTGAGTTTCTGTCCTCAGTCTCTACACTCTTAAGACGATCTCAAAACCCAATTTTGGAATTTTTCGAGTTAGCAGCAATTTTTTTCTCTCGACTCACCCCATTCAAGCCATTGCAAAGCCCAAAACTCTTTTCTCACCTAACGTGTAGCTGTTGCAGTGTGTTGGTTGAGAAAGGGATGCGTGCCCATTGAGCCGCTACGGGAACCCATTACTGATAGTTAAACAGGTGCGCCCACATCGGTTTCGGGAAGCTTGTCACCCAGTCAGGCCAGGGCACAGGCTAAGTAATAACAACCGTTAACATAGGCGTTGGAGTTGGATTGAGTGGGGAGCCAGTCTCTACATTGACAATCCATTGGCAATTATTGACAATGTAGCTATAAACAAGCAGTAAGCAACTAAGTATCCCAATGGACACAATGAACATTGCCCTGCCCTCGGAAATGAAAGAGTTTATTCAAGCTCAGGTAGCCGTAGGGGGTTATAGCAGCGCTAGCGAGTACATTCGAGAGCTAATTCGAGCTGACCAAAAGCAGAAAACTAGATACGCCCTAGAAATGGAAATTCTCAAAGGACTAAGTAGCGGAGATCCAACACCGATGACAGCCCAGGATTGGGAAGATATTCGCGCCAATATCAGACAGCGGTTTGACCAATCCGGGAAATAATAGCGTTTCTCATATTAATTAGGTACACAGGATTTTTTCCCTACTCCCTATCTCCCTATCTCCCTATCTCCCTATCTCCCCACACTCCCGACTCCCTAAAAAAAAATCGGTCAAGTTTGGGTTAACCCCAATCCTTGACCGAATTCTGTACTTTAACGTTCCACAAATACAGCTGAGCTGCACTCAACTATCGATAATTTCAGATCAACTACGGCATGATTCCCGAGTTACTCAGCAACTGCTGGAAAGCAAGAACATCCCAACTCATTCTGCTTCATGCCGCTTAATTTTCCTCCAAAAAACATCCTTCACAATTCCTGATTTGCCAGGGGGCAACCCTGGCAATATCCTATCTTAATCTACGTAAAAATATCGAATCAAAAAGGTCATAACCTCACCAGGCTTTCCGGTAGGCTCCGGAGTGCTCCACTCGTCTGGCTCCGCATACTTAAGGGAATAAATGGCATTAATTGTATTGCGAACCTTTTCAGGAGAACCCACCAATAAGAGCTTGGCTTTCTTGGGTTTAGAACCTTGGTTGTCAGAAGGAGGAAAATTGTTACTCATCTGAAATTATCAATGGAGTTTTTGTACATTATTAATTTATCAATAAATTAAGCCAGTGTCAAGGGGTTTAGAAATTTTTTTTTATTAAGAAATCGGGAATCGGGAATCGGGAATCGGGAATCGGGAATCGGGAATCGGGAATCGGGAATCGGGAATTTGCAATAGAGATTAATCGTAGGGTGGGCAGTGCTTGAGAGGGATAAAATTAGCTTGTAATCGGTTTAGGCACTGCCCACCGACATTAAATTAACTAAAAAATAGAATCGGGAATTTGCAATAGAGATTAATCGTAGGGTGGGCAGTGCTTGAGAGGGATAAAATTAGCTTGTAATCGGTTTAGGCACTGCCCACCGACATTAAATTAAGTAGAAAATAGAATCGGGAATCGGGCATCGGGAATCGGGAATATGCAATAGAGATTAATCGTAGGGTGGGCAGTGCTTGAGAGGGATAAAATTAGCTTGTAATCGGTTTAGGCACTGCCCACCGACATTAAATTAACTAAAAAATAGAATCGGGAATTTGCAATAGAGATTAATCGTAGGGTGGGCAGTGCTTGAGAGGGATAAAATTAGCTTGTAATCGGTTTAGGCACTGCCCAACGACATTAAATTAACTAAACAATAGAATCGGGAATCGGGAATCGGGAATCGGGAATCGGGAATCGGGAATTTGCAATAGAGATTAATCGTAGGGTGGGCAGTGCTTGAGAGGGATAAAATTAGCTTGTAATCGGTTATTTAGCCACTGCCCACCGACATTAAATTAAGTATAAACTAGGAGTTAATTGTCTATATTTTTGATAACCCTAATCGTAGGTTGGGCATTGTTTTATACCGATACTATCAGCGTGTAATCCGTTGGTTATGCACTGCCCACCAAGATCAAATTCACTAAAAAATAGATAAAAATAATCCTAGGGTGGGCAGTGCCTAAGACCGATAAGATCAGCTTGTAATCGGTTTAAGCACTGCCCACCCTACATCTACATCTTCTCTAGATTTTTAATAAGATTACTGGTCAGGTGGGCAGTGCCTAATACCAATTCAAACCCTGACAATCCTTTTGGTACCCACTGCCCACCCTACATCTACATCTGAAGAATGAAGAATGAAGAATGAACAAATTCTAAAAGTGCGATTGACCTTAGGTCACGCTACGCGATGCTCGGTACGAGCCGCTACGCGATCGCAAAAATGGTTTGTGCTAGGAACCCTCCAACCTCTCCCCATCTCCCCATCTCCCCATCTCCCCATCTCCCCACACTTCCCCCTTCTAAACAACCCGATATATTGTACTCAAGTACAAACCGTTATAATTGATTCAGTCAGTTTCAGTAAATCCCTGTCCCACATTCATCTAGCTATTGATCAGGCAGCATTCCATCGGACTATCCTGTCGGCGGAATGCTAAAAAAAGCACTACTCCCATCACTCTTCTAAACAAAATCTAATGTCTGGTAACTCACCCCCACTGATTCAAACCCTGACCCCAGACCGTTGGGCAGGATGGAGCATGGACTTTATCGGGGCAGGCTATATTGCTTTATTTGTCAAAAATGGTCGGTGTGTGCGGGTATGGAAGCCAGGGCGTCATGTCAGCTTCGCCCTACCCTGGCTAGAAAAATGTGAACTGCTCCTAGTAGACAGCAAACTCCGGCACTTGCCCATTACCTCCCAAGGAGACTTTCTATCCCGGGATCAGTATCTTGTCAATGTCTCTTTGAATGTAATGTATCAAGTGGTAGATGCCAAACGAGTTGCCCTAGAAATATCTGACCCCATTGCTGCCCTAACTAGTGCCGTTAAAGATAGTTTAGGAGTAGCAATTAGTCACCTAAGGATGGAACAGTTAACCAATCAGGGACGAGTAGAAGTCCGACAATACATTCTCGACCATGTTGACGTTTACTATACCGTAGGCTTTTCCATCGAAGATGTGCGAGTCAGTGACATCAGCTTTCCTAACACACGGGGGATAATTCGTCAAGTCGAAGGGATGAGTGCTCGACAGGAAGCAGAACATGAAGCCGTCCTAAAAATGCAGATTGCCAATGCTGGTCGCCCAGAACTCTCCCCACCACCAATCCAGCAAGTCAATATCCTCCCTGGTGGAGAAGCTAACTCTAAACACTCCATTGTCAATCAGGAAGTACCTAGGGCTACAATTCCAGACGAATCAGCCGCCACACCCAGTCTGCCCATTCGCGATCAACCAGTACTTGCCCCAACCGTACTTTTTTCCAATCCTACCCCAGCAAGCAAGGGGCGTTTAGTAAACCGTTCATCCGGTGCCATGATTGTTTTGTCTGCTAATCCTTTCACCATTGGCAGAGAACCCACGAACACCCTAGTGTTAGAAGATGCGATGTGTTCTCGCAACCATGCCCAAATTCTCCAAATTCCAGAGCCTCAGGACAAAGTGCGCTACCAAATCATTGATGTGGGTAGTTCCAATGGTACTTTTGTGGACCAACAGCGGCTTAGTTCCCATCAACCCTTTTGGCTTAGTGCAGGAAATGTGATCCAGATTGGTAATCAGGAATGGACTTTCCAGTTACCTTGAGCAGTTGATCCGCATCTAATACTCTACGAGGCAGCATTACCGTAAAAGTAGTGCCAACGCTAACATCACTGTTTAGACTAATTGTCCCACCATGAATATCGACACATTTTTTGACAATGGCTAACCCCAGTCCAGTACCAGAAATATTTTCTACATTCGAGCCTCGATGAAAAGCATTAAATAGATTATGTTGCTCTTTCCTAGGAATGCCAATCCCGTCATCACTCACCTCAAAAATAACTTGGTTATTTTGACAGGTAAACTTGATCAAAACCTTGCCTCCATTAGGGGAATACTTGATGGCATTGTCAATCAGATGGGTAAGGATTTGCAGTAGCAGCTTAGAATCAAACAACGGTCGCCCACAGTCTTGATCAATGTTTAAAATCAGGTGATGTTTATCACCATAGTGCTGTTGCATGTCATCCACTAGATCACGCACAAATACCCCTAAATCCAAAGGAGTAGGCTGAAACTCCAGTTGTTCAAATTCTGCCTTATTCAGGAACATCACATTACCCATTAAGTCCGTTATCCGTTGAACAGCTGCTCGGATCCGTTGAAAATGTTGGCTTTGTTTAGATTTATCCCATCGATGGCAGTAAGCTTCCAGCAGTTCAGAACTGGAGAGAATGCTGGTCAAGGGCGTGCGGTACTCATGGGAAATGGCTATGATCATCCGAGATTTAAGATGATTGAATTCTTGTTCTTGGGCTAGAGCTTTGCGTAGCTGAGCTTCTAATTCTCGCAGTTGCTGGTTTGCCTGTTGTAGATCAGCAGTGCGTTCCGCTACCCGCTCCTCTAAGTACAAATTTTGGTCTTCTAGTTGTTTGGTCAGGAAATGCAGTTGTAAATGCACCTTGAGACGGGCTAACACTTCTTCAGTCTGAAACGGCTTGGTGATGTAATCTACAGCCCCCAGGGACAAACCTTTGATCTTATCAACCGTGTCATTCAGAGCAGTCATAAAAATCACTGGTATTTCATTAGTTGCCGGATTAGATTTCAGTCGGCGGCAGGTTTCAAAACCATCCATTACCGGCATGATTACATCTAACAAAATTAGATCTGGTGTTGCATATTCGCTCTGATCGATAGCCGTTTCACCATCAGTTGCTACCAATATTTCCCATCCCGAATTTGCGATCGCTTCCGACAACACTTTCAAATTCGTGGGATTGTCATCAACGATCAAGATAGTGGCTTGATCAACTTTAGTGATAGTCATGGATTTACCCCCTGAACGATTTTATAAATTCCCGAATTTGCTTAACCTGAAAGCTAGTTGCTAATTGCCTTAACTCCTTGGCAAAATGCCGATATTTTTTATCGCTCTGTTCCAGTTCAACCAAGGTTTTATCTATGCCATGGATATTGCCTCTTTTGGCCAATTCAAATAGCTGATCAATTACCTCAGCTGGTGGAGCAAAAATTTCACCTGTCTCCAGTGATAGATTTTCTGAAGTTATACTTTCTAGGTTGTTATTATGTTCATAAATCCAATTAATTTTTAAATATTTTTGTAACTGATTAAAAAGATAATCCATGTTAATTGGCTTAGATAAAAATGCATCAGCTCCAGTCTTTATACTGTTTGTTATGTCAGTTTCAAAGGCACTAGCAGATACAACCATAATCACTACATTTGGCAATTGCTGTGATTTCCTAATAGCACCGATCATTTCCAATCCATCCATAATTGGCATCACAATGTCTGTCAAAATTAAATCGGGCTTAATTTCTGTTGCTTGCTGATAACCTTCTTGACCATTACTTGCTTCAAAACAACGAAATCCAATCGACTCTAGTAGGTTAATGAGTAACGAGCGATTGTTGAGATGATCATCCACTATTAGTATGGTTGGACGTTTCCCTTTAATGCCAACAATATTGCTGCTGTCTACGACTGTTTCTTGCTGGGGCGATTCGGTAGTGGTTGCTAGTTCCAAATCTAGCCAAAACCTACTTCCCTCACCTAAGGTACTTTCCACTTTGATTTCACTCCCCATTAGGGAAATAAGCTTCATACTAATTGCCAATCCCAAGCCAGTGCCTTCTGATTGTTTTTTAGTATCTCCTACCTGCTCAAACGGCAAAAAAATCTTTTTCAATTGTTCTGGAGTCATCCCGACACCAGTATCTTCAATTTGAAACCTGATTGTGTGGGAAGGGTCACCATTCAACGATGAACCGATTAAACTTACTTGAAAGGTCACACTTCCAGTATCAGTAAACTTAATCCCATTACCCAGTAAATTAATTAAAACTTGCCGCAGGCGTTTTTCATCCCCATAAATACCCACTGGCAGCTGAGGCTCGGCATGGTAAATAAACGATATACCTTTTTGCTGGGCACGAATCCGACAAATTTCTACCACGCCCATCAAGAATGAAGTAAAATGAATATCACTTTTGTGCAGCTCTAGTTTCCGAGCTTCAATTTTCGATAGGTCTAAAATATCATTGATTAAAGTAAGTAAATGGGAGCCACACTGGTGAATAATACCGATGCCATCCAGGTCTGATTTACTTATATTTGAAGAGCGTTTGAGGATTTGAGCGTATCCCAGAATGCCATTGAGGGGAGTGCGCAGTTCATGGCTCATGTTAGCCAAAAATTCGCTTTTTGCCTGGTTAGCAACATCAGCAGCTACTTTGGCTGTTTCTAATTCTTGAGTGCGCTCCTTAACTTTGACCTCCAGAGTGCGAGAATAATCTTGCAATTGCTGGTTAGCTTGTTTCAATTGCCATTGATTCTGGGTATTAGTTCCTAAAATCGCCGATAAACATAGAGCTATTAATGGGGAAATTACAGGAATCCACCAACCTGTTAGAAAGACTAAATAGCTACCACCGACAATCATGCCCCCTGTCATCAAAATACTCAGAATTAATTTGCTCAGGAGATGTTTTCTTAACCAGTTAGTCTCTGGTAATACCCAACTTCCTACGGCTCCGATCAACGAACAGCAAAAAATCCACAGCCCCTGTGCGTTAACATACCATACTCGCAGCAGAAGTCGTCCATCAAGTGCTGCACTCAACATCTGGCTGGCGATATTGGCATGAATAACAACACCAGGCATTTCCTGAACGATAGAGCTGAGACTGCTATCATAGGGCGTCGGAAAAATGTCGTTAAGGCTCGGTGCAGTCATACCAATCAAAACAATGCGATTGTACAACTGCTCCGGCGAAATTCTATTGCTCAGAACATCACTGATTGAAACTGTATTGAAGCGCTCCTGGGTGCCACGGTAATTCAACAATATTTGGTAGCCTCCAAGATCTGCACCTTGATAACCAGCATTTTTCTCGGTTAGATTGAAAAATCTTGCTTGACCTAATTGGTAATACTCGCGCCTCCCATCGATTTTTTTGAGATTGATTCCTTTGGCTTGAAGATACATCAAGCTCAATCTAACCCCTAAAGTAGGTATATCCTTACCGGATTCATCTGCTGCTGATATCAAGCTTCGCCTTACTTTACCATCCCCATCTAGCACCAAATCTGCTAGAGCAACTTGATCTCGTTGTGCTAAGGTCGGAGGTGGGGCAACTCTTTTATCCCTCACGAGGGACTTCACTCCAATCAAGTTGGGTGTGGACTTCATCACCTCAACGAACTCCTGATAACCAGGTTCCACTGGAAAATCGCGATAAATATCCAGACCAATACCTTGAGGCCGGTATGCTTTAATTTTTGTGATTAACTCAGCTAAAACAGCATCAGAAATCGGCCATCCTCCCAGTTGAGTCAGATCCGATTCATCTATGGTGATAATCACAATGCGATTATCAATGTCTTCAACCGGACGCAGGCGAAAAAATTGATCCAGGGTAGCCCACTCCAGTAGCTGGAACCATCCTGCCGTATCCAAAACAGTGACTAGTGCAGCCACAACTGGAGCTATTATAAATACAAAGCGCCATTGCTTCAAACGCTCTTTAAAGTGAAGCCACATTCCCCTTAGTCAATCTCTAATCTAGGTCAGGTTTGTTCTCTACCAACCTTGGTGAGAAGCCTATAGGCGCTTCTATTGGTTGGCAGGATTCCAGGAATAGCATCGACCGGTAGAACTGCTTTTGTGGTGAGTCACTAACCCGTCGATAACTTACCTACAGAGTTCCCAGTAAATCCTGACTAAGTAACAGTCTTGAGAAAAAAAGCAAAAAAGGGATAAAAATTGACGTTGCCCAATTATGGAATGATTGAGGCTAATTGGTAATGGGTAATTGCTAACTGACTCAACTATAGCAATTATCATAGCTATGAGGTACACAGAATTTTTTACCTCTTCCCTCTTCCGACTTACCTGTTATCTGCTCCGTTATCTGCTCCGAAGTCCCTGCTCCCTGCTCCCTAAAACCGAATAATTTGTACCTCACCCAAAGAATAATTGCTATATACTTGATTGAGTTTCTTAGTTCAGCTATTGACAGGATAGGACGGAATCAATTCCGTAAGTTGTTTTAAGCCCCATGTTAAACCCCTGGTTTAAAACCACGGGTTTAAGAAGCGAGATTTTTTGGATTTATCACAGATCAGCTGCTAACTAACCCCTTGAGCCCCATAGGGTTAAATCCTTGCTTTGCAAGGATTGCAGGATAAGAGTTGATGGCCTGATGTTCAGTGATTTATAGTTTATTTATTGAGCAACGGCTGGTTAGCGATCGCATTTAGTCCTACTGATTGTAACAGTTCTTCCCAATGGGAGCGATAGACTGAATTTCTTGGTTCAGCTCGCCTTAAATCAGCGAGGGTAGCGACAGTATCGACCCAAATCCCATCTTTAGCCAACAATGAGGCTTTTTTCAGTGAGGCTTTTAATGTGTGCTGATTCATCAAGGTAGAATTGGCTTCAACTCGACGAATCCATCCAGTTACCTCAGGACTATCTGGTTCTAAATACTCCCCACAAATCATCACCAAAGACCACTGGTAATTCTTACCGACCTTTAGTGGTGGAGCCTCAGGTGGTAATTGAACCGCCATTACACCTGGCTGATTAGGCAGACGTATAAAGGACTGGTAATGATGGTTTCGCTGTTCATCCTCGAAACTTAAAAAAGCTTCTTGAGCTGAAGTCTGAGGAACATATACCAGCAAAGTTGGACGTTCTGCTACCGTTAAGCCCAAATTAGTGGCTGGCATCAGCGGTGTGACTGATGAAGTGGTGGTTTTAGCATCAGAGAAACAAATATCTTCACCCCGGGAAGCTCCTCCCCTTGCTCTCTCCGGTCTTGGATTCTGCGTATTTCTGAATCCGATCGCCTGAGTTGGCAAACTGTGGATGAGATTCATTCCTAGGAATAGTAAAGTAAAACAAAGTGGTAATCTCACGGCTAATTTGTTTGATTTCATAAAATATTTCCTATTGCTGCAGGACTTTCTTTATGATCATGCTGGGCACAGAAAGCAGAGCAGATTATTTACCGCTTTCTAATTTTTATTTTGAGGGTTGCTAGAACTTTCAATATAAACGCCTAATGTTTGCGTTCATGTTTGTTTTATGTTTTATTTCTAGTATGTTTGATGCCCAATTGTCCTCTAAGAATGTGTTTGAAAAGTCCTTCGATTAGAGATAGAGCAGTCGCCAGGGCAGTTAGGACATGACAAAAGTCTCACACCCTTTGTAAGCGCAAGAGTTTGACTTCTGACTTCTGACTTCTGACTTTTGACTTCTGCTATAGAGCAATTACAACCAATTTCCCACTAACACAAAGGGAGCCCAGTAGACAGGATGGTTATATTCCCCTTTCAATAGCGCTAACTGAGCACGGCGCAATGCTTCAGCTTTAGTTACACCTGCTTGAGCCAGATACTTGTAAAATTCAGCCATCAGCTGAGCAGTAGATTCATCCCTTACTGCCCATAGGGTAGCTAAGGTGCTCCGTGCTCCCGAACGTACTGCTACTCCAGCTAACCCCAAGACAGCACGATTATCCCCTCTAGCAGTTTGGCAAGCACTGAGTACCAATAATTCAATGGGATTAGTGTCTTGTCTTTCTCTTGAGCGCAGTAGTGAATTGAATTGCCGGACATTAATTCGATCGTTCCAGGCTAAAACAAACGTCTCATCGGCAGTACTACTAAACTGACCGTGGGTTGCCAGATGTAATACTGGGAAAGGTTGTGCATCAACAGCGTTTTGGAGGTTGCTATCAGTAAACTCCTGATTCAAAAGCACTGTTGTGGAAATTTTTGAGGAAATCTGTTCTAATTCTCGCTTTACTGCTGGCAACGGCTTAAAACCTTGGCGACCCTCACTCAGCCCAGCAGTTATAGCTTGGATCTGGTTTGATTCAAGGGAGCGTGGATCTAAAAGCTGCAATCCTGGACTTAGAGCTATGCTATATTTCTCGATCAAATACTGTTGACCATCATAGAGAGCGGACATGGGTAAATTCCGCAAAGAACCATCTAGCACAAATACTAGAGTGGTGATGCCGTGGTCTTCTAACTCAGATTCTGCAGGTCTAATCAGCCAATCATAACCTTGCTGATAGAGCTTGAGACGTGCTCGCTCAGAAAAAGCTCTATTCAAAGATTGTCGCATCCGTCGGAAGAACTGCTCCAGCTCTGCTTGAGGTATATAAGTTTGGTAGTGACGGAGGGCTTGTCCTGGCACAGAAACAATCACCTCTAACCGTTCTGGCAAAATAATAGGATAAATAACTGCCGCTTTCTGGTCAATTTGGTCAATCTGCCTCGGTTGACCTTTTAAACAGGCTTCCTGGAAAAAGTTCTCTAATTCAGCTAATTGCAGCGATTCAATAACTTGCATCGCCTTTTTCAGGTGGTCTTGACTAATTTCTGCTGAGCCTTTTGCCTGGGATACCCCTCCTGGCTCAGGGGTGGTGACAGAAGGTTGCAGTAGTAATTCAACTAGCTCTCGATAGATCGGTTCGACAGTTTCAGTGAAAGAAAATTGGACATCTCGATTGATAGCGACTAAGTCTGAGCGCAGTGACTGGAGAGTTTTGACCGCTGAATCGTAAGCTGCGATCGCTTCGTTGATATCCCCCTGCTGTTTGTGCAGCCTCCCCAGTTGCCAAGCTGCACGAGCGGCAATATCTGAGGCATGATTACCTTGGGCAATCTGTAGAGCATTCTCTGTTAACCTCAAAGCCTCGGACCACTGCTGGGTTTGTTCATACAATGAACCTAACTGAGTCATGGCATAAGCTTGAGCTGTTGGATCCCCCAATTCCATGGCTTGTTGCACTGCTCGTGCCAGAATTTTTGCGGCTTTTTGGATAGGTATAGGCACCCCTTGTGACTGTCTAGTTGAAGCAGCTGCCAACTTTGACAAGCTCTCAGCAAAGTTGACCGCAGCATAGACTGTGGTTCGACTGGGGGGCTGCTGAGCTAGATTAGATTCAATGGCAGGCAATAGTGCGATCGCTTTCTTGTGCTGGTCTAGTTCTATATAAAGGCTGAGTTGGTTGAGTTGTGCTTCAGTTTGAATTTGTGGGCTAGTTGCTTTTGTGACCACTTGTTGGTAATACTTCAAGGCGGTTTCCGGCTCTTGTAAGTTTCTGGAAGTATTTCCCAAGCTGAAAAGAATGTGACTGGTATCCGTGGCAGAATCTAACTTCTGGGCGATTTCCAAACTTTGCTCTAAAACTTCCCTGGATTCGTGTACATCTCCCACTACTTGCAAAGCCACTCCCAAACTCCGCAATCCCTTGACTTTAAGCAGGGAATCATCTTGAGCTTGGAGCTTTTCATTGACAGCTTCTAAGAGTTTTCGCGATCGCCTGTAGAAGCCCATAGTTTGTAGGGCTTGAGCCTGGTTAATCTGGCTACCCAAGATGCCAACCTCATCCCCTAGAGATTGATACGTAGCTTCTGAGTTTTGCCAACTTTCCAGAGCAGATTCCGTTTGTCCCATCGCATTTCTGAGACTGCCCTGAATAGTCAGCGCTTGAGCCAAAATCGACCCTTTTTCCCTAAGTTGTATACCCTGCAAAATCTTCAAACTTTGGTCAATAGCACTCTGGGCTTGCTGCCATTTTCCCAATCGTTGGTCAGCTAAGGAGAGATAGCTCAAGCTCAAAGCTTGTCCCACTTCATCACCTTGTTGCTCAAAACCAACAGCTGCCTGTTGCCAGACAGCAGCCGCCTCAGCAAATCGTCCGGCTTCATAGAGAGTTCTGCCTTGCTCTAGCAACTCTGAACCATGCTTGGTGGGTTCTAGCACAAAGGTTTGGGGATTAGAAATAGCACTAACGAGTTGCTGGTTTCCACCGACCTTTGCTCTACTCCCCAGTACCGAATGATCAGGATAGGCTACAGCAGGAACTACCATAGTCACTATCAAAAAGGTTAGTAATCCTAACCAGATAGTATAGTGACTAGATTTGGGAAGCTTACCTAGCTTGCTCATCATCTATGTCCAATAACTACCAGCAAATTTTCTTGGGCTCCCATAAATTTCTGTCATCTTAGTTATTAATTAATTATTAATTAGTTATTAATTAGGTGAATATTAGCCATGACCGGAACATACTCTTCCCCAATATGGGAGCTAATCGGGATTAGTTCTATAGTTCCCACTTTTCTTGGCAAGAGCGTCAACCAACAAACTGCGTAAAAATTGGGTTCGATGACCCATTCCCTGTTACCAGTTGGGTTAACGGGGGTGTGAAACGCTGATTGGGTATCACTATAGATGCTTAATCAACAGCTTTTGTGATAATATACGGTTATATGGCGATTGGGGCTGTGGCTCAGCTGGATAGAGCAAGCGCCTCCTGAAAAATCGGGCACCATGGAAGAAATTCCGTGAGTGAATGTGGTCAAATTCGGTGAAACCTAAGGGGTATTTAGCTTATTCAGTACTCTAAGGCAATACCGAGCCAAGCCTGAATCTGTGTGCGAGTCATCGTCGAGGTTAAATGCAGGAAGGTGGAGAGACTAGACGGCCACCACCTAAGGGGTATTAACCTTAAGAGGTATTAACCTAGGGTGAAGGTATAGTCCAGAGAGTGGGGAAACTCACACCAATCTGAAGCGCTAGGTCGCCGGTTCGAATCCGGCCAGTCCCGTTGATAAGCTATTAGCTATTAGGTACTTTGTAAGCATTCAGTGGTCAGCGGTCAGCTTATTCTATTCAAAAGCACCGATTGCGCTACGCGCACGCTGCGCGAACAGTAGCGTGGCACAGGCTTCGACGCTGTGACCTAACCCATAAGCTGATACGCGACACGCTGATAGCTTACGGTATGTTAACTACTTCAATAACTACTTCAAAACTTCTTCTAATTGGTGCTGCTCCCAAAGAAAGCGATAAATACCAGGTTGTTGTAGAAGTTCACCATGAGAACCAGTTTGGACAATTTCCCCTGCGTCCATTACCAAAATCCGGTCAGCTTTAGCAGCAGCTGAAAGTTGATGGGAGATAAAAATTACAGTTTTGCGCTGGACTCCTTCCGAGAGATTGTCCAGAATTTGGGTTGCTGTCTGATTATCAACACTCGAAAGTGCATCATCAAGAATCAGCACTGGTGCATCCATCAGCAGAGCTCTAGCTAAAGCAGTACGTTGTCGCTGCCCCCCAGACAGGGTTATTCCCCTTTCCCCAACAATTGTTTCGTACTGCTGGGGGAAATTCATAATTTCCGGGTGAATTTGGGATTGCGAAGCCGCGTATTCTACCTCTGAGTGTTCGCTGATTGGTATACCGTAGCAGATATTGTTTTTAATGCTAGTGCTGAACAAGAAGCTGTCTTGAGGAACATATGCGATCGCATTCCGCAAGTTCTGCAAGGGCAGCTTAGTAGTATCATATCCATCCAAAAACAGTTGACTAGCTTGAATATCCAGCAAACGAGGCAAGGCATTAGCCAGGGTAGATTTTCCAGAACCAATGGCTCCCACAATCGCTACTGTCTCACCTGCATTAATCGTGAAGCTAACATTTTTCAGGGCAGGAGTTTGACTGCTGGGGTAAGTGTAACTCAAGTTGACAGCCTTGAGCTGACCTCTTACTGGGGTTGGCAAGCTAACTGAATCTGGGGCATTGGTAATCCGAGGCTGAGCCAAGAGAATCGACTCAATACGATCAATACTCACTTCACCACGTTGATAAGCAGTGATGGTAAACCCTAGCAGTGCTGTGGGGAAGACTAAACGTTCAGTGTAGATAATCAGCGCCACAAAGTCACCAATACTGATAGCACCGGACTCAATGGAACCAGGACCAATAGTTAACAGCACCAGTAAGCTGAGGTAAGTAAGAGCCTCAATTATTGGAAACAGAAAGTTTCGTGTTCTTGCCAAATTGAGATTTGCTCCCAAAAGCTGCTGATTGATTTGATGGAACGCACGACGCTCGTTTTCTTCCTGAGCGTATATTTTAATCATGGCGATACCACTCATATCTTCCTGAATCAGCTCACTGAGGTTAGAAAGTTTCTCCTGGACTTCTTGTTGTTGGCTGCGCAGTTTCTCACTAAATAGCTTGACAATAATCAACATCAACGGATAAACCGCCAAGGCTAAGAACGTCAACCACGGATCAATGCCAATCATAACCGGCACGGTCAAAGAGTAGGCAAACACCGTATTTGCCAGACTCAAAACTGCAAACCCCAATAGACGCCGAATATTATCCACATCACTGGTGGCTCGGTTAATCAAATCACCGATCGTGTTCTGAGAAAAATAGGCTGGTTCCAATGTCAGCAAATGCTTAAAAATCCGTTGCTTCAGGTCAAATTCCACTTTGCGCCCCACTCCAAACAATAGGATGCGCGAAGCCATCCGAATCCCCCACATCAATGAGGTGAGTATCAAAATAAGCAGCACAAAGCTCCAGACTTGGTCGAAGCTCAAGGTTTGACTCAACTCGTCAATAGTATCCCTGATCAGTAAGGGGATATAAACACCAAGTCCATTGACAATAAGGAGGGCAAAAATACCTAGGGCTGACTGTCGCCAGTATGGGCGCAGGTAAAGCAGCAGTTTTTTTAGACGGGAATTCAGCATGTTACAATACTATACAATTCCCATCCTGGTTACAATCTTAAACAATTCCCTTCCTTTAGGCTTAACCTTTCACCAAAAATCGGGGAGTACTTAGCCTCAAGGGAACCGCAAATCATAAATTACCGACCCTTACTGAAGGTGGGAGCCGAGGGTGGTATCGGTTTACTTCCGATGAAACCAGAAACCCACACTATACCCGATTGGGTTCATGTGGGTAGTTAACATAATGTCTATATTTCAAGAAACATCTCTTGCGGTCGGCGATTCAACTTCTGTACTGGTAACTGGTCTTCCTCGTAGTTGGAAGTAAATATTGCTAAAGAAGGTGTTAATTACCCTGGTAGTCTGGTCAAGGGCTCCGATAGAAGGGATAAAAGCTTGGATGCCAAGGGCTTGATTGGGTGGAACAAGTTGAGCCAACACAGCGTCCCTAGGGAAAGGACTAGCATTAGTAGTAAGCTGAATTGATTCCCCATCGGGAACAAAAGCAGTGAGGGTTTCCTCCTGCCACCCGATTGTTTTGGCCATTTGAACCGCAGGTTGGTTTTGAACGACTCCAGGCCCGAGAAGTTGAGCCAGCCGATTAGATAGAAAAGGGGTGCTGGCGACAAGCAAGACAAAAAATCCCGTCCAAATCAAGGTAGGTCCTGGGTTAGAGATATTGTCACCTTTAATTCGCATTGCTCCTAGGAACCAAAGCAGAAGTGCTAAGCCCAATGGTTGAAAGGGAAGTGAGAAAATTGTCCATATCGGTGAAACCAGGGCATTGGTTGGGGTGAAAAACAGCAGGACAATAATGGCAAAAACCAAAAAACCCCCAAGCCAGGTGAAATACTGTTTAGGGATGATTTCGAGCAGCAGCTTGGCGAGCAAAAATCCAAGCACTACCCATAGCAGGACTAGAAATAGTAGTTGCATAGTGAATACCTTGTAAGTTTTTGACCGTTAGCTGTTTGTTGTGGAAGTTTGATCCGACAACTCAACCTCCTATCCGGCTAGTCGTATTCGGCTAATTGATCAACTGTGGTAATTTGATAGGCATAAATCCCTCAAATCGTGGCGACATGCTCAGTTTGAGGAATATCTCAACAGGTAAATCACCCCAGTCTGAATTGCCTTAACACCGGCATTATACTTGCCATTGGCTGCAAAGGGTCACTTTGAAATTGGTGTGAGTGGGATCAAACTAGGAAACGTTTTCTGTCAAAGGGGTTGAAATTTTGCTATTTCAACCAATAATCATAGAATACCCTTGGCGAATTAACAGGGGATATTTGGATCTGACCCCATTTAATAGCAGACTAGGCAAGACTTCATACTCCATGCCTGTTTGCCTCGCGCCGATATTGATGGCCGATATTGATGGCCAATATTGATGTTTGATTGAAAACGTTGCCGGTGGATAAACCAGCTCAAATGGGAAACACTTCATACAACACGACCCCTACCATACAAGAGTCGCTGACGGTGGAAAACCGCATCAGTCGTTTGGAATTAATTGTTGGACAAATCGGAGAGGCAGTGCTTGCCACTACCGAAACTATAGACCGTCTGGCTGACCGGGTCGATAACTTTGTGATTCAAGTGCAAAACCAAGGACAGCAAGTCCAACAACAAGGCTACCAGCTTTTTGCTCTAAGTGATGCGGTGCAAACCTTGGCAGAAACTCAAAATGAGTCTCTAAAACAGCTTGAGCAAGTCACACAAACCTTGCAACAGCTTGCTGCAGCGATTGAAGCAGGGGAACACTGACTTTCCTGGCTGTTGAGTTACGCACCAAGCTTGTCGATTTAGACTGGGTATGGGGTGTGGAAAAGATCGGGTTTGGGGTAAGAATAAGGCTAACCTCCTTTTGGAGCATACTTTCGTCTTTCAAAACCCCTCAAAACTTTTGGGGATTATTGACAGGTTTATTGAGAATAAATTGCTCCAAAGCATTCCCAGGAAACTAAGAAATCTCGTTCAGTTATTTGAACCAGTTAAAATTATGGCTCAATCAGGACTTACGCAGCAACTCTACTTGTAGGGTCTCCCTCAGGACCCTACACCATCAGCATGTTTGTTGCCCAGTTTTGCGTAAGTCCTGTCAAAGTCAGCCTACACCCACGCGCTCACCCTATCCTGACTCTGAACGCCGTGCATTGAAGAGTGGAGTGTTGTGGAAATGAAGCTAAAGCTTTCCAGCATGGTAAAAATATGCTACCACAACGAGAGTACCCAAAACTGATTAGGAGAGCATTAATGCATTTTCCAACGCGGTACTTCCTGCTTGTTCCGGCGACTGTACTCATGAGCTTATTGACCGTTAGCTGTAGTGGCAAAAAAGTTGAATGTCAGAAAATTATTGAAGTGGCGAACCAGGCAGTTGAAGAAGCTAAAACCCTGACTAATGGTGGAGAATCAAGTGATCCCGAGGCAATGCTCCAGGCAGCTAATGCTATGGAGGGGGCATCTCAAGACATGGAATCGATAATAGTTAAGGACGAACAGCTCCAAGACTATCAAGCTGGTTTTATTAAGATGTATCGCAATACCAGCAAGGCGACTCGCGACTTTGTAGAGGCTTTTAACAAGCAAGACCGCTCAGCTGCGGAGGAAGCCTTGAGCAATTTGCAGAAAGCCACCACCCCAGAACCAAAATTAGTGGCGGATATTAATACCTACTGCTCAGCTAACTAGGGGGTTGAAACAGTTAATAAAACCCTATTATTACCTCGACGTCTGTATTGCCAGACAGGTTGTTTAGATGTCTTGTGGTGGGCTGACTGCGCTATAGAATCGCCGTCTAGAGCGCAGCTGAAAAACCCGATATTTTTATATGCTAGTTAGGCAATACCCAAAATACCGTAGCTGCTAGGTCTATAGTAAATTTACCATTCAAGTATATGGTATGTTTCGTTTCTCAAGTACTGCCAGTAGTATATGTGAAGTAACCCAACTTGCTTCGCTAACAGCGAAGCAAGGACGGTCTTATTCGTCTTTAGGATTTCCCGCTTCATCCGCCGATGCCACGTTGGGTACTCCCTAAGAATAGAAAGTCCAGAACTGAATCTGGTGATGGTCTTACTCAGCGTCCACAGGCAGTCGCCCGTCTTCCACAGGCAATAATTCTTTTTGCCGCTTGGTTTTCGCCGTTTGTAACGGTCGTGCCAGTTGATTTATGTCTAAATGACATCTTGCGCTTGCCTTTTCTGCACGCTGTTGCGAACGGTGGTCGAGTTCGTTTACGCGCTTTGACTACATCTCTATTCCACCTAGCTCGACTATCATCAGCCCATGCCTAACCATGTAGACCTAAGCCAGTTATATTCATATTAGCATATAATCAACTATTTGACTATCCATCCCCACCGTCAAAGTTGGATGGGGAATTCCGCCATTTTTGTTAAACAATCTGCCTTTGAGATCTAATGAAATATGCCTTGGTTCATGAGTGGTTGACTCCCAAAGCAACTGGTGGCTCAGAACTGGTAGTGCAAGAAATACTCAAACACATTGATGCTGACCTGTACGCCCTGATTGATTTTGAATCAACCAATCCCCAGAGTTATCTATATCAGCGCTCTATTGGCACAACATTCCTACAGAACTTACCCTTCGCTCGTAACGGGGTTCAGAAATATCTGCCGCTGCTACCCTTAGCGATTGAACAGCTGGAACTAGGGGAGTATAATATTATACTCTCCTCTTCCCATGCTGTTGCCAAGGGTGTCCTTACTAGTCCCCAACAACTGCACATCTGTTACTGCCATACGCCCATGCGTTATGCCTGGGACTTGACCTTTGATTATTTGCGCAGTAGTTCTATGGGACAGGGTTTTCCAGGGTTGATCACTCGCTATCTGCTTCATCGGTTACGTCAGTGGGACGTGATTACAGCAAATCGGGTGGATTACTTTATTGCCAACTCTCATCACACAGCACGGCGGATCTGGCGCTGCTATCGGCGTAGGGCTGAAGTTATTTACCCACCGGTTAATATTGAACGTTTTCCTTTCCAGGAAGAAAAAGAAGATTTTTATCTGACCGTTTCCCGGATAGTAAGTTACAAACAAGTATCTTTAATTGTTCAAGCTTTTAATCAACTGGGATACCCTCTCGTGGTGATTGGTGATGGCTCAGATTTAGCAGGGATTCGCAACTTGGCTCACAAGAATGTAAAATTTATGGGATTTCAACCCAATGAGGTGGTTGAGCAGTATATGGCTAAAGCTAAAGGGTTTGTCTATGCTGCCTGTGAGGATTTCGGCATTGCCCTGGTGGAAGCCCAAGCTTGTGGTACGCCGGTGATTGCCTATGGTGCTGGTGGGGCACTAGAAACAGTTCTAGATATTCGGCAACATTTAGACAGTGGTACAGGTCTATTGTTTCCAGAGCAAAGCTCAAGGGCTTTGATTGAAGCCATGGAAACCTTTGAGACCTTGGCAGGAAAGTTTAATCGGGAAGCGAGCCGGTTAAACGCTGCCAAATTTGCCCCCAACATTTTTGCTGATCGCTACCTGACATTTTTGGAAAACTGTTATCAAGACTACCAGTTTTAATTTCTCTGGTAAAAAATTAAATATCCTAGCTGGCTATGCGCTATAGCGAGTGTCTCGTAGCTTTATGATTATGACGTGTGGTGTGAATTGAAGGAGTGAGATGACTGCCGAAAGCCAACTTAACTCCGTCAAGATATTGCGAGCATTCGTGAAGCGAGGTTTTCAGCCCCTCGTTTCACGTCGTAGACACAAGAATCTGACTCGCTATCGCTTAGACGGAAATTTTGCCAAGCGACTGTTTGATGTGACCTTTTCCCTATCAGTTCTGATTTCGTTTTTTCCCGTTTACCTGCTACTGGCATTGCTAATTGTGATCAGCTCACCTGGACCAATTTTTTATGTTCAGGAGCGGGTGGGTAAAGACTACAAACCTTTTGCTTGCCTGAAATTTAGAACTATGGTGGAAAATGCCGACGAAATGTTGCTAGAGATGATCGAAAAATCCCCTCAGATACGGGAGGAATTTCAGGATAATTACAAGCTCAAGGATGATCCTCGAATTACTGGAATTGGAAAATTTCTACGGCTGACTAGCTTAGATGAGTTTCCTCAGTTCTGGAATGTACTCAACGGACAGATGAGTGTGGTTGGTCCAAGACCGTTAGTGCCAGAGGAATTGCCCAAATACGGGCGTCACATGGATAAAGTCTTGACAATTCGACCCGGAATTACTGGCTTATGGCAGGTTTCTGGACGCAATGACATACCTTACCACCGCCGTGTGCAAATTGATGTTTACTATGTCAGTTTCCGGAATTTTTGGCTGGATTTATGGATCATCGTGAAAACCATTGGTGTTGTTATTTTTCCCAAAAATAACGGTGCTTACTAGAGGTAACTAGTGCCTGCTAGAGGAGAAATTAGGTAATGGGTGACATTAGGTAATGGATCATGGGTAATGGGTAATAAGCCCAGTTGCCAATTACCCATTACTGATACCAAGTTGCTCTCAAACCTATTATTTAAGCTATTATTTATTGCTTAAGGGCTCAATTGAACGGAATGGGGAGATGGGAGTGAACAAGCTCCTATCTCCTACCCATGTCTTGATGCAGTCGCTCATGGGGGTTTCCCCCAAGACCGCTTAGGTGCGCTTTCCGTAGGCGAATTAAATTCGCCACGGGTCGCACCTCTGCATCGCTAAATGCAAGTCGGTATGATTACCTACTATCAGCATAGTTTGTTGATATGATCGCCCTATCAAACCGGAGGGAAGATCAGATGAACAAAGCAGAACTACGCCGATCCCTGCTTCAAAAGCGCCAGTCTATGTCTGTAGAAGAATGGCGGCAAAAAAGCGATCGCATCTGTACCCATCTACAATCTGGCGTCCTAGTTACCCAGTCACAAACAGTTTTAGCCTATTTCAGTTTTCGACAAGAACCAGATCTAAGTCCCCTATTTACAGACACTAAGCACTGCTGGGGACTACCCCGATGTGTGGGAAAATCTCTCTTCTGGCATACCTGGAAGGCGGGCGTTCCATTGCAAAAAGGAAATTATGGTATTTTAGAACCCAAACCTAATGCTACCACCCTAGAGCCAAAGGATGTGAATTTAATCCTTGTACCCGCTGTGGCTTGTGACCAGCGGGGGTATCGTTTGGGCTACGGTGGTGGTTTCTATGACCGACTGCTGAATTCACCAGAGTGGGATTCTATTCCTACCATCGGCATTGTATTTGAATTTGCCTATATACCTCAACTACCCATTGATGAGTGGGACAAAGGCTTGCACAGTGTTTGTACAGAAACAGGATTCAAGAGGGTGGAACAGATCTGAAATTCCGTGTTTCATACTGTTTCATACTCTTGCTGTACAAAAACTTGAGACTTCGTACTTCATTTAGTAGACGATTGACAATTAAGCGCTCCCTTTGGATAAGCAATACGTTGGTGATTATATTGTTGCCAAACTCTGATGAACACTTGGGCAATTTTTGATAAATCCTGCCGGGTTAGCCCAGAATCGACTAATTGGTTGTCCTGCCAGCGAGCTTTGAGAATTTTATTGACCACCGTAAGAGCAGTTTCCGGAGTGACCTCTTTGAGTGAGCGTAGCGCCGCTTCACAGGCATCAGCTAACATAACTACACCAGTTTCCTGGGACTGGGGAATTGGACCGTCATAACGAAAATATGACTCGTCCACAGACCCAGTACCTTCAAGTTGAGCTTTTTGCTGAGCCTGGAAATAAAAATAGGAAATCAGCAATTTCCCCTGATGCTCTGGGATAAAGTCCCGCACTGCCTTGGGTAACTGGTGCTTACGAGCCATAACCAGTCCTTCGGTAACGTGCTTTTTGATAATTTCAGCACTCTTGAAAGGATCATTAATCTGATCATGCTTGTTCGGACCACCCATTTGATTTTCTATAAACCCTAACGGATCGTGCATTTTACCAATGTCATGGTAGAGCGTACCTGCCCGAACCAGTTCCACATTACAGTGGAGTTCTTGAGCCGCTGCTTCTGCCAAAGAAGCAACAAACAGAGTATGTTGAAACGTTCCAGGTGCCTCAGTAGCTAGACGCTTGAGCAAGGGACGGTTGGGATTAGACAATTCTGCCAGACGAATCGGTGTCACCAGGTCAAACAAACGTTCCAGGTAAGGTGATAGCCCCAGGGCGACAATACTCCAAGCTAAGCCAGACAAACCTAATAACAAGGCTCCTGGCAGAACTGCAGACCAAATTGTACTAGCAGTGGCACTAATAATCAGATTGATAATCAGGGAAACGACACCTTGAGTTAAGCCCACCCCAACTCCGAGCAGAGCCAATTCCTCTCGCGATCGCATTCGTCCTGCCATCAAGGCACCCAGTAAACCACCAGCAACATTTGCTAGTACTTGTTCTCCAGTGACTTCCATACTAAAGGTCACTAAGCCTGTCAGTAAACCCACTACTGTCACGCCCATCGTAGACCCATAAAAGTTCCCTACTAACAAAGCAATAGCAGGCATAGTGTAGGGAATCTCGAAGAAGGGACTCTTGAAAAGTATTGATATTGGCATACTCAGGGTCAGTAGCAATACCAAAATGTAGTCCCGCCGTCTCCATTTCGGGTGAACTCGCCGTTGCACTAAGGCAAAGATGCCCACCGTAGTAGTAACCAAACCACCAAATCCCATCAAACCCAGCCAGTTAATTCCTCGACGGCTTAAGTCGAAATAATCCAGTAGTACAAAGTCTGTTTGAGTGATGGTTTCACCTTCGGTTACAATCACATCTCCTTTCCGCACTGAAACCATCATTGGTTCCACTTTTTCTGCTGCCTGTTCTGCTATGAGCTTGGTTAATTCTTTGTTTTCGATCAAGTTGGGTTCTAAAACTCTCACTAGTAAATACTTGGCTAGTGGTTGAGCTTCCTGGGGCATAAGGCTACTCAAGTTTACCTTCACCGCCTCTTGGATCAGATTTGGTGGTAATCCTGGAACAATGCCTTGGGTCAGGATGCGACTAGCAGCCTGCTTAATGACTATGCGGGTTTTCTGCCAATCTTGATCTGATAGATCGAGTACGGAAACATCATTTAGGCTACTGAATTCAGGGCTAAGGTATTCTGAGAGCTGAGGCAACACCTGAGCATACTGTTGGCGAGCAGCAGATATTGACTCAATCAGAGCTGAGAACTCTTGTTCAGAAGACTTTTGACGGTAGCTTTGCAGTTCACTTACTGCCTGAACAAAAGCTACATTTAATGAATTTTCTGGCGGAGTCGGTGGTTTGGCTTCAGAATCAAACCCGTTGCCATGGTTATCGATATCTGAAAATGCCAAGATAGCCCGCCATTCCCATTCCTTACTTTGCCGTAGATACCGCTGGGTGGCGATGGATAGTACATCAGTCTTTACAAAAGGAAAAACACCGCTGTTAGTGCGCAGTTCTTCGACAGCGTCCAGAGACTTATCAAGATTTTGATAAATTCCTTCTGTAACAGATTGGTCAATCATCAAGACTGGTTGAGCACCTCTTTGAGCTTCTTTGCGTCTCTCAGCCGTGGTCTTAGAGTCCTCAACTATAGCATCGAATGGTGCCCGGATTGTCTGTGGTGCTACTCTGTCTTCACGTAGCTGTGGCTGATTGTAAAAGCGCCCTCCCATAACACTGGTCAGGGAAACCACTGCTAAAGTCCACATTACAGGTAGAGTAATTCTCTGTTGAATTTGGTGCTGGCTTTTGCCCCAATCTTTTCCTGAAGTTAGGCTAGTCGAAGTGCCTTCACCATGGGTTGGAGACTCTCTCGGCTGTAGAGGTTGTCCTTTCAAATTCTCCTGCTGTGGGCTAACTGAGGATTTGGCAGCACTAGAGGAGTTAAATCCCAAAAAACTGCGAAGGTGCTGAGATGTTCGCCGTAATTGCGTGATCGGCTGCGTCAGCGAATTGAACGTTTTCATAGCACAGGAATGGCAATGTCTGGTAACAGTAGCGGTCTGCTCACAATTTGCTGTGTGGTGGTGGCATTTTGCTTAAAGACATCTACATTTATTTATTATTCATAAAAAACACTGGAAAGTTTGCCTCCACTCATTTTAAATCCACTCATTTGACATGGGTAGAGCCCACGTTGCGTGGGAAACTTCCAGTGACAATCAGGCCTTGTATACTGTAACAGTAACTGGAGTTTGCGAACAGAAAACTTCATTAAAGTGGTAATTATGGTTTCGTGGTTACCTTGGTCAATCCCCATGGCTATTGGTTGGGTTTGACTTCCAGATGATTCACAGACCAACTTCACCGTAAATACGCCTAGGTCATTATTTACAACTTTAGCTTTTCTTTCTTTGATCCATTCCCTAGGGGAACTTGGGGTAATTTGCATTAGTGGCTGTCGAGTTGGTGATAAAATGGCTACTCCCATGGAGATAATCCTCAATCATGGAGTTATAAGTCCCCTCGACCACCTAATCCAAGATGATTCCTGTCGTTAACCGCGACTGAAGTCAGCAGTCTTGCAGATACTCCAGCTTAGGGGTTGTGGCTGGAAGTTCTTACCAGGATTAGGCTCAATGGTCTAGTCACACTTAGGCTTAAGTCTTACCCCATAAGCACCCTTTATTGCGGGGTCAGTAACAGAATATAATCTCAGACTTCACTGATTTTTAGCTGACAAGGCTCAGAAGCCAGTGTTTTTTTAGATCATCTTAGTTTAACTGGTTTATATTGGTTTTACCTATAGCTGTGGTAGCAAATTCAACACCACGGGTGCAACACAGGCCATGAAAATTTTATGTACCATCAAGTTTCAGGCTACAGCCCCTTGTAGGTGGAGCTTCATTTTTGGTTTGACAGTCCGTTGATTGAACAGCTTATCGCGATCCGATCACTCTTGGTGCTACCACAGCTAGCTTCTGAAACTCAGCTATGGCTGAAACATCATATACACCTGACCACACTGCCAACAACTGGTCTGCTAATTGCCATTGGTCAACCCCAGTACCGCTGAGGTTAAGCGCCATCAGCCAGGGCACTGGAATACCGATGATACCGTTATAGGCACCAGCTAAAGCACCTGTTAAGGCAGCAGTAGTTTGTGATTGATAGCCTGTAAGAGCTGCACGAGTTACACAGAGGCGAAAATCTTCTGGGGTGTTTAGGAAACAGTACAATGCTAAGGCAATCGATAAAGAGCAGTCATCCTCAGACTCATTTCTACGCCTTTGCTCTCGACGCAGCTGGATAACAGTTTGTTCTAAACTTGCCCCAAGCTCGAGTAGAGTTTGTAATTGTTCCAAGTGTTGCACCCAGACCTTTTGATTTTGATAGTTCCCTAGGTAGGCAATGATTCTGGAAATCAGGGTAGGGCAGTCAAGTTTTTCGGTAAGGGCGATCGCTGTCGCCCAAGCTATTGTCAAGACACTCTCAAACCTTTCAGAATCATTTTGCCAAATTGCTGCCGCCTCTAGCAGTTTTTGGCGCAACTTGACTTCATCTTCATGAAAAAATAATGCTATTGGTAAGGTTGCTACTGCTGCTTCGCTACTGTTGGCAGTCCCTTTTAATGAAAGGATAGAGGGTTGAGCCTTTTCACACTGCACTAACCAATCTCCTAAATCGAGGTTGCCACAGCGAATCAAACTTTCAATACCACAAGTAGCAATCTTGCTCCAATGGGAAATCGTCTTACTCAGACCAGCATCCCCTTGGGATGGCGGTCGAAATCTTACTTGAGCTGGTCGTAACTTTTGGCAGCCACTCCCAGCCAGGATTTCTCCCACAAGGCTACCTAACAAGGCACCTCTAAATCGGTTCAAAAGTGAGTACCGCATCCATATTTTGTCAAGAAATCTAGTGTGCTTTTAAATTGCCTTTTTCAACCCGCAAGGCAGCACCCATCAAATTTTTGATTTTAATTACCAATCGATTTTCTCAATGTAAGAACTAGAGCCTGTAACCCCAGTCTATAGCTGTTAGCTCCAAAACCACTAATCTGACCGACTACCACTGGTGCCATGAACGAATGATGTCTAAAGGCTTCTCGTTGATAGATGTTGCTAAGATGAACTTCTACAGTTGGCAAGGCTACCGCAGCTATTGCATCTCGAATAGCCACACTGGTATGGGTATAAGCAGCAGCATTAATTAAAATCCCGTCGTGGTGTCCTAAAGCTTCATGTATCCTATCGACTAAGATACCTTCATGATTAGACTGCAACGCTGTCACGCTTGCCTCAAGCCTTTGCCCTTCTTGCTCTAGGAGATAGTTAATCTCATCCAAGGTGACAGATCCATAAATACCTGGTTCTCGCTGTCCCAGTAAATTAAGATTGGGACCAT
This sequence comes from Moorena sp. SIO3A2, assembly GCF_010672265.1. Lineage (NCBI taxonomy): Bacteria > Bacillati > Cyanobacteriota > Cyanophyceae > Coleofasciculales > Coleofasciculaceae > Moorena > Moorena sp. SIO3A2. Next base: position 108,480 of record NZ_JAAHHC010000019.1, read on the forward strand.
GGAGAACCAGGATACTTAGACGTTTTCGAGAATCACCGGACACAATGACTATCTAATTCCGACGACACCTTGGGTCATTAACAGGAATGGGGATTGGTTCTGGTTCAGGCTGAGCCTCAGGACCTAATAGCGCTTCAATAAGCTTGCGCGCCCATTCTTGAATTTTTTCCAAAACCTTTTCTATATAGTCCATCAAGCAAAAAGCTCCTATAAGACCACTTGTATCTTTTCTTTTACACTTTCAGTTCCCTAACAGGTTAAAAACCATTACTGCTTTTTGAGCAGATCAGCAAGGGAATCAGTCTTGCCTAAGGTTTTTTTGGCTTGACCATGACTCTGAGAAAGGAAAAAGAACAAAGTGTTGTATCTATTATGTTAATAAGGCTAGCACATTTTATACAATTCATTCAACCAAGATACATTAACCGTGTTTATACCCTCACCAGCATAAGACCTATCAGTTGCCTGACCGAAAAATTGGGGAGTGTGAGGGGTGAGGTCTATACGCCCCTAGCTTTAGATATGGGGTTAGCATCACCCCTGACATAAAACAATTGAGGGATTCGGCGTTTCATTTGTTCTGTTTGTGTTATGATGTTATTACTGGCCTACCACAGGTGAGAAGTCGTCGGTATCACCAATTAATCTACGACGTAAAGCGATGGTAGCAGCAAGGGAGCGAAAAACCCTAAAAACGCATGGACTCTAAAGAGTACCGACCAAAGCGCAAAAGTTAAGTTTTTTAGTCAAAGGTAGGGCGGGGCACGCCCAAACCCTGGGAGAGTTATTCCAGTAAGCTTGTGGAGAGCAGACCGCTGGGTACACTTGCTTAAACTAGATAATGCGTTTGTAGACGGTTATTTGGTGCGAGGAACGGTAAAACCCTTGTGTATTAAAGTCAGCTCGTCGAAACAAGAATCCCCTGGCATAAGCGCCATGGGGAGTGTCAATCAGTCAGTAATATTTGCCGAAAGGCTTGCCTGGTTTCGGGCTTCAAATAATTCTGTTGTAAGGTTTGCCACTGTTGCCATGATTTGTAGCGGTTGGCCTGTAGTAACTGAGCCAACTGGGGAGCGTTATGCTTTAGGTCTGAGTGAAAGACAGAGTTTAAGAATTCGTCTAAAACCATACTGTCCTGAATATCACCTAAGATGCCTTGAATTTGCTTCATATCTTCGACATAGTCCTTATAGGTAGGACTATAGAGTTCAGTAAATAGATTCATTTGGTAACGCACCCGCTTGGCTTGCTTGCGTAGATCGTGAATCATTGATCCACGAATGGCTAGCAGGGACTCAACTGCTGCTGGTTTCAGCTGCTTGGGAGTTTGGCTACCAGTATCCTTAAGATCAACGCCCACTAGCCAAGCGGGGTGGAGTAACAGGCGGCTGACAATGGGTAAGAGTAAATCAGGTAATACTGCAGCCGCTGGCATCTGAGCCATTTCTTTATAGGTGGGTTTTTTTAGCCACAGTTTTAAGGTTTGCTTAAGCTTTTGGTGTGGCTTACCTTGCAGAACGTCCCGAACTTGTTTTAAAGCTTTGCACCGCTTTTTTTCCAAGTAAACGTAGGCTTGCTTCAATGCTTTCCGTTCTTTGGTCGGTAACTTGGGTTGGTAACCTTTGTGGAGGGTTTCTTGGAGGACATCTAGATCTCGAAGACTCCCTAGAATACGGGCAATCTTACCAATCTGTTTTTCAGAGGCTGCTTTGGGCAAGACTACGGCAGGGGTAAAACTAGTGACGGCGGTACGCAAGCGCCGCATTCCGATACGCATTTGGTGCAGCTGTTCGGGATCTCGATCTTCGAGAACGGCGGCTTCGTGACTAAGCATTTTCTGGAAGTGTTTCTGAATTCCCAGATAACTCCATTCTCCAATGGTTTTGGTTTGGGGTAATACTAGTTTGTTCATCGTCCCAGATACGTTTAACCCGGTAATTCGTGGGCTTCGCCGGAATCCGTGTATAGCACGTCAGTAATTGACGAGGAGGTATCTCTCAAAGCTTTCAGGAAAATCCCAAAAGCGCCATTGTGGTCTCGATCAAGTGTGTGTCCGCATTCAGGGCACAAAAACTTCTTAGATCCGCCTAACTTACGGTGAACATGGCCACACCTTGTACAAGTCTTGGAAGTGTACTCTTCAGATACGTCTACTACAAAACAACCTCTTTTAGTTGCCTGATGCTTCAACGTCATCTTGAATCGGTAATGTGCCCAATTCATCATTGCCCTAACTGTTTTACTTCTGATTTTCCTTTTAGCCTTACCGACCATTTGTGATGTTTCAAACTTTGGTAAGTAAATAACTTGATATTCAGAAGTTAGATAGCAAGAAATTTTCTTGTGGGCTTCATCAATTAGGTTACGAATTTTTACCCTAATCCTTTGAGCAGCCTTCCTTAACTTAAACCTCTTTCTCTTGTTAGGGCGTCCCTTGGCCAAGGCTGCCTGACAAATTAATCGATCTAAATGAGAACACAGGCGATAAACCCTTCCAATGTCCCCAGTCCCTAAGTCTATAAATCTCTGGCCATCAAATCCAGTTAAAAAGCTCCTCACGCCTGGGTCTAAGGCGATTGCTTTTTGAGGGATAGGGAAATTATCTTGGTCTGATTCAACGGCAAAGCTAATAAACCACCGACCTCGATCAATGCTAAGTATCGGCTCGTGAGTCATTTTCTCAGGGAGTGGTTCACTGCTAGTGAACGTTAATCCTTTGGTCTGTCTAGGATAAAAGACACCTTTGGAGAAATTAGACTTTTGGAATCGAATAGATTGGACTGGATCGCAGTACCGCCTAAACTTAGTATGACCACCAGATTTAATAGCAGCTTTGTACGCTTCAAAAGCTTGAAACACTGCTAATTGTCTAGGGTTGTAGGGAGTTTGATTTACCCATTCAGGAACATCTAACATCACCTTTTTCCTGAGGTCATACTTCCCAATTTTTGTAGTTTTGAGGATGGCGACCGCTTTATTGTAACACCATCTAGCTGCGTTAATCCAAGTTCTCCATTTAAGCTTCAGTTCAGTTCCCGGGTAAACTCGGATCTTCTTTGATAGCAGTTTTGTACTTCCTGAGACCGTAGAGTCGGCAACTGAAGACATGGACAATGGCGAGGATATTCTCCACCATCTCTCCCTCATAAGATAGGTCTGACTGGTTGAGAACCAAGATCTTGCCACCGTTTTGCGTAACATACCATTCGATAAGTTCAAATCCGAATCTTGGCCTACGGTCTTTGTGTGGGACCACAACCAGGTTGATATCTCTTGACATGACCCGTCCCAATAAGGTTTTAAGACCTTTTCGCTTGTAGTTGAGTTCTCAGCCGATGTCAAAGATGATTTCTGCTTCCGGGAATTGCCCTTGGCAGAACGCCGCTTGCCTTTCGAGGTCGTCTTTTTGTTTTTTGCTTGAAACCCTGGCGTAGATGACGACTGGCTTGTTTGGGACTTGTCCAAGAACGGAGTCAACATCGTACCTCTGTTGATTACTTGGGGTTCTAATGGTTTTGATTTTTCCTGCTTGATCCCAGTATCGGAGTGTTCGCTGTGATACTCCAAGGATTTCGCAAGCCTTTCGGGGTGGAACATAACGCATCAGCGGTTAGTAATAATTGGCTTTCTATATACTGGTACCAGAGTCTGCCGATGAATTCCAGACACTGCCGGAAAAATAATCATCTATTAGCTACAGTCTGAGGTCTAGCAAGCCAGACTCTTGAGATTGAGGTTGAGTGGACTCAGGATAGTTAGAGTCCAAAGCTTAACCTCAAGTTAACCAAAATCCCACTTTGATTAACTTGAGGTTAAGGATAAAAATAATGCTATATATTTTTACTTAGTCAGAGAATATTGTCAAGTTATGATCAGACTTTCCATAGAGGTTTGCAGCTCATGAGTCAGGTCAACTATAGCTTATCTAGCACCATGACGACTGGCTCGATAGGCTGGGTAAAACTCAGAGACCGATATTGGTTTACCAACTCTCATCTGTACCCTTTGCTTACCTAATCGAGGACGATCAAAGGGGTTGCCACCCTTGAGGCGAGTCACCAGATCCCATAGCAGTAAGGTTGTCTCAACAAACCGCTCGACGGTGGGTTTTTCCAGCACATATTGACCTGGTGAGATAAATTTTAGGGGCGGTTGGGCATAACTCATCGGTGTCTGGTCGATAGTGTCTGTTGGATGATACTTGCAGCACTAACTGATTAATCGAAGGTTTGATTGATTGTGATCAGATGTAGTGATCTAAGGATGGATAGTTCCATCAGGCATAATTGTTTCCCTTAGATTAGCTTGGCTTAGTTCAGCTTCAATGATAGTAGCCCCAGTTAAGTTAGCTTTACTGAGGTTAGCGCCCCTCAGCTTAGCTGTAGTGAGGTTAGACCCGCTTAAATTAGCTTTGGTAAGGTTCGCCCATCTAATGTCAACCCCGTAAAGGTCTGCCTCTGCTAGGTTAGCTCCAAACAGATAGCTTCCACTCAGGTGAGCTTCTGCTAGGTTAGCCCCTGGACACTCAGCTTTGTATAGGTAAGCCCCAAGCAGTTCAGCTTGATGAAGATTAGCATTGCTCAGATTAGCATGGCAGAGATTGGCAGCCATAAGGTTAGCCTCAACCAGGTTAGTCCGTCTTAGCTTTGCCCCACTTAAATCTGCTTCTGAGAGATTAGCTTTGAGCAAGCTAGTGCCAATTAGGTTAGCATTACTCAAATCAGCTTCCATCAGGTTAGCTAGGGTCAAGTCAGCCCCAATTAAATTGGCACCATTTAGGTCAGCCCTGATCAGGTTAGCTGCTATAAGTTTAGTCCCAATTAGCTCTGCCGAGATCAGTTTAGCTTTGATTAGTTCAGCATCTTGGAGGTTGGCATTACTGAGGTTAGCTTGACTGAGGTTAGCGCTAATCAGTTTAATATTGCCTAGATTTGCCTTTTTTAGGTTAGCTTTTGCTAAGTTTACCCTTTCAAAGTTAGCCCCATTGAGGTTAACTTCGCTAAGGTCTGGTTCTAGATCTAGATTTGTCTTTCTCCATTCTGTCCATCTCAATGGATCTTGTTTGAGTAGAGCAAGATGTTCTAGATTGGCCATTGAGGTTCTCCTTCACATTATGTAGCGGTGCCAACAAAGACTTTAACCCAATGGCACTACATTAAGGGATCAGGTCAGGAAGAATTCCTTTCTATTCCTTGCGCTTGGCAGCAGGATGTTCACGACCACTCACGCTTTCAATAGCAGTCAGCGCTGCTTGAGACGCTGCTAATATATCCCGTTCTTCTCCGCCTAGGTAGAGGCGTCCAAAGCTGCCCACTGCACTAATTTGTAAGATGTTAATTAAGGCGGATTTCTCTGCTTCATTGGCAGCTAGGGCAGCATAGGCAGCTGGCTCAACTTCTAATACATATAGGGTTTGCCCTGCTAGCAACATTTGACCGCGCCGTGTGCGATTAATTAACTGGGTCTGGTGGGCATCAATATTACGGATAATTTGGCTAGAAATGACCCGAGGTTTGAGCCGATCCTGTTCACGGACGCCCAGTGCGTCTAAAATTGCTTTGCCAGCTGTACGGGTTTCCCCTTGTTTATTAGCATGCACCTCTAGAAGTCCGTAAAGCCGTTCGACCACCAGCACTCCTGGACGCACGGCAGTGGATTTGAGGGCAATATCGGTAATCCGGTTAATTTCAATACCTGGTGAGATTTCAATCCAAAGGGAGGTATCTCCTGGTAAGGGCAAAAATCCTAACGCTACTGTTCCCATGTAAGCGGCGTGCTGAGGCTGCAAGCTGTCTATGTATACGTAACTGCGTAGTTCAATACCCAAAGTTTATATCTGTTCCTTTTTTAGTGACTAGAAGTTGTCCAAAAGGCAATTCGCACTCACAGAAGCCTACCACACCTCTCGACCTTCTGGTTTACCCCAGTGAACCTCTTCACTGATTTCGACTTGATTGGCTAGTAATTCATCTAGGGTATATTCTTCAGGTTATTCTACCGGTCCCAAGACTAATTTTCCGTCTACAACCCTGGAGATTATATTCATCTTTAGTCCCTACTGCTAAGCAATGGCTTTGGGAATTATAATGGCTAAGGAGTTTCTCCACCTACTGATATCCGTTAGTGAAGCATCTCGGTTGGAGATTCGTAATGGTGTTGATTTTATGAATTTTAATTACAGATATACAGCCGCCATAAAACTATGGTAAATTCAGGGGTATTAGTTTCTTTTTAATTCAATTGTCTGCTGCGTTTTTTTGCTATAAATCTGATAATTATTCCAGAAAATATCCATCATGGCTTTTAATATGATTATTTGTTAATTAATTTAATTTTATTGCTAGTTTATTTTTTTTGCCTATAAATTATATATCGTAATTATCTGGATATTTTATTTATATCTAAGTTTTTTTTGATAGCATAAAAACTATTATAATAAAGAGTATTGTTTGATCATAACAATGATCAAAATAGCGTCAAAAACTCTTGTTTATCTTTTATTAATTTTTATTTAAACAGTATGATTTTATTTATAGACAGCAATAAGTATTATCACTATCACTTAAATCTAGTCTTGTTTGGTTGAGCTATGAATTGAAAAACGTCTCCAATATTACATTTTTAAGAGTCCGTTGGTTATCGATAATAATCTGGTTGATAGGGGATTGGTTAATGCTTTGGTTGCTCTTACTGATATCTAGTTTATTTAAAGCTCCGATGGTAACCTGTTCACTAATCAAAGCAAGAAAACGTAAGGTGTTGCGTCAGTCTTAGAATGAATAGGAGTAGAGTGGGCATCCTGCCCGCCCGAAAATATTGATAACAGGCAAGATGCCTGTTCCACAAAACTATTCACATCATTCCATTATTAAGCAACGCCAAACGTAAAGCTTCGCAAGCTAAAACGTCTATAACCAAGATTATGCTAATTGAAATTAAACTAGAAACTAGCCTATAATCACATACCTTCTCAGAGGTTGAAGAGTATGTCAATCCTGGCTGACATACTGTTGATGAAAGTTTTAAACTGATGAGATAATGGTAGTTTGGTCTAAAAAGGAAGTAAGTAATGCGACTGTCTCAGATGCTGTTGGTGACACTGCGGGAAGACCCAGTGGAAGCAGAAATCCCTAGCCATAAACTTTTGCTCCGTGCGGGTTACATTCGACGTATTGGCAGTGGCATATACGCCTATTTACCCATGATGTGGCGTGTCCTCAAAAAAGTTTCTCAGATTGTGCGGGAGGAAATGGATGCCACAGGTGCTCAAGAGTGTCTACTGCCTCAGCTACAACCGTCTGAGCTGTGGAAAGAATCGGGTCGTTGGGACACCTACACCAAAGCTGAGGGCATTATGTTTGCTCTGATTGACCGACAAAAGCGGGAATTGGGGCTTGGACCAACCCATGAAGAGGTAATCACTACTGTTGCTAAGGACATGATTCGCTCCTATCGGCAATTACCTCTAAACCTGTATCAAATTCAAACTAAGTTCCGAGATGAAATTCGCCCCCGATTTGGGCTGATGCGGGGACGGGAATTCATTATGAAGGATGCGTACTCCTTCCATACCGATCACGAAAGCCTGAAAAAGACTTATCAGGCGATGGATCAAGCCTATAGAAATATGTTTAGCCGCAGTGGTTTGGAGTTTAGAGCGGTTGAGGCTGACTCTGGGGCGATTGGGGGTTCGGGTTCTCAAGAATTTATGGTTCTGGCTGATGCTGGGGAAGACGAGATTCTCTACACAGAGGATGGCAAGTATTCTGCCAATGTGGAAAAAGCGGTTTCCTTACCACCAGACCTAGAGCCCTCACCCTATAACACTTATGAAAAACTAGAAACTCCAAACACCTCAACTATTGACACCCTCTGTCAATTCCTGAAGTGCTCTGCCACTAGTGTGGTAAAAAATGTCCTTTACCAAATTGTCTATGACAACGGGATGACGGTGTTGGTTTTAGTGAGCATTCGGGGGGATCAAGATGTAAATGAGGTGAAGTTACAGAATGAATTGGTGAAATTGGCAGACCAATACGATGCCACAACGGTTTTAGCCCTGACGGTACCAGAGGTGGCTACCCAGGAAAAATGGGCATCGAAACCTCTACCTTTGGGCTACATGGCACCTGATTTGGCAGATGATTATATCAAGTCAGCTAAAGATATTGCGCCTCAGTTTTTGCGGTTGGTAGATCAAACAGCAGTGGAACTGAAAAACTTTACTACTGGTTCTAATGAGTCAGGCTATCACGTAGTTGGTGCCAATTGGGGTGAGCAATTCCAGTTACCGAAGCTAGTGGTGGATGTCCGTAAGGCGAGTCCAGGCGATCGCGCCATCCATGACCCGAATCAAACCCTAAAAAGCGCTCGCGGAATAGAAGTTGGCCATATTTTCCAGTTGGGGACGAAATACTCATCGGCGATGGGGGCTACCTACACCAGTGAGCAAGGGGAAGAAATTCCGTTATGTATGGGCTGTTATGGGGTGGGAGTGTCTCGGTTAGCTCAAGCAGCTGTAGAGCAATCCTATGACAAGGATGGGATTATCTGGCCAGTTGCGATCGCACCCTACCATGTGATTATCACGATCCCGAATGTGGGAGATACCCAGCAGATGGCAGCAGCAGAAAAACTTTACACTCAACTCAATGAAGCAGGTATCGAAACCCTGCTTGATGACCGCAACGAACGAGCTGGGGTCAAGTTCAAAGATGCTGATTTAATTGGGATTCCCTACCGGATTGTCACTGGGCGATCGCTTAAAGATGGCAAAGTGGAAGTGGTGGAACGGGCTACCCACAAATCGACAGAACTCTCCCTTGAGGAAGTGCTACCCACCCTGAAGCAGTGGATTGATACAGCTCTAAGGACGGTTTAGGATTGAGGGTTGCAGGTTGAACGCGATTGCGTGGCCTTTTGGCCAAGGTTGTTCGCCCAAGGCGATTTGATCTAGGGTAGGTTGAAGGATACAAGGAAGGATACAAGGATAACCATTGGGTGAATATGACGAATGACTAATCAGTGTTAAACCCATTCTATGGGTAGGGAAACAGTAAACTTCGCTCCCTTACCCAATTCACTGTCCACAGTTATCTGACCCGCCATCAGATCACAGAGCTTTTTCGCGATCGCTAAACCCAACCCAGCCCCACTATACTTGCGGGTGTCCGACTCATCTACCTGAGTGAAGGGTCAGTCAGTTGGAGTTGAGTACTGTCAGTTCGAGCATGCTGCATCATGCTTTGAATGATGCCCTCGGCTCTTTGACCATGAAGTTTGATAGCGAGAGAATTGTCTCGCAGTTCTGTCAAGGTGTCTTTGATATAGCTAGCTGTTGTTGTTTCTATATGCTCTAATTGTATTTTAAATTCTTCGATGAGTTCCTCAGCTAACTCCATCGAACCTTCGGCATAATTGTTGACAAAGTTGAGAGGATTCCTCAGTTCATGGGCAACCCCTGCAGTTAAGGTACCGAGGTATGCTAGTTTCTCTGTGGCAATAATTTGCTCTTGGGCTTCCTTAAGCTGTTGGAAAGTCTTACTTAACCTGGTTTCCGCCGCCGCACGTTCCGCAACTTCTTGTTTCAAACGGGCATTTTGTTCATCAAGGGTTATAGTCAAATGTCTTAGTTGTAGATGTATCCTTACTCTAGCTAATACCTCGTCTTGTTGAAACGGTTTGGTGATGTAATCGACGGCTCCGATGGAAAGACCTTTGACCTGATCAACTGTGTCAGTCAGTGCGGTCATGAAAATTACGGGGATGTCTCGATTTGAAGGGTTTGCTTTTAGTCTTTTGCAAGTCTCAAATCCGTCAATTCCTGGCATCATTACGTCCAATAGAATTAGATCGGGTTGATTATAGTTAACTTGTTCAATCGCGCTTTCACCATCTGTTTCCACAGCAACCGTAAAGCCAGCATTGTGCAAAGCCTGGGATATGACTGATAAATTGGTGGGTGTATCATCTACAACTAAGATGAGATTTTTGTCTTGATCGTATGTCACTGGTTCAGGGTCATATCAACACAAATCGATTTACTCATAAATTGTAAAATATCTATAATTTATCATCCCTTAACCATGTCTAAGTCTAAATTTATTTATTAAAATAAAACAAATAGTTTTGAGTTATAATCCTAGAAAATTTAGTTATTATGAATTTATTTTTATCAATTATTTCACTTATTAGAGTTAGCAAAATCTAAGCCGGAACAAAAAATGGGTAGCCTGATTAATCTGTGCTGCTGCATACTTGAAGCTATTACTGAAAAAGGTGCTTGTTTAGGATTATATAAACTTACCTTGAACTTACCCTCAGGGAAAATACTGACAGGAGGTGGGATTTATGGCAGTTATTGTCAAAAATTGAGAAACGAGCCAGGAGTATATTGGGCTCGGAACAGGATTTGGAGCTTACAAATCATCACGCCCAAGTCATTTCTGGTAGTAACTTTAGACATCAGCTAGTTTGTTGCCTACTTTTGCTTAAGTTCTGATATAGCACTACGCATTCAGATGTAAGACAATTCCTAAACTCCGAAACGTAAGTAATCGCTTACTTCTGACTTCTTACTTCTTACTTCTGACTTGCACGTAGCGCTATAATTTCTGTTTTATCCATGATAAAAACCTCTCCTTGTCTGCTTTTCCATCAGCCTTAACTATGGGTGTTCAACCAGATTTGTTCTGATCGGCTATTGATCTGATCGGCTATTTACCAAAGCCAGAATTTCTTGCCACTCCTGATTTGATAAAGGCTTCTCTACCAACTCCACACCAAAACAATCGGCAGCAGCATGAGTTAGGGCATCCACCACAATGTTTATTAAGGCATCTCCCCGTTGAGCCATGGGTAGATCAAAGGGAGGGGGCGCTTCCCCAAACACTTGAGTATACAGTCCAGCATCTGGTTCTAAGGGAATTGAGCCATGCTGCAAAGTCACATTACCACGGCGCAATTGAGCACTACCAATCAGTTTAGAACCATCTGCCAACACTAAATCGGCACCAGTAGCAGTCCCGAAACAGTTGGGATTGTGAATATACCCCCGTCCGGCTGAACCATAGTGCAACTCTACACCAAGCGAGCGCCACCCCTGAATCAAAAACTCACAAATTTGGTGATAGGCATCAAGACGTTTACCAGTCAACCCGGAATTAACCACCATATAGGTCAAATCTCCCTGATGTAGCACAGCTCTACCACCAGTGGGACGCCTTACCAGCTCTACTGGTTGTGATGCCCAAGTGAGTTGTTCCCAGAACTCAGGCCAACGGCGTTGATGGTAGCCAACAGAGATGGTTGGTGATGCCCAGGTATAAAATCGCAATACTGGGGGATGTTTTCCCCGTTGGTGCTGGGCTAGTAGCCACTGGTCAATGGCCATCTGAAGCCGCCCTGATGCCTGTAGTAAGGGAATTAAACGCCAGGATGAACTCTGAAGTGGTAAGTCTGAACTATCAGAAGTCTCAAGTGGTAAGTCTGAAGTATTAAACAATGCCATTGTTGGCTGATTTGTTCGCTAACTGGTATGTTTTAATCTTTATCCTTCACCTGTGTGGTAATATCAACTGGAATCAGAAGATTTTAGGCCGCACCAAACTCAGCTTGTAATAAGTCATCATTGTCATCGGCTATAGTGGCTACCACGGTAATGGCGCGAGAAATTTCTCCTGGGGACAATTCAGCAACAGTTCGCGTGGATAACACGACAACTTGATCCTCAACAATAGCAAAGCGGGATTCAAAGGTGTCATACCAGTTCATTTCCAGGAGCTTGCGCATCAATTTTGCCTCGTCCTTGGCAGGTAGATGCATCACAGAAGACCAAGCTGTGAAGGTGTCATCATCTGTGGAACCAGTGAGCTGAACGAATACTTCCACGCTACCGTACTGAAACTTCCACAAGTAGCCTTCTTCACTGTGGCTTACCATAGCGCTATTGTTTTGTTCCAGGCTGGAGATGACCGTTTCAATGTTTTCGACATAGTTAACGGCAGTCATAGTCTGGTTGAACTCACTGGCAACGATTTCTGCCATTGACAAGTCTTGACTAGATAGAGTGTCAGGATTCGGCTGTGGGTTTGTCATAATCTATTTCTCTGTGCTGGTCTTGGGGTTTGCCTAAGACCCAGTATCACCTGTAGCTATGCTTCTTGACACGTTGAGTGATTTTCTTAAATCAAGGGTCGAGACATGCAATTAGGTGAGACAGGCAAAAAGGAAAGGGTCAAGGGGAAAAAATGATTTTGCCTTAACCTTTTTCCTTGAACCCTTGTCTTAGATTTTACCTTTGAGATACCGAAACACTAACAAATGCCCTTGAACAGCTTCTGACTTCTTGACCAATTTTCTAGGAGACAGCTTTTTGCTGATGTTTAGATACCTGATTCAGACCGTTCAAAAACATTGGCACAAATTTTTCGATAAACCCTTGTGGATCTTGCTGCCAAGCCTTTTGTGCTACCTGAATCCTGGTCATTTGCAGTTCAGGGGCTAGCAAGGTTTGGGGTAAGCGCTCGATCAGGTACTGAGGACGTTCCCACACTGGCAAAGTATTGGCAACCTCTAGCAAGTTATTGAGTCGGCGCAGTTCAGCACCTGCCATCAGATCTATACCAGATTCATAAGCCGCCTGTTCTATCGCTACATACTGGCGCTTTGCCTGTTCGACCTTCTGTCGATGTTCTGGGCTTTTCTTGGCAATTTGTGCCAACCACCGATTCCCCCAACGCACATGACCAACTTCCTCTGGGAAAATCTGTTCAATGGTTTTAAGAATCTTAATATTTTCTTCCGTTTTCGGTGCCTCTTTCAATGCTTTGATGTGAGCTGAGAAGTACTCACATCCCCGTTTTTCGGTGACATTAATCGCTGCCAAACCACCGATCAGTCCATCGTTCAGCTTTCCTGGTTGTTTATAGCTTTCCTGGTCGATCAGTCGATCAAATTCCTTGATGTAGGACACTCCAGGGGGCTTACCAATATCTGCCCCCAGTTTCATGAGTAGGTCAGTCAGCCACATGGCATGACGAGCTTCGTCAGCAATGTGATGAGATAGGTCACGCACCAGTTCTTTTGGCTGACCATCCAGCTTTTCTACCAAATCCGTGAGATCCAGGCAACTGTGTTGTTCGTTGTAGCGATAGCGGTTGAGCATGACCAGGTGAAGTTTGCGATCGCGTACCACATGTGGCAGGATTTCACGGGCACCCATGCCATTGTTTGATTTGTGAGGATATGCAACTGTCATAGATTTTCTTAGCTAAACCCGCACCAAACCCACGTCTGACCCGATAGGGGAACGGTCGTTGAATTGGGGACAGGAATTATTTATGACCAAGTCTACTGTAGACTATAATAGCGTTTAGATCTCGGTTGTTAACATACTCCCAAAGGCCAAGAGGCATGCATGTAAGAGGCAAAAGGCAAAAGGGGCAAGAGCTCCGGAGTTTTATTCGACAATAAAAAAAGACAATACAGGTTTACATCTCAAATACAAACGCGCTTATCATGAAAAAAATTACTGGACCTCGTAGCAGCAAAAAACATGATTCAGTAATAAAATCAATCTAAAATCAGTGTGGCTCGAAGTGTTCCTCAATGGACACTGAACCTACGGTTTCAGCTGTCCGAGGAATTGCCGTCAAACAAACAATTGAGCGATAGTAAATCCGCTGTTCAGGAGCCATATTCGTATCCATCAGCAAAGTGAATAGTTTTCAAATATTTTGGATGAACGTCAAACCTTTTGCCGACTGTGGTTAGTTTGAAACTTGGTCTAAATCGAATCGCCACTCGACCGGTGTAGATTCCTAGGTACTTCCCAGTTAAAACATTAGCTTTCACTAAATCCCCTGTCTGGAAACCCATAAAGAACTTTTGGGATGGAGCATGACGGATTGGGAAGCCGTAGCGGTCAGTCCCGCAACGCTGACGAGTTCCATGACCTTTTGCCTTGATTAATAGTGGCTTAACTCCCTTTAAAAGTAGCTTTTCCGGTGTAGAGGCACCTACGCAAGCCGCATCAGTCCAGTGGTGTTTCTCGATGCCTCTGGTCTTACGGTTAAACTTGGTTGTACCCCCTGTACCTGTTTCTAATAGCAAACTGAACGATTGCAGCCTTCTGAACAGTTCCCATCGGGTAGCGTTAACGGCTGCCGCATCTTTCAATGGTGCTAATGCTTGTGCCAAAATTCGTTTGAGAACTAATGGTTTTTTTTTCAGGAACTCTTCAACAGGTTGGTTTCCTTTGGCTTGATTACAATAATGACAAGCCAATGTTAAGTTGCTCACACGGTTACTACCTCCCCTTGATTTGGCGATGATATGTTCAATCTCTAAGGGGACATTTTCAACGCCGCAATAAGTGCATTTTCTACCCCATTTGGTCAATAGATACTCTTTTACTTCAAAGCCAAAGAGCTCTCCGTGTTGATACTCAACACCGCTAATCTCAGGATTTTGTAATTCCTGAGTATCGAACCTAACCAGCTCAGTAGAGATGGCTGTAATAGGACAAACTTTGAGCATCCGTCTGACCCATGTTTCAATGTTGGCAATCCGACTCTCAAGAGAGGGAGGTAACCATCCTTGTTTACGGGTTCGATTCAGAAATCGAGGTTTACGGTAACGGGTTTTACGGTTACGGCGTGCCCTTCTTAATGCCCTACGAGATTCAAGGGCGTCTTTAATTTGTTGCCCTCTGTGAGAGATTTCTAACGCTCCTACAACACGTCCTGTCTCCTCTTGAACTACGGCAATTCCAGTTACTTTGCTTCCAGGGTCAATCTTAATCCTATGAGGATGAACTATCGATTCTTCCGCCGTTCTCTCCTGTAGCACGATCGTGAATGGATAGCGCTTGTAGACTTTCGCTCGTCCTTTTGTGAGTAGTTCTCTCGCCCGTGCTGGATGGCAAGGGTCAAGAGGCAAAATGTTTTTGTCTACTACGAAAACTCGCATTACTTTGAACGCTCAACATAAGTTGGTAAGGTTTGCCTCGACGTGTTAAGACTCGGTACTTTCTGAGTAACACTGGCTTTCCCGAATGACCTGTTTAATTACCCAGTTGTAGTGCTTGAAACTGGCACGCATTTCAAGGTACGAATTTTAACGCTTAGTCTTAACGGCTGCGCGAGGCGAGGATTTCTTGCCTCGCGCCGTCTGGTCAACAGGCTTTATTCAAGCCCACACTGTACCTTGAGGGTCAGTGTGCGGTAGTTGACCCTAGAGGATGGCTAATGGTCTTAGTTCACCATTGACAAAGTATTAGACATCGTAGTATAGTGCGAACTCATAGGGATGAGGCCGCAACCGCATGGGGTTGACTTCGTTGTCTAGTTTGAATTCAATCCAGTTGGTAATGAAGTCTTCGGTAAATACTCCTGATTCAGTCAAGAAGGTATGATCCTTTTCTAAGGCTGCCAGAGCATCCTCTAGAGAACCGGGGGTGGATGGAATTTTGCTCAATTCCTCTGGAGAGAGGTCGTAAATATCCACATCTAGAGAGTCACCTGGTTCAATCTCGTTCTTGATGCCATCAATACCAGCACAGAGCATGGCAGCGAAGGCGAGATAGGGGTTACAGGTGGCATCAGGGCAACGGAACTCTAACCGCTTGGCCTTAGGATTGGGGCCAGACAGAGGAATGCGGATGGAAGCTGAACGGTTGCCTTGGGAGTAAGCTAAGTTGACTGGGGCTTCAAACCCAGGAACCAGACGCTTGTAGGAGTTCGTGCTGGGGTTGGTAAGTGCTAACAGAGCCGGGGCGTGCTTGAGTAAACCACCGATGTAATGGAGCGCCATGGTACTTAGGTTGGCGTAACCATCACCCCAGAACAAGGGTTCCCCATCCTTCCAGATAGATTGGTGGGTATGCATTCCCGAACCATTGTCATTAAAGATTGGTTTGGGCATGAAGGTGACAGTTCTGCCATACTTTTTGGCAACATTTTTGATGACATACTTATAAGTCATCAGATCGTCAGCAGCCTTAATTAGGGTGCCAAAGCGGAAACCCAACTCGTTCTGTCCACCTGTAGCTACCTCGTGGTGGTGCTTTTCAATGGGTACGCCGCACTCTGCCATGGTTAGCAGCATTTCGGTACGCATGTCTTGCAGGGTGTCTGTGGGGGAGACAGGGAAATAACCTTCTTTATAGCGAGGCTTATATCCGAGGTTACCACCTGCTTCTTCTCGACCAGAATTCCAACGACCTTCAACGCTGTCTACATAGTAGTAGCACTGGCTCTCGGTTTGGTCAAAGCGAACATCATCAAACACAAAGAATTCAGCTTCTGGACCAAAGAAGGCGGTATCCCCAATGCCAGTGCTGATCAGATAGTCAAGGGCTTTCTGAGCAATGCTGCGTGGATCGCGGCTGTACCATTCCCCAGTACGCGGTTCCTTAATGCTGCAAATCATGCTCAGGGTTGGTTCTTTCATGAATGGGTCGATCCAAGCCGTTGTGGCATCAGGAACCATTGCCATGTCAGATTCGTTGATTGCTTTCCAACCCCGAATACTTGAACCATCGAAGGGAACTCCATCGACAAAGGAATCCTCTTCTATTTGGTCTTGGTAAAACGAGCAGTGCTGCCAGATCCCTGGCATATCAATGAATTTAAGGTCGATGATTTTTATGTTTTGGTCTTGAATCATTTTCAAGACTTCTTGTGGGGTTTCAGGCATGAATGACTCCTTTGATCAGCTTTACGTTTGTTTACAAAGAAACAATCTTAGAAAATTACTTGAGTTAGTGAATCTACCAAAATTGGCGACACTTAAGCTTTCCCAAACCGAGGACGGGCTAGGTAAGCATCCGAGTCAGTTATTCCTGGGGAGATACTTTTTTTTGAGTGGTGCAAGCAGCACGATTTTCTTAAAAGCATCTTGATGGGCTTTTCCCTTGAACAGTGAAAAGTTGTAGTTCCCTGATTCCTGACTCATCCTAGGGATAGAAAGTAGGACATTATGTATCTAACAATACAGAATGTCCTAAGATGATCGGATCTCATATGAATAAAAAATTAAATTTTCGAGTTCTAGACTAAGTCAGGTTCGCACAAAGGCTCGCACAAAGGCTCAACAGAAGGTCTTTGTCTGGTCACCATGGCACAGAGGCGAAGACTAGGCTCTGGTTAGTGGCAGGTTTTGCCTAAATCCCTCTATATGGCCTCTATATGGGCAATGGGGTTAGTGGGAGCATTTGGTCGGTCGGTTCTAGTTTCCCTGTTTCCCCCCTCTGGAAGTGTCTTGCTCAACTATAAGGTCACATCTATGGTGGGCAACGCCCAATTCTCAAGAAGCATTAAGGATGAAAGCAACAAGCAACAGGGTACAATCTAGTGATGAAAGATATGTATACGCTTAGCTCCAGCCAATTATAGCGTCTGGAATTGAGCACACATTCAACTTGCTGTTTAACTCCTGTGGAGTGCATAGTGTAGCGCTCTGTACCTGTTGAGTGCTCGCCCTATATCTAGGGAAGAGGTCAATAGTAAATCAAAAATATCAAGATTGTTGTTGGGAGAATAATTTAATGAGGGATCTAGTCACAAACTTGATTAGGAATTATGATAGCTCAGGTCGCTACCTAGATCGGGATGCCATCGATTCACTTAAGTCTTACTTTGAAACTGGCACCGCTCGGGTGGCTGTAGCTACTTTAATCAATGGCAATGCTGCTTCTATTGTCAAGCAAGCATCAGCACAACTGTATGAGGAAGTTCCTGAACTGTTGCGTCCAGGTGGCAATTCTTATACAACTCGTCGTTATGCTGCTTGTTTACGAGATCTGGATTATTACCTGCGCTATGCTAGTTATGCCCTAGTTGCTGGTGATACCAATGTCCTGGATGAGCGGGTTCTACAAGGGTTGCGGGAAACCTATAACTCCCTAGGTGTGCCAATCGCTCCAACCGTGCGTGGGATTGAGATTATGAAAGATATGGTCAAAGCAATGGCAACAGAAGCTGGTATTGGGAATATCGGATTTGTTGATCAGCCCTTTGACCACATGAATCGTGAGTTTAGCGAAACAGATCTTTAAGACATTGATGGTTGGTTGACAGTTGACGGTTGTACGGGTGACTGGAATGGTTGCCCGTACTATAGCGCTGCGCGCAGGGAATCGGGAATCGGGAATCGGGAATCGGGAATCGGGAATCGGGAATCGGGTAATTGCTGATTATATTGCTAATTTTGTCAAGGTCTATTACTTGAACGCTGCTCCAGTAAGGGACGAAACTAGCAAACCTTCCAGAGCCGACCGCCACAAATGATTGAATTGCTGATTGAAATGCGATTGGCCGTAGGCCACGCTACGCGATCGCTTAATAGCAGGCTTGCTGGTTTGTAGCACTCAGGACGGATAACTTGCTTCTAAAATAGTACATAAATACTAAATCACGTCCAGTATGTGTGGTAGATTCACCCTGACAACTATAGGGGTAAGCCTAGCGCGAGCTTTTGATTTAGATGATGTGCCAACCCAGGAGGCTAGTTACAATATTGCCCCTACTCAGCTGGTGGCAACAGTATTAAACCCCTCAACTGAGACTGAGCGACAATGGCAATTGTTACGTTGGGGTTTGATTCCTAGTTGGGCAAAGGATATAAAAATTGGGGCAAAACTGATTAATGCTAGAGCAGAAACGGTAGCAGAAAAGCCAGCATTTCGCAGTGCATTCCGTCGTCGGCGTTGCTTGGTTATAGCGGATGGTTTTTATGAGTGGCGACGAAAGGATGGCAAGAAGCAACCGTTGTATTTCCATATGAAAGATAAGCGTCCGTTTGCTTTTGCAGGACTTTGGGAACTTTGGAAAAATCCAACGGGTGAGATAATTGCTTCTTGTACAATTATAACCACAGTAGCTAATGACATTATCAGTCCGCTCCATGATCGAATGCCAGTCATATTAGAACCTAGGGATTATGATTTATGGCTGCATCATCAGGTAAGTCAACGGGAGCTATTGCAGCCACTACTGATTCCCTATGATGCCCAGAAGATGAGTGTTTATCCCGTTAGCACTACTGTGAATAATGTCAGAAATAATAGTCCTGAGTGTATCATCCCTGTGGAACTTGATAATAATTAAAATAGTCCCTACAATTCTACATTTTAAATCACCATGACTGCTTTTACAGTAAGTTTCAACTCTATTATTGAACTGACTGATGACCAATTTTATAAGTTATGTCGAAATAACCCGGAAATAAAATTTGAGCGCAATGCCAAGGGAGAAGTGATTATCATGTCACCTACTGGTGGAGAAACTGGTAACCATAATGCTGAAATCATCATCGATTTAGGTATTTGGAATCGAAAAGCTAAATTAGGGGTTTGTTTTGACTCTTCGACGTGCTTTAAACTCCCTAATGGTGCTGACCGTTCTCCGGATGTAGCGTGGATTAAACAACAACGCTGGGATGCACTTAAACCAGAGCAACGCCAGAAGTTTCCACCGATTTGCCCGGATTTTGTGCTAGAATTAATGTCTCCAACTGATCGGTTAACGGTGACTCAAGCCAAGATGGAGGAATATCTAAAAAATGGGGTAAGTCTGGGCTGGTTAATTAATCCTCAAGCACGGCAAGTGGAAATTTATCGACCAGGTCAAGTTGTGGAGGTGTTGGAGTCTCCTAAAACTTTATCAGGGGAGGAGGTTTTGCCTGGGTTTGTCCTGGATTTACACTATCTTTGGTAAATATAAAATTTTACTTTCGTCACTCATCACCTGCCGCTGGAATAATAATTTTTTAAACATTCAACACTAGTTTTCTAGAGGTCTGCTATGGGTCGTGCGTCAAAACTAAAACAACAACGTCGCCAAGAATCTCACGACGGTACTAACAGCACTTCATCCCGACCTAGGTACGTATTATTTGAATCCAATAGCTCTAATTACCTAGCTTCATTAGAGTTATTAGGTGGGATGGAACGGTTAAATTGGTGTCCTCATGCAGGGGGAGCACTCAAATTTGATTCCTTCAGTCAAGCCCAAGCCAAAGCTAAGCGGATTGCTAAGCAAAGAGGATACACCCTACAAGTGGTTGAGCTTAATTCTGAACATGTTAATACTGACCAAAAACCTTAGTTACAACCTCCACATTAGGCTCAACCTCTATCCAAAGGGTGGCACCACTATTCTTGGGAGATTCTGGTCTATAGACTAACCGGGATGGCCCGCTGATTTCTACATAATGACAGTTGATATCGCGATTACCCCGTTTAACTGTAATCACTGGGTCTGTTGTATGGTTTTGTTGATTCTTTTGAAGTACTTCCTCGTTGAGGTAGATGTGAGTCAGGGATTTGCTGGGCTGTTTTCTCCAGGAGCCTTGTGGTCCTCGGCTACCGGGAACTATCTTGGGCATACCGTTATATAGCGGAATCCGCCAAAAGCGACCAACTTTTTCGGCTCCTTGAATTCTGCCCTCTTTCAGGAGTTGGCGAACTCGTTGAGGACAAATACCTAGAAGATAGGCGGCTTGGGTGGTATCTATCATGATCGGGCAACTTACTCTAGCGCTATTAATTTATTCGGAAATATACCATACAATTACAGCAATTGCCAAGTTTTATAGGGAACAGGGAATCGGGAATCGGGAATCGGGAATCGGGAATCGGGAACAGGGAACAGCGGATCTGGGCACAGCGGATCTGGGCACAGGGAAGAGAGACTATTAAGTATTAAGTATTAAGGATTAAGTATTAAGGATTAGGAATTAAGCCAGAAGTCTTGAATCGATTAATAAACGTTTAGCAAAATGGCTGATTTATCTGCAGGAAGTACGATAAAAATCAGCAAAAATATCTTTAACTATACCAAATTATCGAAAACTATTTATTCCCTCTCCCCCCACACTCCGAACACTCCACCCTCTCCCGACAC
The DNA here is from genome assembly GCF_010672265.1 of Moorena sp. SIO3A2. Classification (NCBI taxonomy): domain Bacteria; kingdom Bacillati; phylum Cyanobacteriota; class Cyanophyceae; order Coleofasciculales; family Coleofasciculaceae; genus Moorena; species Moorena sp. SIO3A2. The sequence goes on from NZ_JAAHHC010000019.1 coordinate 129,386, forward strand.
TCTTCCCTATTTCCTGCCCTCAGCCCCATGCTTCTCACAAGAATACCGTCGAAATCGATAACCAGGGACTTTAGATATAGATTGTTTATCCTTAATACAACCTTGGGCTTTTAACTCAACAGAGGCAGAAAAATTGACTACCCACAATTCTAAAGGTTTGGGCAGTTGAGCCACAGTTTTTTGCAGGGTTTCTGTAGCTACCCTTGGCTCGGTGTCTTTATGTGCCAAAAGAAACTGGGGTGAATTAATGGCAGTATCAACTACTTTGCGACGGTTCAATTCCCAAGCTAACCCCATCATTTCTCCTGTTTGTTCATGGCTTTTGTGAACTGTAGCAATCAGGACTGGCAGGGATTGAGACTGGAAATCACTAATCTCTAAGATTTTAGCGATCGCAAGATCTGGTCGATCGGCTTTTTGGTAACTCACATGGGATGCCACTATCACTCCACCTACCAATCCCATCAACAGGATTAGTGCTACCCATTGCTGATCTTTCCCTTGGGCAGCTCTCCAACAACTGGCAAAGCTTGCTGCTAGTAACATAATTACGATGGGGAAGTAGACAAACTGGTAACGAGCGGCTAAGGTCAAATCAATGCCAAGACCGTAAGTGATTAATAAGAATAATGCGATCGCTCCCAGGACGAAACCGCCCAAAACCTGAGTCATGACCTTAGTCTGGGAGTGTAACCTCTGAATTCTGATTCCTCGACGCAACAGTTGCCCTATCAAGAGCACTAATATTACTGTTACTAGTCCAGAGGCGACCATAATCGGTAGGGATTGCCCTTCTACTGGCAGCATCACTACCATAGTGATCAGCCAAGACAAGAGTCTAGCTACCGGTTCGAGCAAATTGCTGAGGGTTGTGTCTTGGTGAACCCACTCTGTCAAACGATTACTGGAGGGGCGTGGCAAAATTGGCAGCCAAACTAAGACTCCCATTAATGTCCCGAGGGCCACCGCGTAAATTCGCCACCAGTACTTCCAAGAAAATACTGAACCCCCTGACCCAATCCGCAACCCAAGCATTACCAGTCCTACAGCTGCGATCACCAGGACGAAAAAGTAATGGACAGCTATGCCCAAGCTATTGACAATAACCCAGATTAATGCTATGTAAATCGGGAAGGGCGTCTGCCGTTGAAGCGATCGCGTAGCGTACACCAAACAACTGACTGAAGCGATAACCAATAGAATCCCTAGAGTGTAGTGTCGAGCTTCTTGAGCCAGATAAATGCCATAGGGTGAAACAGCCATCAGTGCTGCTGCGAAGTGACCCACCAGGCAAGAACGAAACCCTAACCAACCTAACCCAAACATGGCTGGAATTGAAATCACTCCCAGTAGCACACTCAAGGATCGCGCTACCCACAGGGATACCAATTCCCCATGGCCTGGAAACAGCTTCAGCCACAGATGGGTTAGGACGAAGTACAGTGGTGGGTGATTACTCTCCGTGATTAGGTTATTAATAACGGAATTGATGCTAGCACTAGAGTTCGGTTTGAGGGGAGCTAACAGGGTATCTGACGTAATCACCTGATCCAGCGGTACGCTCCGAAAACTATTGCCCAGGCTAAACACTAGGGTGGCAAATTCATCTGACCAGGGGGGTTTTCCGGCCAGATAGGTAAACCGTAAACCTGCTGCGATCGCTATCCACACCAGCAGTAATAGAACTATGACCCAACTACTCCAGCTTTTGTCCACTTGGGATTTTGGGTTGTTAAGAATCATTAGTCATTAATTCTCTTTGTAGCTAGGAATCAAGGTAACGTTTTCCCAAACTACTTTATTATCGTTGATGCCACTGTTTAGTTACTTTAACTGAAATCGGTGCTGGGGCAGAGGAATAATACCGCGCAATCATACCGCTATGAAATAATTAGATGAGCTAATCATTGGGATAATTTTTGAATACTGATGAAGGACAAGCTCAAACCAGACTGGGCGGGGGATGACTTACTCTCCCGGTTCGTTAATCTGTTGATCGACACCAAGCCGATCTACAAGGTGATGCAACACCAGGCCAGGCAGGTGCTAATTAAAACCGCAGAAAAAAATGGGATTGAGTGGCGGAAAAACTACCAGGAGTTAGAAAAATCAGGAGCGAAGACCTTACTATCCGAGATTACTAACCCTAGCCTGGTCTACCCAGACTACTACAAAGTCCCTTTCCATGCTTATGACCAGGGAAACCTATGCTGGGAAGCTGCCTTTGAAGCTGCCAGTGCTACCCAGGCTATGGGGTTGAGGGTTTGGCCCAAAGAAAAACTTACTTGGCTTTCGGCACAAGAGCGATTACGAAGTAGTTTTCATCAAGTACTAGGAGAGTATAATCCCGAGATAGTCACAGATGTGCTAGACATTGGCTGCTCAGTAGGGATATCTACCTTAGCGCTACACCGCTACTACTCCAGGATCAAAAAGGGCAAAATCCGCACCGTTGGGTTAGACTTATCCCCTTATATGCTGGCTGTGGCCAAGACCATGGATCAGACAGCAGAAATATCCGAATGGATCCATGGCAAAGGAGAGGAAACCAGTTTACCAGACAATTCCTTTGATGTGGTCACCTTACAGTTGGTTCTTCATGAACTACCGCACCAAGCAACAGAGGAAATTTTTTCCGAAGCGCTACGTATTCTACGACCTGGTGGCTGCCTTGGTGTTGTAGATAATAATCCTGCCTCCCCAGTCATCCAGAATCTGCCCCCTGCACTGTTTGTGTTGATGAAAAGTACAGAACCTTGGAGTGATGACTACTACAGCTTTGATGTGGAAGGGGCGATGATTAAAGTTGGTTTTGACTATCAGACCACGGTAGCCAGCGATCCTCGTCACCGCACTATTATTGCTACAAAACCGTAAGCTATAGCAGTCGCCAGGGCAGTTAGGACATGACAAAAGTCTCACACCCAAAGTAAGCGCAAGAGTTTGACTTCTGACTTCTGACTTCTGACTTCTGACTTCTGACTTCTGCTATATCAGCTATCAGCTATCAGCTATCAGCTATCAGCTATCAGCTATCAGCTATTGCGCGTAGGGCATATGCTTACACAAAACCTGCTTGAGGTGAGTGGGTGAAGTGTGGGGAGTTTGGGAAGTCAAATCAGCAACTCTTGTCCACTGTTACCTGATCTCTGTTCCCAAATCCGCTGATCCCTGTTCCCGACTTCTGAAAGAAATCTAAAGGTTGTAGCAATTCCTCTTGATGCAGTGGCTAATCTAGCGTTTTTTAGCCTAATGAGGTACACATAATTTTTTACCTCTTCCCTCTTATGACTTTACTGCTTCCTGGTCCCTGGTCCCTGGTCCCTGGTCCCTGGTCCCTGGTCCCTGGTCCCTGGTCCCTGGTCCCTGGTCCCTGGTCCCTGGTCCCTGGTCCCTGGTCCCTAAAACTTGTACCTTACTAGCTTGAAAACCGCTAGAGTAATAATTACGAGTCAATCCCAAATGAACTAGTTTGGGATTGACTCGCTGTTTGCAGCTTCCTGTGCCGTTCAAAGGTGCTGTAAAAACAACCCAGTTAGGTTATATAAGTAAGGATATGAAAAAATCAGTATAATTTTTATAAATTTATCATGAAGACTACCCAAATTTTTTGAAAGCTTTTTTGAACTAAATGTGAAGATTTGGTTAATTGTGAAAAAAAAGTAAAAATTTGGTGAATCAAGTCCAGGTGGTTGTCGAGTTTCCTAGTCTTGCCCAACCTGAGTTCGACATCACCAACTTTATCCAGGAGTCAGGAGCTTCGATTCAGGATTCAGGAGCCATAATAACTGAATTTTATAGTTAATTAGGAATTAATCAGAGTTTAATGGGCAATTAACCTATGTATTCTCCCAATAACTTCTGAATTATTCTCCTGAATTCTTAATTATGTCTCCTATATCCTCAAAAAACCAGCCAATTTCTTACATAAAACTGAGGTTGTCCAAGACCGATTGCCCAAGACCGATTGCCCAAGACCGATTGCCCATGCTGGGATTTTGGCATCAACAGGCTCGGGGTAGACTCATAATCTAATCCCTTTACCCTTTCCCCTTTGCCCTGATAACTGCGGCGAAGTCTAATCAGCGCCCAAAGCCGCTTAGGCCAAAGCAGGGGCAGAATTTAGGGCAGCACTATGGTATTGATTGGACTAATAGCAGTCAAACCGAATTGGACTAATAGCCATCGGAGGAGGATATCCTGATCTGGTCAGCCTTGGGGTTTATCACCTTTCTCGTCAGAGAGATAACATAAAAGGAGTTCTTGCCAGCAGCACCTACACTAGGAGGTGGGACCCTAGGGCGATTTACTCGCCCTAGGAGGCGCGCACCTATGGAAATTTATAGCCACCATCTACGAGGTCTTCTGGTTATGATCACAGATCTGTCCCAATTGGGATCAGGACTGAAACAGGTTGTTAGGACTAATCAGGGGGATGTTGATAGAAGGGATTACTGGCTATCAGCAGGTGCGCTTGACCTTGGCGAATTAAATTCGCCAAGGTCAAGA